>JANPIO010000161.1:0-8991 GCA_031425055.1 Phormidium sp. VAR_61_metabat_6
CTGGCTTGACCCAGCCCTCGACAGGCTCCACAGCCCCTCCTGCTGATGAGGTGTTGGAGCAGGAGGATCAGGCAGGGGCTGACGAAGCCGATGTTGAGGCGATCGAGGAACCTGTAGAAGCAACACCGGTAGAAACCCCAATAGAAGAGACAATCGCCGAAGACTCCGATGCGAATTCGGCTCTAGAGTCTACCGAAGCCATGCCGCCGTCAGACGAAAACGAGTCTTTTACCGACGGTGAAGCCTCGGCGCTTGACCCCAAGCAGCTGATCCAGTCTGTCCTGATGGCGGCTATTTCCAGCGATATAGACGACATATTTCGCGATCGCCCGTTTACCGGCGACCCGCTGACGCCTACCCTGGTTGCCAAGCATCACCTCATTCTGGAGCAAAGAATTCGCGATGTACTCCAGCGCGTCTCCAGAAAAGCCAACCGGCTGTTGCGCAAGATTCAGGTGATTCCTGACCTGCCTGAGTCGGTATTAGAGGTTGCCTCCGACGCCGACATGGCGGTTCCTAAGGGGCGCGCTGTCCCCAACGTACTCAATGTGCTAGTAGCCATGGCTGGGGATGTAGCCGCTGAGTTTGATCGCCAGCAGACCGAACGCGACGAGGAAGAAGTCGACGCAGACGATGAGGAAGAAGCCCTAGAAGGCACCATGACCCATTTGGCCGCCGTTCAGCTGCGTCTGGCCGACCTAGAGTTAGGGGATGTGCAGACTGCCCTGTTGCGCAGCAAACTACGAACCGCTGTAGGGCGATTGCGCAAGCTGGGTAAACAGTACCAGCGGGCCGAGCGCGAGCTGGCGATCGCCCAGGCCGAGCAAGCCTGGCGCGCTGTCTGGTACGACGACTCATCCCGCTAGGGCACTGGGGCAAGCATCCATGACAGAAGCACAGACCTCCCTACCCGACTGGGTGCGGCTCCAGCGAGCCCTCTCAGTCGAGGCCGAAACCGGCTTTAACAATTTAGTGGGTAAGCAGCAGAGCTTCAGTGAGTTTTTGCGGGACAGCCTGCAACAGCCCCCAACGGCTCTCCCCGGCGACCAACAACAGTCTTGGCAGAGCCTCGCCCAAAAGTACGACGGCTACATCGACCTCAGCTTTGCCCAGCGCCAGCACCTGGTGGCCGAAACCCGCCGCTTTCTCCACAGCACCCAGCGCCTACTAGAGAAATTTGCCGAGACCAAAGCCCTGCGTACGAGGGAGGGTGCTGCTCCAGATTCTAGAAAATCAGCCGCGTCCAAGACAGCCAAAAAACCTAGCGCCACCCCTAAAACAACTCAATTAGCAGAGGCATCCGGCACTGGCAGTTTTCACTTTGGCCTCGATCAGCCCGTTACCTACCTCAAGGGCATCGGGCCAAAAAACAGCGATCGCCTAGCCAAATTAGGCCTGTTCACGGTGCAGGATGTGCTCTACTACTACCCTCGCGACCACATTAACTACGCCCAGCAGGTCAAAATCCGCGATCTAGAGCCGGGTGAAACCGTCACCATTGTCGGCACCGTGAAGCGGGTCAACTGCTTCACGAGCCCCCGTAACAAAAAACTCACCATTTTTGAGCTGCACCTCTCCGACGGCAGCGGCACCCTCAAGCTCAACCGCTTCTACCCCGGCAACCGCTACGCCACCCCTGGCTGGCAGCAGCAGCAAAAGCGCCAGTATCCTCAGGGGGCGATCGTCGCCGCCTCGGGCCTGGTGAAGGACGGCAAGTTTGGAGTGACGCTAGAGGATCCGCACCTGGAGGTGTTGGACAGTTTGGGCGATCGCATTGAATCGCTTACTATTGGCCGCATGGTGCCGGTATATTCCCTTACCGAAGGCGTCCCGGCGGATCTGGTACGCAAAGCTGTAGCCGCGTCTCTCCCTGCGGTGCCCGAACTCCAGGATCCTCTGCCCGTGGATTTGCAGCAGCGGTATGGGTTGGTGAAGGTGGAGGATGCGATCGCCCAGATTCACTTCCCCGACGATGAAGAAAACCTGGCCCAGGCTCGTCGCCGCCTGGTTTTCGACGAATTTCTCTACCTCCAGCTGGGCCTCCTGCGCCGCCGCCAGCAGCAGCAGGCCCAGCAAACTGCGATCGCCCTCGCCCCCACCGGGAAGCTGATCGACCAGTTCTACAGCGTGATCCCTTTTAGCCTTACCGGTGCCCAGCAGCGGGTGGTCAACGACATTCTCGCCGACTTGCAAAAGCCCGTACCGATGAACCGCTTGGTGCAGGGGGATGTCGGCTCCGGTAAAACCGTCGTTGCCGTCGTTGCCACCCTCGCGGCCATTCAGTCAGGCTATCAGGCGGCCATCATGGCCCCCACCGAGGTGCTCGCCGAACAGCACTATCGCAAACTAGTAGAATGGTTCAACCAGCTCCACCTGCCAGTTGAGCTGCTGACCGGTTCCACCCGCGCTGCCAAACGTCGCAAAATGCTGGGCGAACTGGCCACCGGCGAACTGCCCATCCTCGTCGGTACCCATGCCCTGATCGAAGACCCAGTGCAGTTCCGCGACCTGGGCCTGGTAGTGATCGACGAACAGCACCGCTTCGGCGTCCAGCAGCGGGCCAGGCTGACCCAAAAAGGCGCAAACCCCCACGTGCTTACCCTCACCGCCACCCCCATTCCCCGTACACTCACGCTGACCATGCACGGCGATTTGGATGTGAGCCAAATTGACGAACTGCCGCCGGGGCGCAAGGCGATTCAAACCACCCTGCTAACCAACAAAGAACGCCCCCATGCCTACGATCTGATCAAGCGCGAAATTGCCCAGGGTCGCCAGGTCTACGTGGTGCTGCCCCTAGTTGAAGAGTCCGAGAAGCTCGATCTCAAATCCGCCGTAGAGGAGCATCAGCGGCTAGCAGAGGTGATCTTTCCAGAATTCACCGTCGGTCTACTCCACGGACGCATGTCGTCTGCCGAAAAAGACGATGCCATTACCGCTTTCCGCAATCAGGAGTCTCACATTCTGGTGTCTACAACAGTAGTGGAAGTCGGAGTAGACGTTCCCAATGCTTCGGTAATGTTGATTGAGCACGCCGAACGCTTTGGCCTCTCTCAGCTCCACCAATTGCGGGGCCGAGTCGGGCGCGGGGCCGCCCAATCCTTTTGCCTGCTGCTTAGCGGCAGCCGCAGCGAAAATGCCATTCAGCGCCTCAAGGTACTAGAGCAGTCCCAAGACGGTTTCTTCATCGCCGAGATGGATCTGCGCTTTCGCGGCCCTGGAGAAGTGCTGGGCACCCGCCAGTCGGGCCTGCCCGATTTCGCCCTAGCGAGTTTGATTGAAGACCAAGATGTACTGATGCTGGCCCGCGAGGCCGCAGAAGCCATGCTGAATGAAGATCCAGAACTGGCCCACTGGCCCAAACTGGCCAAAGAACTTCAGCGGCGCTACGAAAAACTCATGGGCGGCACAATCATGACCTAGCCAAGGAATTCTGCTCCTAGGTTTTCCTGTAACTAGATCGTAGGGAAGGCCTGATGCTCGGCAATGCCTCATTCTCCCAGTACCTCTAGCACCACTTTGGGCTGAAGCTTGGTCTTAAACCACACCACCTGAGCTGGGACGTTCGCAATATCTACTCCAGCATTCTCCAGGTTGAGCCGTTCTGAGACTGCCAAAATCAGGTTGTCGCGCCCCGACTTGCGTACCTGGGCAAACTTCTTGCGCAGATACTCAGGCCGCCAGTAGCCGACAATCTCCAGCAAATACTCGCGCCCGTCGGGGTGTACCACGCGAAAGTCGGGGATCATGACGCTGCCGGGCAGGGGCACCAAATCCACCTCTCGCTCCAGTCGCCAGGGGGTTTTGGCGGGCCAGCGGCTAACGAAGGACTCCTCAATCATGCTGTCATAGGTTTTGCCGGGAGGATAGTGGGTGACTAGGCCGCAGTTGCTGTCGAGGGTAAACTGGCGAGGTTTTACCTGCTGGGTAAAGTTGTCCTTCATTTGCAGAGTCGCCGTCAGCCGCCACTTGCTGACGTGGAGAATAGCGGGAATCAGCTTAGCAATATCGACCCCGTAGCGCGTACTGGGCTTGAACAGGCTGGCGGGGCCGTCGATGGTGATGGTAAACCCCTGATCGGCATCGCCCTCAATATAAGTCATCAGCCGAAACAGTTTCAAATAGCGAAACATCAGCTTGTACTCGCCGGGATCATTGCGGTACAGGTGCATCACCAGGTCGCTGGCTTTGTAGAACACCCCCTGGGTCTGCGACAGATTGTAGCGATGGATCAGGGCATCAGGGGTCGGAGCGTCAAACTCGATCAGGATGTGGTTGTCCTGGCGATCGGCGTAGAGCCCCTGGCGCAGATCAGCTACTGAGACTTCGCGATCTAGCTCTTCAGAAAGCTGCTGGCCCAGGGTTGCCAAATGGGCCTCGGCTGCGATCGCAGACGGAATCGATTGAGCAGACAGCGCAAACACCCGCCGCCGCAGTTCAATGGGCTCCAGCGGACTCACCACATCAAAGGTGGCAAAGCTGTTGCGCAGAATGTGGGACAGACCGCGCTTAATGCGGTAGTTGGTGTCTTCGCCTTCAAGATCTTGCAGCTGGCGGTTGAGGTCGCCCTGGGTGAGACCCACCTGCTGCTGAAAGAGCTGAATGAGATCGGCGGCGATCGCCCGATTTGCCCCATCCAACGCCAGCCGTTTGGGCTGTAGCCCCTCCCCCTGAAATCGATAAATTAGCAGCTCGCTCGGTAACGTTGACCTCACCTCCCGGGAGAATTCAAATGGGCGGCAGAGGCCCCTAGATTGGCCCTAAGATTGAATCACAGCGCGGGGATAGCCCCACATCCACGAATCTTAGCGAATATCACCATGCTTAACTTCCAGCCGCTGGGCTTTATTCAGCAGGCCCTCGCTACAGACCTAGGGGTCATGGCCTACTACACCCCCGGCGGTTGGCCTTGGCAAATAGATAGCCATGCGACCCGTCCGCCCCTCGTTTTTTTACACAGCCTGGGGGGTGGCTCCTCAGCGTTTGAATGGTCTAAGGTCTACGCCGCCTTTGGTGCCACCCACCAAGTTATTGCCCCTGATCTGATTGGCTGGGGGCAGTCGACCCATCCACCCCACTCTTACTCAACCGAAGACTACTTCTACATGCTCACCCACCTGCTGGAGTCGGTGGCTCAGCCCCCGGCCTTAGTAGTTGCCACCTCGCTTACCGCTGGCGTCGTGATTCGCCTGGCGGGTCTGCGGCCCGATTTGTTCAAAGGCCTGTTTCTAGTGTCACCCTCAGGCAACAGTGACTTTGGCCGCGACTACAAAGCCAGCTTACCCGCCCTGCTGGCCAGCACACCCGGTATAGACAAAGCGTTGTATCAGGTAGGGGCAGCTAATGAACTGGCGGTGCGATCGTTCCTCTCAACCTTTCTCTTTGCCGACTCCCGCCGCATTACCCCAGAAACGGTACAGGGCTATCTCACCTGCACTCAGCAACCCAACGCCGAATATTCTGCCCTAGCCTCCCTCAATGGAACGGTTAGCTTCGATCTTTCGCGCTATATTCACCAGCTGCAAACCCCAACCACCATTCTGCTAGGAGCCGAGTCGCGGTTTAGCGCCCCAGCAATGGTCAAACGGTTGGCCAGCCTCAACTCCAAAGCAATCCAAACGGTGATAGAAATTCCTAACTCCGGAGTACTGCCCCACTTAGAGCATCCCGCCGTAGTGATCGGTCTTTTGCGGCAGTTTCTGGCCACCCACCGCAGCTAGAGCTTGCGATCCACTCCCCTAGCCACTGTCCCTTCACTCCATCAGTTCCGCGCTAGCCACTTTTGCCCATTAAGTCGCCGCAGCGTAAACAAGACCAGAAGATCTAGGGTAATTTTACGCTCGTCACCCATAAACTGCTCAATGGTGCTGGGCTGAGATCCCTTATCGGCAAAGTAGAACAGCTTGGGGCTAGAGATACTGTCTTTGGTGAAGGCAATGTTAAACTGGCGATTTCCCGAGGGGGAGGCTTCGCCATCTCTCTTTTGCCACTGCCCCTTCACCTGCCAGTACGGCTCACTATCGCTAATGCCAAATACATCTAGGAGACGCTGATCGAGGGTGAGCTGAATATCGTCAATACCCTTGTTCTTCAGCGCTGATGCTAGCGTTGGAATAAAGTGCTGCTCAACAAATTCAGTGAACGGCTTGTCTTCTAACGCGGGGGGCTTTTCCTTCTTAGGAGCAGCTTTTGGTGCGGCTTTGGATTCAGCATCAGCCTTAGGGGCAGCTTTAGCAGCCTCGTGCCCAGCATCTGCTGCTTGAGCCTCTGACTGGGGAGCAGGGGTATCCTCAGCGGGGGCAGAGTCTACCGGAGGGGTCTTTTCATCAGCCATACAAAGGAAAACCTACAACAGCAATCTGGGCAAGCTAAGTGGTTGAGTCACGCTCCCAGTTGTTCTTCCCCATATTAGAGGAAAGGCCCCTAAAACGCATGCTTTGCTGACCAAAAAAACGGCATCCATCCCCAAGACAGATACCGTTTTTGGGTTGTCGACCAACTTTAGCTGTTAGCCCTGGGGTGCTAAATGCAGCATCTCTTTGCGGATAGTCGCCACATCGGAGGGGGCACCATTGCCGTGGCGAATACCGATCGCCTCTAGGTCGCTCTCCACCATCAGGTGCACCAGTTCTTCAAAGGTGACGCTGGGCTCCCAGCCCAAAGCCTGGCGGGCTTTGGTCGAGTCACCGATCAGCAGTTCCACTTCGGCAGGCCGCAGGTAGCGGGGGTCAAACTCCACGTAGTCATGCCAGTCGAGGTTGACGTGGTTAAAGGCAATATCTAAAAATTCGCTGATGGCGTGGGTTTCGTTAGTGGCTACTACATAGTCATCGGGCTGATCTTGCTGCAGCATCAACCACATGGCCTTGACATAGTCTTTGGCATAGCCCCAGTCGCGCTTGGCGTCGAGATTGCCCAGATACAATTTTTTCTGCTGACCAGCCACAATCCGAGCTACCGCTCGAGTAATTTTGCGGGTTACAAAAGTTTCGCCCCGCCGGGGAGACTCGTGGTTAAACAAAATGCCGTTGCAGGCAAACAGGTCATACGACTCGCGGTAGTTAATCGTTTGCCAGTGGGCAAAGACCTTAGCGCAGGCGTAGGGGCTGCGGGGGTAAAATGGCGTCGTTTCCGTCTGGGGAATTTCCTGCACCTTGCCAAACATTTCCGAGGAGCCAGCTTGGTAAAAGCGCACTTCTAGCCCTGTGCGTTGCTGGTAGTCGCGAATGGCTTCAAGAAGCCGCAGCGTGCCCATACCCACGCAATCGACGGTGTATTCGGGTGAATCAAAGCTCACCCGCACGTGGGACTGAGCACCCAGGTTGAAAACCTCCTGGGGCTGCACCTGTTCAAGAATGCGCCGCAGCATGGTGCCATCGGTCAAATCGCCGTAGTGCAAAAACAGACGCGCTTCGGCACTGTGAGGATCAACGTAAATGTGATCGATGCGATCAGTGTTGAATGTAGAGGTGCGGCGAATAATGCCGTGAACCTCGTAGCCTTTATCTAGAAGTAATTCTGCTAAGTACGATCCATCCTGACCGGTAATACCGGTAATCAGGGCGCGTTTAGGTTGGCTCATAGGGTATAAATGTGTACGGCAATGCTTGGCTGACCAAGCTTAATACAATCAGCGCGTCACTTAAATACAATCAAGTGAGTTTACCTAAGAGTATCCAAATTACCGCTTAAACGGGTAGATTATTCGTCGTCAGGTACCCTCGAGTCAGGTAGGGCACATCAACTACCACGCCATTAGCCGCACCGGCCCTGACCGTTAAGCCGGCTCCCCCAGCCTTGGTGCGAATATAGCCTAACCCCCTTAAACCACCGGAAGTTTCAACTACGCTGGTGAGTAAACCCACTTTTTCATCCTCGGCAAAAATAACTTCTCCTGGATCAACCGGGGCACTCAGATGAAGGCCCCAGAGCTGTTGCTTGACCCCCTGATAGGTGTTTAACCGAGCAATGGTCTCCTGACCGATATAGCATCCCTTTTCAAAGGAAATCGCGTCCCACAGCCCTGCTTCGAGAGGGTTGTAATCGTCGGTGAGTTCGCGCTCTGGGGCAGGACGCCCCTGCTGCACCCTCAGCTGCTGCCAGAGCGATTCTCCTGCTGGCAGGATTCCAGCATCGGTCAGCTGTTGCCACACGGATGCTGCGCTTTCTACCGGCATTATGAGGGTGTACCCAGACAGAGCCAGACCGCTGCCTACCGCCAGGCGTAGAGCCGCACCACCAAGATCAACGTTCCGGTGGTGGGCCGTGGGCAGATCAGGCTCCAATTCAATCCCCAAATTCTTGAGTACAGCAGCGCTGCCAGCGCCAACGAGGGAAAAAATAGCTGTATCTGCGGTTAGGTTCGCTAGTGATACCTGATCGGCCGGAAAGATGTAGCGATCCATCCAGTCCATCAGACGCTGATCTTGACCAGGAGAGGTGAGAATCAGCAGCGCTTCATCGGTAAGGTAAACGGTGGTCAGATCGATGGTTCTGGCGGTAGAGGTCACAAATACGGTGTCGCAGCCTTCGCCGGGCTGGCGCTGGGTAAACGCATTGGTGGTCTGATTGTGGATAAATCGCAGGCGATCGCCCCCAGACATCTGAAGCACGCCCCAATGGCTGCGATCGAACAGCACGGCTCCAGCCTTAACCGTTTCTAAATCAGCAGGATTATTAAACGTATTGGGAATCTTTTGTGACGACAAAATCGCGCCCTGGCTTTGCTGTAAATCCCGAAGTGCTTGCATTGTGAGGGCCTGTCTCGTTTGGGTTTTGCCCACCGATGGGCATTGCTTATTTTAGAGTGTAGCGATCGCCACCATTAAAGCAAAGAGCACCCCTTTTACAAGGAGCGCTCTTTTAATCATCCATCAATGGGGTAGTCGGTCAAGACTAGCCGATGATTTCAGGTGCCTCAGCCGTGGCTAGGTCGAGGGGGAAGTTGTGAGCATTGCGCTCGTGCATCACTTCCATACCCAGGTTCGCCCG
>JANPIO010000162.1:0-9172 GCA_031425055.1 Phormidium sp. VAR_61_metabat_6
AACCAAGGATGTTCCTCGTCATGTCCAGGCAATAGTCTCAAAAGGTGAATTTGCCTATGTTAATTGGAGCTGTGCCAATACAAAGAGGATACAAGTTGGTGATAGAGCCTACCTTGTGAGGAGTGGCAGTCGTCCAACAGGTATCATCGCAGCAGGTACGGTTGTTCCTGCTCCTGAAAATGAACAGCTCAGAAATATTGATCTCCAATATGAAGGCTTAAGCGCGGCCTATGTAGATCATGTGGACAACACCTTTTACGTGTGTCTTGAGCTAGATTCTGCAGTTGACTTTGATTTTCCCTTGGAGCAAAGTACCTTGAGAGGACGGCCACAGTTTCAGGGAGTTAACTTTCATTTTCAAGGTAGTGGCAGACAGTTTGCGCCTGATCATCCTCTTGCAGTTCAAGCTTTAGTTGGCGAATGGGAAGAACATTCTCTTATTCAGCAAAGGCAAGGTAGAGGGCGTAGGTTAGTTGATGTCTTTGTGGAAAGAGGTGACAAAGCTAGAGAAGAAGATGACTTAGAGTCTGCCGTTGGCTATTATGAGCAAGCCTTAGATATAGATCCGAATTATTCTAGGGCACAAAATAAACTCAATGTTGTTTTAGCTAAGATAGCTAAAACAAAATCTCCAATCATTACTCCTGCGCCAACTTCCTTTCCTAAAGAAAATTCTCAAGCTGAGCTTGAACGCATTAGAGACAAACTTGATGAACCAAGATTTTTGGAGCCTTCAGCAACTGACGAAGCTCAAAAAAGAGTCTTAGTTGAAATTGCCAAGCGGCAAGGGCAAACAAAATTTCGTCAAACTCTATTAGATGCTTATGATTACAAATGTGCTATCACAGGCTTTGATGCGGGCGAAGCCCTAGAAGCCGCACACATCATTCCTTATGCTAAAACCGAAAATAACGACCCCACAAACGGGCTATTACTCCGAGCCGATTTACATACCCTCTTCGACCTCAACCTACTCGCTATCTACCCTGACACGCTACGGGTTGTACTACATCCCGATCTACAAAACACTGAGTACAGAACAATCAACGGAAAGCAGATACGAGTTCCTGATGTGGCAACTTTGCGGCCTAGTCCGCATGCCCTAAGGCAAAAGTTACAGCAGTGTACCTGGCTGAATGTAGGATGGCTATAAAGTAGCAATGTGCAACTATTGAAGAATGCAACTATCACGTTGTATAACCGCATCGCGCTTAATCGAGATTTTCCCAAATCCATTTGAGGCAAGTTGAATATTGCCATCTTGTTAGCGTTGTTTTCGACTGCGACGACACCTAAACAGACTTCCTTCTCAAAATTTTCAACGCCTTAGGGCACTCTATCGATGTTGCCACCATGCTCAAATCCACCGTTTCACTTCTGGAGATGATTACACCAGTTAGCATTAACTCGAAAATTTTGGGATAATTGCTATATCCCTGCTAAATCCCGGTCATGGCTGACTCTCCCACCTGTAGCGACGTTTTGACCAAGGTTAAAGCTCACCAAGCCGCCCTAGAATCCATGGGTGTCAAATCCCTAGATCTATTTGGCTCTGTCGCCCGCAACCAGGCTACCCCCAGCAGCGATATTGACTTCCTCATCGAGTTCTCTAAGCCCGTTGGCCTCTTCCAGTTGCTCGAAATTCAATATTTCCTAGAAGACTTGCTAGAGCGCTCTATCGATCTAGGCACTACCGATTCTCTTAAAGAGCACCTGCGAGAGCCAGTGTTGGAGGATGCCATTCGTGTCTTCTAGGGATTGGCCGCTACGAGTGCAAGATATTCTAAGCGCTATCAACTTAGTTCAACAGCGCCTAGAGGGGCTTGATTTTGAAACCTTTTCTATAAATACCGTTCTCGCAGAGTCCATCGTCTATCAATTCATCGTTATCGGAGAAGCCTCAACCAATATTCCTGACGACATCAAAGCCCTGGCTCCAGAGCTACCCTGGCGACAAATGACCGACATGCGAAACATGATGGCCCATGAATATTTCCGGGTGAATCTGGCGATCGTGTGGGAAACTGCCCAAAATAATCTGCCTCCCCTAGTTGAACCTCTAAAGAAACTATTGATAGCCTCTTCGTCACAATGAGTACTCAACTAGCAAACTCCTTAGCAGAGATAGTCTTCAGATGACTAATGAGCATTGGTACACTGTAAGTGGCCTTGTAGATCATGGACACCAAGTAGCTTCCGGCGTTGCTATGGATAGCCCCTATCCTCGCGGGACAATTGAGATGCAAACGCCATTTTTTCAAACTTTAGGGTTAGATCTGTCGGGCTATTTCGCAGGAACGCTCAATATTTCCATCAGCCCCCACACCTTTCAGCTCACCAATCCTGAATTTACCTTTCGACAGGTCGAGTGGACCGATCGCCATCCTCCCGAAGACTTTTCCTTCTCGCGCTGTCGGGTTTTGTTCCAAACCTCAACCTACAATTGCTGGATCTATTACCCTCACCCAGAAACCAAAAAGCGCAACTTTCAAAATCCATCCATTATCGAAATCATTGCGCCACCCATACCCAAGATCAAATACGGAGACAGGGTCGAAATTGAGTACAACCCGTTAGAAGTCTTCGTAAAGTAGTAATTTAGCGTGGTGAAAAGTTCATCAGACAGCTTCTTAGACAGCACAGCTTATCTCAACGGTTAATTCTTATCCTCAGTCTTGCAAGAGTGGGATAGGCCTCTGAGCTTATGCACAGGCAGTCAAATTAATGCTGGTCTAGAAAGCCTTTTACCCAAAATTTGTCTAGCCATTGTTGAATAATGCTGCGATCGCCTTCCAAGGCCCTTCGAGTAGCGCGATCGCCATTGGAGTCAAAACGTCATCTCCCTTAAGAGCCATCTTGGCTCGACTATGTCTTTGTATAGATAATTTTACTAACCAAAGGCAGATGGCAAGCTGACGCCTATATCTTTTAATTAAGGAAAGAAAAGATTAGGCTAAGAACGCTTTATGGATCTCTTAAGGATTGTAGTGGCCATTTTTCTGCCGCCCCTGGGAGTTTTTCTTCAGGAAGGGATTGGCACCCAGTTTTGGATCAATATTTTGCTTACGCTTTTAGGCTACATCCCCGGTATTATTCATGCCGTCTGGATTATTGTGAAGCGGTAAGCCATATCCCTAGGGCTTTTTATGCTGTGATTAGACCTTGCTTTTGCGAAAGCAAGGTCTTTTTTTGACTACATTTCCTTAAATAATGTTATTGGTTGTTCACTTCGGGCGGACTGGATGCTGCGAAAACCAAAATCTGCTTTGAGTTTGGAAGGCTTGTCTGCAATATTACGGTATTAGTTGTCAGTCTTTGGTTGTAACCGATGGACTGTTATTTCTGTATTAAAAACGTTGAAACGACTGGGTAAATCTATTTCAGCCATGCCAAAAGGTAGAGGCTTCACTGCTGCAAACTCTAACGTGGGAAGGATGGTTCAGGCTGATTTAAGAGATATAGATCTATTACCTTCAGCAGAGCACATTTAATTTGATAAGCAAAGTCTTTGTGAAGCCGTAAAAAAGTGCCTCCCTTGACAATGTTATTTAGATCTAGAAAGCTAAACCGTATAGGTAATGTCAATGAACATTCAAGAATTAACCCCTCAAGGACAAGAGCCTGAAAAGTGGATTGAACGCCTAGCACGATTTGGTTATGCTGCTAAGGGAATTGTCTATATGATTGTCGGGTTGCTGGCTGTGATGGCTGCCTTTGACTGGGGTGGAAGGATAACGGGCACCGAGGGCGCTTTTCAGGCGATCGCAGCTCAACCCTTTGGCAAGCTCATGCTGTTTTTGGTCGCCGTTGGGCTGTTGGGATATGTGCTCTGGCAATTTGTGCAGGCCATTAAAGACCCAGAGCACCAAGACAGCGGAGCTGCGGCCATTGGCAGACGCCTCGCCTACGCGGTTAGCGGGCTAATCTACAGTGGCTTGGCCTTTTCTGCGCTAAAGCTGGTCTTTGGCAATTCGTCGGGTGGCGGAGGTGGTGGCAGTGAAGAGCAAACCGCTACCCTGCTGTCTCAACCTTTTGGTCGGTGGTTGGTGGCTGCTGTTGGCGTCGCTAGCGTGGCCTACGGGTTTTATTCGTTTTATCGGGCCTACTCGACTGAGTTTCGCCGCAAGCTGAAGCTGTCTGAGATGAGCGCCAGCACCGAGAAGTGGATCACGCGCGTTGGTCGTTTTGGGCTGACGGCGAAGGGAATTGTCGCGGTCATTATCGGCTATTTCTTTATTCAAGCGGCTCGCTCGTCTGATGCCAGCCAGGCTGGAACCACAGAGGGAGCTTTGCAAGCCATTCAGCAGCAGCCCCACGGAGCCTGGCTAATGGGTATTGTTGCCCTTGGCCTAATTGCCTATGGCATTCACCTTGAGGTTCAGGCTCGCTATCGGCGCATTTCTCCTTAGCGGCTCGCTGCATCTAGACATATGACTGACGAATAGAGGGGCTACTATGCCCCCCTAGTTGTGGCTACAGGTAGTTGAACGCGGCATGGCACGTTGGGTGACGGCTCAAACGTTTAGGCAGGGTTGGTATCGGCTTTGGCAAGACTGCCGCAAAGTGCCCCAAGCGGTATGGCGGCGGTGGGCGGGCACATTAGCCATTGGTCTAGGGCTGTGTGCGTTGGTCACTTTAACCCTCACCGTCTGGGCTAAGGGACATGTCGATCAGGGCCTACAGGATTGGGATGCACGGCTGTTGCCGGTGCTGGCCGAACGCCTGCCGCTGAGTTTTTCGCGATCGATTACTTGGGAATCGCCGGGTAACTTGCTCGGTATGCTGCCCCTAGTGGGAGGATTTGTGGGGGTGATGGTAGCGCGATCGCGCCCTCTGCTGGCCGCCACCATGATGGCCGCTTACGGGCTGCAATTTACGCTGGTGTGGATTGGCTGGGGCTACTGGAACCGAGATCGGCCCGATTTAATCGCCGGTGGCATTGCAGCTCCGGGGCTGCATTCGTTTCCGTCGGGGCATGCGGTGGTGGTGATTACGGTCTATGGGCTGCTGGCCTACCTGTGGTGCCAAGCCTCGCGCAGCTGGGTTGAAAGACTGCTGATTGGGATGGGCATAACGGTTTGGATTGGCATGATTCTCAGCTCGCGCCTAGTGCTAGGCGCTCACTGGCCCAGCGATGTGATCGCAGGGGCGATCGTTGGCCTGCTGTGGCTGACGACGGTGATTGTGGCCCTAAAGCGAGCAGAAGACGCGATCTAGCGGCCAGGAAGCCCTAGGGAAGAGTTATGACTGGAGCAACTCGGCGATCGCCCGCAGGAGGGTCGCGGGTTCTACCGGTTTAGAGATGTGCCGCTGAAACCCGGCAGCGAGGGATTGCTCTTGGTCAGCCTCTCTGACGTAGGCGGTCAGGGCGATCGCCGGCACCTGTCCACCCTGCTCAGGCGGTAACGCTCTGATCTGCTGCATCAGCATGTAGCCATCCATGTCAGGCATGCCGATGTCGCTAACTAAAACCTGGGGTTGAGCCTGCTTGAGGGCTGCTAAGCCTTCCTTGGCCGAGGCGGCGGCAACGACACTTGCCCCTGCCTGCTCTAGCAAAAAGGTGATAAACGTGCGCGTATCATCGTCATCATCCACCACTAAGATTTGGGTGCCCGGCAGGCCCAGCGAGGGCTGCTGGAGCGGGAAGTCTGGCCGGGCCAGAGCCTGGTAGTCTAGGGTCGGTAGACTGACGGTGAAGGTGGCCCCCATGTCTTCGCCAGGGCTGGCCGCCTGAATGGTGCCGCCGTGCAGCTCGACCAGGTGACGCACGATCGCCAGCCCCAGCCCCAGTCCGCCAAACTGACGGGTCGTAGCGCTGTCGGCCTGGCGAAAGTAGTCAAAAATCAGCGGTAGGAACTCCGGCACAATGCCCTTGCCGCTGTCCTTGACGATGATTTGGGCCTGGTTAGCGTCGCCCCGCACCAGTCGCACATCGATCTGTCCGGCAGCAGGAGTGAACTTGACGGCGTTAGACAGCAGATTCCACACCACCTGCTGCAGCCGGGTGGCGTCGCCCGAGACCAGGCCCACGTCAGTCTCTAGGTGGGTTTCGATAGAAATCGATTTAGCCTCTGCCGCCAGACGCACGGTTTCGATTGCGGCTCGAATGGTGGCGGCCAAATTGACCGGGCTGGCCGAGATCTGGAGCTTGCCCCGCAGCATGCGAGATACGTCGAGCAGGTCATCGATCAGCTCGGTTTGCAGCTTGGCGTTGCGCTCAATCACCGAGAGCGCCTGCTGGGTTTTGGTCTCGTCTAGAGTGCCATTTTTGAGCAGGGTGGCCCAGCCGAGAATGGGGTTGAGGGGCGACCTCAGCTCGTGGGAAACCACCGCCAAAAACTCATCTTTGGTGCGACTGGCGGCTTCGGCGGCGGCGCGGGCCGCCTGTTCCTGCTGGAGCAGCTGACTGCGCTGCTGCTCTAGCTGCTTTTGGTCTTCAATGTCGGTGGCAGTGCCAAACCACTTGAGCACTTGCCCCTGTTCCGTCTTGAGCGGCACCGCCTGGTGCAGGTGCCAGCGATAGACGCCATCGGCCCGGCGCATGCGACCTTCGGCCTGGTAGTTGCTGCCCTGCTGCTGGGCGATCGCCCAGTTTTGGCTGAGCAGAGGAACGTCTTCGGCATGCACTACGGCTGACCAGCCGGTGGCCTTGACCTGCTCTAGGATGAGCCCGGTGAAGTCGCACCAGCGCTGGTTGGCATCGACCAGTACTCCCTCGGCGTTAGCGGTCCATACCAGTTGAGGAATGGACTCGACCAGGTAGCGGTAGCGCTCTTCGCTCTGGATCAGGGCTGCTTCGGCCTGGCGGCGATCGCTAATGTCGTTAACCAGCGCCACAAAGCCTTCTACCACCCCCTGGGGGCTGAGGCGCGGCACGTAGGTAGCGCTGACATAGCGAGTGCCGCCGTCTCTGTAGGGCACCTGGGCGTCAAAGGTCACCTGCTGCCCAGCTAGAACCTGCTCTACGTAGGGGCGAATATTCTCGTAGGCTGTATTACCCAAAACCTCCCAAAGGGGTTTGCCGTAGATTGCGCTAGCTAAATGGCCAAACCAGTCTTCATAACCACGATTGTTGAAGCGGTAGCGCTGGTCGGCATCTACGAACGAGATCAGGGCGGGGACGGCATTGGTGACTAACCGTAGCTCAGTTTCTCGCTGCCGCAGGGTAGTTTCGGTCTGCTTCAGGTCAGTAATATCGATCGCCGCCCCGTAGAGAACTTGGCCATCTAGATGGGGCTGGGCATTCCACAAAAACCACCGATATGACCCATCTTTGTGCCGGTAGCGGTTTTCAAAGGACAGGGTTTCGTGGCCCGAAAACACATGATCTGCTTCTCTCACCGATGCAGCTACGTCGTCGGGGTGGACAAACTCTGACCAGGGACGCGCCAGCATGTCCTCGGTAGTCCAGCCCAAGATGCGTTCACAGGCGGGACTCAGCCACTGAAAATGACCATCAGCACCAATAATGACCTGGAAATCTGAGCTAACTGCTAGAAACCGCTCTCGATCTTGCTCTAGCACTCTGCGATCGCTAATATTGGTCAACAGAATCGCAAACCTGTGGTGCTGCGGCTCACCCACGGCAAAGGTGTAGATATTAAACCAGCGGCCCGTCAACACCGATTCATGTTCAAATTGACGGGCTTCCCTCCTCAGCACCACGCGGCCATAGGTTTCAACCCAGAAGGCATCCAGGTCGGGCACTAGTTCCCGCGCTGTTTTTCCGTTGACCTGGCATAGCCCTGTCAGCTTTTCAAAGGCTGGGTTAGCCTCCAACAGGCGATAGTCTGTCGGCGCACCGCTGTCGTCAAACAACAGCTCGCAGATGCAAAAGCCCTGATCCATCGACTCAAACAGGGTGCTATAGCGATATTCACTGTCGCGCAGGGCCAGGGTGGCGCGATCGCGCTCAAAGGCAATGCGGGCCACCTGGGTGCCAAAGTCGGCCAGCTGGTGTTCCCAGGGGGTGGGCTGTCGAGCCTGGTCAAAGCAGAGCATCAGCAACCCCAGGGGTAGCCCCGCTCGGTCTAGCACCGGGGTAGAGTGAGCCGCTCGAATGCCGTGGGCCAGGCACAGATCGCGCCAGGCCTGCGACCAGCGATCGTCGCTGGCAATGTCTTGACAGGTGACGGGCTGTACTGAGTAAACGGCCTCGCCACAGGTGCCGATGCAGAGGTCATTGATAGGAGCACCTCTGAGCCCTTCGCCCAAGGACGGCGGAAAGTCTGGGGTAATCAATTCAGCGAACCGCTGTCGCTGGGCGTCGCTCAGCAAAAAGCAGGCCCGAATGAGGGGATTGAGCTGCGCTACGGCGATACAGACAGCATTTAGACAATCCTCTAGGGGGTGCCCTGAGGCAACCAGCTCTAGCAAACGCTTTTGCGCCTCCAGCAGCAGCTCGGTCTGCTTGCGTTCGGTGATATCGAGGGCCGTGCCCAGCAACTCAACCGCTTGCCGCGCCGCGCCTTCGCCGGCAAACAGGGTCTGGCCACTGGCCATAATCCAGCGTTCGGTGCCGTCGTTCCACACAATGCGGTAGTCAATCTCGTAGGTGCCCGCCGATGATGGCTCAAAGGTCATGCTGACGGCGCTGACCACCCGATCGCGATCGTCGGGGTGAATCCGCTCCCGCATCTGGGCGATCGGCAACGGCGTTGCTGACTCCCCCCAAATTTCCCGCATGCGCTCGTCTAGCTCGACCAGCTGGGTGCGCAGGTCGTAGCGCCAGGTGCCCAGCTGCGCCACGCTAATAGCCAGCCGCGATCGCTCCTCGCTCCGTTGCAGGGTGGCCTTGGCTACTTGCCGCAGCTGCGCCAGTTTGAGCGCTGCCTTCACCTTGGCCAACAGCTCCCGAGCCGAAAACGGCTTAGTCAAATAGTCATCGGCCCCGGCGACCAGACCCTCAATGCGAGATTCTTCCCCCGCGCGGGCCGACAGCAAAATGATCGGCAGCTCCTGGGTCTGGCTGTCGGTGCGCAGCTGCCGCAGCAGCTCGAAGCCGTCGATCTCGGGCATCATCACGTCGCTCAGCACCAGGTCGGGGCGCTGCTGCCGAATGGCGGCGATCGCGGCTCGGCCATCCCTGGCCGTCTCGACGGTGTATTGAGGGCTCAGCAGCCGCTTGACGTAGTCGAGCATGTCGGCGTTGTCATCGGCCAAAAGAATGCGG
>JANPIO010000163.1:0-11175 GCA_031425055.1 Phormidium sp. VAR_61_metabat_6
CGGCAACGCCGCCATCAACGCCCCTCAGTTTGACGCCTACAGCTTTGCCAGCGGCGCAGCGGAGGTCACCCTCACCGGCACCGCTGACCCCGGCAGCGAGGTGGATCTGTACCGAGTGGCGGAAGATGGCTTTCCCTACAGTCCGCTGACTGAGCCACTGGGAACCGTGACCGCCAGCCCCGAGGGCACCTTTAGCGCCAGTCTGGCACTGCCGCCCGGTACTCGGGTGAGCGCGATCGCCACCGATCTACAGTGGGGCACCTCAGAACCCGCCGCCGTCGCCGCCGTGCTCGCCGCCGATGGCACCCTGCCCGATCTGACTGCCACCCCGGTAGAGCCGCCGAGCTGTAACCCACCGGAGCCGCCCCCTGCGCCCGTGGAGCCGCCGCCGCCGCTACAACCCCTACAGCTCGAAATTCCGCGCAACATTCACTTTGCCCTCGATCGCTCTAACATCAGCCCCGAGAGCGCCGGGGTGCTCGACCAGATTGCCGCCGCCCTGCTGGAATATCCTTTCCTCACGGTGGAACTGCACGGCCACACCGACCCCCGCGCTAGCTATGCCTACAACCTGGCCCTGAGCGAGCGCCGCTCCCTGGCCGCCCGCGAGTACCTAATTCGCAAAGGGGTGCCCATGGAGCGCATGCGAATTGTGCCCTTTGGTGAGACCCAGCGCCGCAGCGAGGGCAGCGGTCGCGTAGAATATGCCCGCGATCGCCGCGTCGAGTTTATCTTTACCGACGTGCGCGGTCTCGACATCATCTTCCGAGATCAAGAGGCCGATCTCCAGCTAGAATAGGTCGCCGTTTTCTCAGCCCATGCCCACCCTACTGAGCCCAGTTCCTTGATATTCGCCATGTGCCAGACTCCTCTGCCTCTGCCCCCCCAAAAGAATGCTGTGCTGCGCCGCGCCCGTGGTCCTGGGTGGCTTGGTCTGATGGGCGGGCTGGTAATGGTGGCGTTGGGGCTGCTGGGCGGCGGCAAACCAGCCCTGGCTCAGCTAGCGCCTTTTGTGCCAGTGCAAACCCTGATTACCACTGGCCAGCCTGCCACAACGACTAATTATCCCAATGCCCCCTTTGCCCCAGGCTGCGATACGGCCAGCTTTCCTGGCTGCTTGGCACCAGGAGCCACCATCAATCAAACCTTTGGGGCTGGCGTCAACCGAGTTCTGGAGGCGGTAGAAACGGCCTCAGGTCGCTTCGAACCGGCAACCGATTTGCTGCCTCCGGTGGGTTTGCCGCAGCAGATTGTGTTTCGCCGCGACCCAGGGTTACCGATCGCCCGCCAGTCTCTGTTTTATGAAGCGTCTGTGGCTAACGGCACCACCTTAACCCTAGGCCCCAGCGAGGCTCCCAGTATTGAGGCCGCCATGCTCAGCAGCACCATCAACCGGGGCATCGACAACGTTTTTAACAACACTGAAGCTGGCCCCGGTCAGCAAGAGACCCGCAACAACATCAAACGGATTGACTACATCATCGCCAACCCTGGGGTATTGGTACCCTTGGCGGATCAGGGAAACGTAGGGTTTTTGATTATGGAGCGCAACGGCAACGATGCCTTTAGCATTGCTGCGATTACCGCCGTGGATGGGGCCGGTCTACCCACAGCCTATGGCCCCCTGGTGCAGGTGCCTACCAACGGTTGGGGAGCCTCTGCCACCGGGGTTTCCATTGGCACTGCTGTGACGCGGCAAGATATCGCCCCACCCCCTGACCCTGCGTTCAAAGCGTCCCACGTTGTGAATAACCTCACTCCGCAGACGGTGCGGGGGATTTTCTTTCCCATCAATTCACTGGTACAGGCTCCCGCCAACGCGCAGCCGATCTTTGGCTACTCGCTCTTTTCAGCGAATGTCACGGCTGCTAACGATCTGGTTAACTTTCTGGCGTTGCCCACCGCCGACGGCCAAAGTACTAGCGGTGGCCTAGATCTAATCGCCGGGGGCTTTGGTCTCATTCGTCGCGTGGGCGGTTTTGCGCTGGTGAAGCGAATCAGCAATCTAGTTGGCCCTTCGCCGCTGCCCGACTTTAGCCAGGTGATCGGCAGTGACAGTGCGGTCAACCTGCTGCGCAACAACAACCTGGGCCAGGGCCTAATCGCCATTTCTGATCCGCCGGTGGTGACGGGCAATGGCATTGAGTACAGCATTTATCTGGCCAACAGCAGCAACGCCGGGGTGACTGATCTACTGGTGTGCGATCAAATTCCGGCGGGGACGACGTTTAACCCCGATGCCTATGGTGCAGGGATTGGTATTCGAGGAGTTACCTCCTCTAGCCCTGCTGGCCCTGTAGTGGACTACACCAGCAGCGCTGATGGTGATCCAGGTACCTTTTTCCCGCCAGGGGCGGCCCTGCCCGCCGTGTGTGGTGCTAACCAAAACAACGGGGCGGTAGTGGTTGATGTGGGGGCCATCAACGCCAACCAGGTCGGGCTGGTGCGATTTCAAACCACCGTCAACTAGCTAACGACCTCACCCGAGGCAGAACGGCTGGCCAATGCGGTCAGCCGTTTTAGTATGAGCGTTAGGTCGGCGGCAAAAATGGGGCCTGTCTCAGGGGTCAGGGGAGGAATGTGGACAAAGAGGGCTTGGGTCGGCCAGCGGTGCTGGGCGATCGCCCCTAGCACCTGGTAATACAGGTGGTTGCAGACGTAGGTACCGGCACAGTCGCTAATCACCGTCAGGTGAGTACCCGCCATCAAGGCTTCCAGCGGCAGGGAGGTAGCCAATGCCCGATCCTCTCGTTTGCCGTAGCGCTCTAGGTTGAGGTGGGTGCGGCCCTCGGCCATGCCGCAGCACACCACCACCAAAGGCCGCAGCTCGGCCACCTTAGCAATGGTTCGAATCGGAGCCAGCTCAAAACTGACGGGAATGTGGCGGAGGACCGTGGTGCCCCAGGGAAGCTGCCGCTGTCGTTGCAGGTGGACAACCAGATCGTCGGCGGCGTTGGAGGGTTGGTGGGCACGCCAGGGGGCGAAGGTGGTGAGGAGCATGGGGAGGGAGGTGAGGGAGGTGAGGGAGATGGGGAAGATTTGCTGATGTCAACGTTATCCAAAATCCAAGCTCGAAAATCCAAAATTCTCTCGGGTCTGCCAGGTAGGATAGAGTCTGAGCGAATCCCGACGCCCCAGAATCACGCATAGAGCAGGAGAGTGTATGGCTAACATTGCCGTAATCGACTATGACATGGGCAATCTGCACTCGGCCTGCAAGGGGCTGGCGCTGGCCGGAGCCACGCCGACCATTACTGATGTAGTAGCCGACCTGGAGGCTGCCGATGCCCTGGTGCTGCCCGGCGATGGAGCCTTTGACCCGGCCATGCGGCACCTGCGCGAGAAGGGGCTGATCGAGCCGATTAAGCGAGAAATTGCGGCGGGCAAACCCTTTCTGGGCATTTGTCTCGGGTTGCAGCTGTTGTTCGACGGCAGCGACGAGGGGATAGAGCCAGGGCTGGGATTGATTTCAGGCCGCATTCGCAAGTTCAAAAAAGAGCCGACGATCGCAATTCCGCACATGGGGTGGAATCAGCTAACGCTGACTCAGCCCGACTGCCCGCTGTGGCAGGGGGTTGCTGACGGCGACTGGGTGTACTTTGTGCACTCCTATTATGCTGAGCCCGCTGACCCAGCGGTGAATGCGGCGACGACAACTCACGGTAGCCAGACGGTGACGGCGGCGATCGCCCAGAACAACATCATGGCCATGCAGTATCACCCCGAAAAGTCGGCCCCCGCTGGCCTCATCATGCTGGCCAACTTCGTGGCACTGGTGCAGGCTCAAACTCCTATGGCTGTGGCCTAGCCCATGCTGCGCATTTACGGCAATCGTGCCCTCAGAACCTTGCCCGGCCTCGACACTCGCCCCACCTCGGCGCGGGTGCGCGAGGCGCTGTTTAACATCTGGCAGGGTCGTATTGCAGACTGTCGCTGGCTCGACCTGTGCACGGGCAGCGGTGCGATCGGGGCCGAGGCGCTGTGTCGCGGGGCGGCGGAAGTGGTGGGCATTGAGAAATCACCGGAGGCCTATGCCATCACCCGCGAAAACTGGCAAAAGGTGGCTCAGCCCGACCAAACTTTTAGCCTGTTTCGCGGCGATGTGGTGAAGCAGCTGTCACGACTGCACGGGCAGCCCTTCGACTGCATTTACTTCGACCCGCCCTACGACAGCGAGCTTTATCTGCCTGTTCTTGAACGGGTGGCGAGCCTAAGCTTGCTTCAGCCTACGGGTGAAATTGCCGTGGAGCATCGCCCCGATGCCTGGACTCCGATCGCCATCTCTGGGCTAGAGCTGGTGCGCCAAAAGCACTACGGTACAACCCACCTGGCGTTTTATGCCCCAGCGACTCAACCCATCACCCCGTCAGTATCGCCATGACCCCGTCTCCACTACCACTGCATTTGAGAAAGGTCTCAACCAGACAGGCTACAACTACGTCACCAGATTTCTAATTTCTAGAACCAGTGTTTTGGGTAAGGGCGACCGGGAATCCAGCGGCTAAAGGCTACTGTACAGAGCACGAGCAAAACTGCCCCTGTCAACACGGGGGTAAAGACAAAATCCCAAGAGGCATGGCTCATAACGCCTACCAAGGCAACGGCTCCTCCGGGGGGATGCAGGGTATGGGTAAGCTGCATTAGCTGAATGGCGGTGGCCACCGCTAGGGCCATCACCCAGGGTGCCGTGCCAAAGAGACTGACGCAGGCAACGCAGACCAGTGCCCCAATCACGCATCCTCCAATCACGTTGCGGGGTTGGGCTAGAGGGCTTTCGGGCACGGCAAACACCAGCACCGCCGTAGCCCCAAAGGGAGCCGCAATCAAGGGATAGCCGGTGTAAACCGTGAGGTAGGCCAGTACGGCAATACCCACAAAGCTGCATAGATAGGAGGTGAAAATTTGCTCGTGGGTGAATCGCGGCTGATGGGGGGAAGGGCGCAATAGCCTGAGATTTCGAGGAGCAGGTCGATAGTTAAGTCTCATAGTGGTGTCCGCTATTGGCCCTGACCGCCTGACTGCTCAACGCAGTCGATAAGCAAAAATACTCTGGAAGTATTTTGTCATATTTTGATGACATGGCCACGTAAATGTAGCTGAAGACACAGAAGTTAGAGGCTCTTGGAGGGATTGAGTTGGGCGATCGCATTCCATCCCCCTTGCAATCCCAATTTGGCCAAATCGGGCTAAGGCAGCGATCGCACGAAAACCCAGCGCAGTGGTGCTAACTCCTGCGCCCAGCAAATTATGGCGTCCTCAATGTTCTTAGGCCAACGCTCGGTTAGCCTGCGGTGACTAGCGCCTGAATCGGTTCCCCTGTCAGGCTAAAGGGGCGCACTTCGGTAATTTTGACCTGCACCAGCTCGCCCTTCAGCGCCGCAAAATCGCCAGCGAAGAAGGCCAGTCGGTTGCCTCGGGTGCGGCCCATCACCTGGGCTGAGTTCTTCGGGTTGGCGGCTTCGACTAGCACTTCTTCGGTGCGGCCCGCGTAGCGCTGCGATCGCTCGGCAGCTTTCGTATTCACCAAATGGTTGAGGCGCTGGAGGCGATCGGCCTTCACCTCTTCGCTCAGCTGGTTTTCCCAGAGGGCAGCAGGAGTGCCCGGTCGGGGCGAATAGGCCGCCGTGTTGAGCTGGTCGAAGGCGATGTCGCTGACCAACTCCATCGTGCGCTGAAACTGCTCTTCAGTTTCGCCAGGAAACCCCACGATCGCATCGGCGCTGATCGCTGCATCGGGCATGTAGCGGCGCACGGTATCGATAATGCGGCGATACTTTTCGTGGGTGTAGCCTCGTGCCATCGCCTTTAGCACGTCGTTGTCGCCCGACTGAAACGGAATGTGGAAATGCTCACACACCTTGGGCAACTCGGCGCAGGCGTGAATCAGCCGCTCGGTAAAGTAGCGGGGGTGGCTGGTGGCAAAGCGAATGCGCTCGATGCCGGGCACATCGTGGACGAAGTGCAGTAGGTCGGTAAAGGTGTGCTGATGCCGCCCCTCTGGGGTAGAACCGGGCAGGTCGCGACCGTAGGCGTCGATGTTTTGGCCCAGCAGGGTGACTTCTTTAAAGCCCTGGCGACCCAGTGCTTCCATTTCGGCGCGAATGGCCTCTGGCGTCCGCGACTGCTCAACGCCGCGCACCCCCGGCACCACGCAGTAGGTGCAGCGCTCGTTGCAGCCATAGATCACATTCACCCAGGCGGTAATGGTGCTGTCGCGGCGGGGTTTGGTGATGTCTTCCATGATGTCCACCTCTTCGGTGGCGACCACCTGGTTGCCGTCGAATACCTGCTCTAGCAGGTCTTGCAGGCGGTTGGCATGCTGCGGCCCCATCACCAGGTCGAGTTCGGGCACCCGGCGCAGCAGGGCTTCGCCCTCTTGCTGGGCGACGCAGCCAGCCACGATCAGCGTCAGGTCGGGGTTTTCGTGTTTGCGCCTGGCCTGGCGACCCAGGTAGGAGTAGACTTTTTGCTCGGCGTTGTCGCGAATGGTGCAGGTGTTGTAGAGCACTACATCGGCAGCGTAGGGGTCGTCAGTCCAGGTGAGGCCCATGGTGTCGAGAATGCCCGCCATGCGCTCGGAGTCGGCCTTGTTCATTTGGCAGCCGAAGGTGGTGATGTGATATTGACGGGCAGAACCGGCCATAGGTCTTGGCTTTGGGGATAGCAACAACGCAGTTTTCTATTTTAGCGCTACGGCTCTGCATCACCGGAGCTAACGGCTAAATTCGTTTGGCGAACCCATCAAGGGTCGATGCGATCGCCCAAAAAGGGCATTGCTGGATACAGGTATGCATCAAAACTGCAACGTCTCTACCTAAGGGCAAACGGTCATTTGCCCCTACCCAAATTCATGCTTCAGTTCAGCAGCACCAAAAAAGGCACAGGTTATTCACCCGTGCCTCTCTCAGTTTTTAAGGTTGACTAACCCAAAGAGTTAGCCCTAGTGACCCATTAGCTTTGGAACTTGACCCTGCAACAGGCTATCCGTGGCTTACTTAAGACCTAGTTACCAAAGGCATCTTTGACGTTGTCAATGACGTTCTCAAAGGCATTTTTGGTGTTGTCAACGGCGTCTTGGGTGCGGCTAGCGTCTTCGTCAGCCCGCTCTTGAATGCGACCAGCATCGCGCTTGGCTTTGCCTGCGATCGCACTGTCATCATCAGTGGCGCGATCGACTTTGCTGGCGTTGTCGGAGGCCGCTTTTTTAACGGTATCTCTGGCATCGCGAATGAAGCCTTTGGTTTGGCCGGCGTCTTTGCTGGCTTTGCCCTGGGCTTCGCTGCCCAAATCTGCTGCTGCAATCAGCGTATTGTTTGCAGGAGCGGCCATGGCTGAGAAGTTAGCGACAAATGCGCCCTGCCATAGCAGTGCAACGGCCATCACGCCCAGCAAGGCTTTAGCCATCCAGCGACCTGCGACTGTCAGCGATTTGGTCAAAGAATTTAGCGTCATAAAATACAGTCTCAACGAAATTTGCACTCTATTCATACTTGATTAAGTTCTCTCGCCGAATCAGCCCTAGGGTATGGGTCTTCTCTATCGCAAGGCGTTGATTGGGTTTGGCGATCGGTATCAATACCTTTCTAAAATATCTAAGTCGCTGCCTAGGCCCAAAACACAGCCTATGCTCGTTGCCTAACAAAAGCTTGAACTTCTTTTGCGCAAGTTAGGGCTCGTTGGGCCTCTTGAAGTGTGGGTTCATCAAGCTCATCGTCTGGATAGCGCACGCCTGTAGCGTAGTCTTGTAACTCTGAGGCTATATCAATTAGTTCTGAGAACTCGGGTTCTTGCTCTACGCAAAGTCGAGTAAGGTAGGCCAGCTCATGCACAAACTTAAACGGGACGCTGCGTGCAACGAGATAACCCTTGAGGTATTTCTCGGCGCACTGTTGGGCGTGGTAGCAGACGATATCTAGCAGAGGGTTAGCTGCGTTGAGGAGCAATTCAGCGGCTTGTAGGTCGGCTTCTGCTTTAGCAAACCAGGCGTCAGGCAGGTTGCTTTTGGCGGTCATAGAGCACAATTCCTTCGGTGAGCACCTGGTGGGAAAAGCTGCCGGGTACGTGCTCCCACTGCTTGAGGATCTGGGCGGAACGGACAACGATGTCGATGGGTTCGGTGTAGGTTGCGGCCAGCATTTTGAGGATGGGCGCGCTGCGCTGGCCCCGAGGGGGTAGGGTTTCTACAACAACCAGCAGATCTAGGTCGCTGTGGGGGTGTGCTTCGCCACGGGCGTAGCTGCCAAAGAGAATGATTTTCTCAGGTTGGAAATGGTTGCCGATGCGATCGGCAATTTGTTGAATGGTGGCTTGGGTGAGCATATCAGATCGCTTGCAGGAGAAAGTCGAAGGGAATGGTGAGGTTAAAGGTCTTGCTCATAAAACTTTCTCCGTCAGCGCTTGGGATACCGGTCTGGACGAGGGTTTAGCCTGAACTTAGCAGCGGTGTAATTATTGTATCAATTCCCTTTGGCGGACAGCGATCGCAGCCACGGGTAGGGCGGGCACTGGCGACTGTGGAGGGGCGATCGCCCCAATGCAACCTGCTGAATTTCCTTGGCTTCAAAGAAGCTCGGGCTAACTAGAGCAGCTTAAATTTGATGGTGGGCAATGTCCATTCTACTTACTCAGCTTGATGGCTTTCGATAATTTGACAGACTTTTTCATCTGAAATATCATCTTGGTCAGATTTAGAATAGACAGTGACCAGAATGATATTGGCTTTGGTCTTGAGGTAGTAGATGACTCGGTAGCCGCCGCTTTTACCCCGCTAGGCATCGCTATTTCTGAGCCGTACTTTAAAGACTGCATAGGCAATGCCCGAAATTTGATCGCCGGGGCAATTTCCAGCCTGTAGCTGGGCTAGCAGAGGTTCTAGATCTGAGCGAATGTGGCGATAGCGCTTGGCCAAGGCGCGGAGGTTACGCTTGAAGTCGGACGAAACCTCAATCTCAATGGGTGTAGGTTCACTCGGCATCAATGCCGTCCCACAACTCGGCGAGGGGGATGGTCTGGCCGGTCATGGCTTCGTGCCAACCCTGGCGAAAGCTTTCTTCGGCGCTTTTGAGAGTAACGCTTTCGCGAAAGAGCCGCACGATCTGCAATAGGTTGGGCAGATACTCGGGGGGCGTTTGCTCAATCTCGTGCATTACGGCGTCGAGCACGACGTTGGTGGAAGCCATGGGATTGCCTGCGGTCATGGGTCTTGAGGAAGAACTCTCTTTAGTGTAGCCCTAGCCGATCGCAGCCACGGTAGGGTGGGCACTGCCCATCAGTGGAGAGAAGGGGCGATCGATCCATAACAATCTGCCGAACTTGCCTGTTTCAGGAGAGCTTGGGCTAACTAGGGCAGCTTAAATTTAATTATGGGCGATATCCACCTTACTAATCACTAATCAGTTAGCCTTGACTTAGTCTTTCTGCAAAACGCTTAGCCAATTCGCTGCCACTCGCATTCTTGTCATTCCCAAAAGAGCAATAGTTTAATTGAGGCTCTAGAATTTCCTCAAATGCTAGGAGTAAATCATAGATGGCTTGCGGCGTACCCCATTCCTTATTACGAATTTGAAAAATCCAATCCAGCATCTCCGAGCTAGAGTTAATTACCTCTAAATCAATTTCATAATTTTCGTTTTCATGAATCAGCGTGAGGTTTGTTGTATCAAAAACCCAGTTACCCCATTTCATAGTTTATATAACCTCTTGATTGCGAAGAAGTGTTAATGACTAAAATACTGCCTTAAGATGCAATAAAGAAAGTCAGTCAGATGAAACCTCATAACATGTAGTCGAATAAAGTGTCCTAACAATGCCAAGGTGGAAACCGATACCACCAATTTACATCTAAGATTTGAAGTGTTTACCGCCGATGGCCGCCGAACCAATAGCCATAACGACAGCAACTGCAACAGCTCCAATTTTAGCTAAATCGCCAAAAATCTTCTTCTCTTGCTTATTTTGTTCATGATAGACATCAATTAGCTTTTCAAAAAGCTCCTTTTTCTGCTGTGAATTTAGATCTAAGCTAGATACTTCTAGAATGAGTTGTATGAGGTTTTTAACCTGAGCGTCATCAGCTCTTCTGAAATAAGGCTCTAACTGCTCTCTTATTGATTCAAAGGCTTTTTCTCCACCGCCTAATATTCCTCCATAAGCTGCGCTGACGAGCTTCAGAGCTTCACCTTGAAGATCAACCTTCTGTACAGCCAGCTCATTCATAAGAGCGATCATTTCCTTTTTCGTATTAGGAAGCTTCTCTAAACCCAGAATCTGAAGAAGTTCTTCTCTAGTGCGAACCACTTTCTTCTTAGTCATCTCTCATCCCCAATTCCAAAATAAATTATGAGTAACACACAAGATGCAATCCACTTATCATAGTTCGAGCGAAGCTAACAATTAATTATTTTAGATAAATCTCAAATCAAACTACGATAAAGTCAGGACAGCGATCCAGACATAAAACCTAAAAATGCACTTGCTAGACAACTATCATTCATGCTTTAACATTCCCCGTTTTTCTTGCGAAGCACATGGCCTAAGTATAGATCTACAAACTCTTGAGAGGCCTGAAAATTAAGGGTTTTCAAAGCTTCTACGATCTCTACCACTGTTTCGGCTGTGGGATCGCGTTTATCGTGATACCAGCGGAACACGCTGCCTCGCTCTACACCCATAGTTACGGCAAGCTGGTTTTGGCTGATGCCGTAAGTGTCTAACACCTGCTTTAGTGCTTGGCTTGCTCTACCCATGCTCCAACTGTGTCAGAGACTCATGGCCACGTAAATGTTGGCCTAATGGATCACAGCCGTGTAATCAGTGCTATCTTGTGATCCATTGAGCCAACAAAGGAGCTTTCTATGCCGCAAGCGTTTATGCCTTCAGTTCTGTCCAGTCCCGCTCTGCAAGTCACTATCGAACCTGCTGCCGAGCCGGGGCGCGAGGTCATTCGTATATTGGTCATCGGCAGCGCCCACGGCGTAGAGCGCCTCATCCACGAACTCTATCGCCTCGGCTTTGCCGAAGTGCGCGAGTGGAGCAAACCCCAGCCCACCGGACGCATCAACGAAATCATGCGGGTGCTGACCCGTTATGTCATGGTGGAATAGAAGTAGTGAGGTTTTGGTTTTAGGGGAGAAACGCTATGACGCCAAAAGACCTATTGATTCGAGAACTCGATAC
>JANPIO010000164.1:0-2587 GCA_031425055.1 Phormidium sp. VAR_61_metabat_6
CAGTGGTCCGATCGCGATCGCATTCCCCTGCCCGTCTTCCAAGACAGTCTGACCCGGCTGTTGGCCACCCTGCCCACCGGACTAACCCCGGAAGCCGCCTTTACCGTGGGTGCTGTGGGCCTTGATACTGAGGCGATCGCCCGAGCGATGCAGGCTCTCAATGGAGTCGTCGTTAGCTACCCGGCCAACTGGCCTGACACCTACACTTTTAACCTGCGGGAGGCGGTGCTCGGAGCAGGGCTGACCGCCAACCCCGACGATATCTATTTTGTGGAAGATGCGATCGCCGCCGTGCTCTCGGGCCTGCCCGACCCCTCGACCCCGCTGCCCGAGAGCAACGGCCAACCCATACAGCAGCAGGCCCTCTACGCCTGCCCCTGGACAGGAGGCACCGTGGTGCTCTCCGCTGGGGCCAGTGTGACCGAGGTGGGCATTGTCGACCTGCCTCGCGCCCTGGGTGAACTCTCCTACAGCGACTTTGCCCTGCACTCGATGAGCTACGCAGGCGACGCCATTGACCTCGACATTATTTGCCATCTGCTGCACCCCGCTGAGCGTCGCCAGAGCCGCCCCGCTGAGGGCACTGGGCGATCGCGGCAATCCACTGGCTGGGGCTGGCAGGCCGCCATGCCCGAGCTAGACGGCACCCACTGGAGCGATCTCGACCTCGACGGCTGTGAGATGCCCCGCCCAGCCGAGCCCGACACAGCCCGGCGGCAGCGCCTCTACCAGCGGCTAGAGACTTCCCTGCTGGGTCAGAGTGCGTTAGAAGCGGCGCGCCACCTGAAGATCATTCTTCAGCACCAGCCCCAGTTTGAGCTAGAGCTGGCCGACCAGCGCTGGGTGGTGCGCAGCAAAGACCTCGAAGACCGAATTATTCTGCCCTACATTCAGCGGATCAACGGCCACGTCAACCGACTGCTGAGCGAGGCCGGGCTCAGTAGCCAGGGCATTAACCAGGTGATTTGCACCGGCGGCAGCGCCTCGTTGCCCAAGATCGCCCGCTGGCTGCGGCAAAAGTTTCCCAATGCCACCATCGTGCAGGATACGTACCATAGCGATCGCCCCCCCAGCTGTAGCCGGGTCACCTACGGGCTGGTCAACCTGGTGCGCTATCCCCAGGTGCTCGCCCTCACCCGCCACCAATACAGCGATATGTTCTTGATGATGGAGGTGCTGCGCGCCCTGCCCGAGCAGCCCATGCCCCTCAACGGCATTTTGCACTTGCTAAAGGAGCGGGGGCTAAATGTGGAAGCCTGCCAGGCGCACCTGATGGCGCTACTGGAAGGTCGCCTGCCCCCCGGTCTGCTGCCGAGCACCAGTAGCTCCTCAGTGCTAGTGCCTACCAGCGATGACTTGGCGACTCTAGCGACCACGCCACTGTTTAGCCGACCTAGCGGCCAGGTCTACGTGCCCAACCTGGAGCAGGGTCAGCGGCTGACCGACTATATGGAGCAGCTGCTAGCCAACAAGCACCAAACCCTAGTTGACCCCCTGCTGAGCCAGCTCACGGTGCTGAATGTGTAGCCTGAGAGCGCATCTTTAAACCTGGGCGCTCCTTGCGGTAGCGGAGCGCTCGGGGTTGTTGCCCAGAGCTGAGCTTACAATGGGGGTACCGGTTGCTGAGGATAATGGGCGATGGTAATGACCGCGCAACAGCTGGCCGATCTCATGCCAGATGCGACCCAGCTAGAGAGCAATGAGCCAGAGATGGAAAGTTCGCTGCACTACGCTCAACTGGCATTGCTAGTCGCCTGTTTAGAGTGGCTGTGGCGAGAACGAACAGATTTTTTCATTGGCGCAAATCTCACTATCTACTTCAGCCGCGAACAGCTCAAAAATCGCGATTTTAGAGGCCCGGATTTCTTCCTAATCAATCAAACCGAGCGCCGCCCACGAAAATCTTGGGTAGTGTGGGAAGAAGGCGGACAGTACCCTGATCTCATTATCCAACTGCTGTCTCCGGCCACAGCAAAAACCGACCGCAGCCTTAAAAAGGTGCTCTATCAAGACCGGTTTAGAACCCCAGAGTATTTTTGGTTTTCGCCAGAGACTTTGGAGTTTGAGGGCTACCGGCTAGTGGGGCAGCACTATGATGCGATCGCCCCCAACAAAGCCGGTCAGCGATGGAGCGAAGTATTGAGCCTATTTCTGGGTGTTCAAGACGATACCCTGCGCTACTTTCACCCCTCGGGTGAGCTGGTGCCCACCCCAGAGGAAGCCGCTGCTGCTGCCCAAGAACGGGGCGATCGCCTAGCCGAGCAGCTAAAAGCGCTAGGAGTAAAACCAGAGGCATAAGCAACCTCACCCCCCCTTTTTAAGGGGGGCAGGGGGGATCTCCACTTTTGCTACAAGCAACAGAACTCTCTAAACGTCCTCTCACTCAATCAGCAAGGTTTTCGTCAGGATGACCATCCACGTCATCCCGTCTGGGGAGGCTGCGCTTGATGCACCGCTGTTGGGCGGCACGGGGATGGGGTCGCTCCAATCGTTGGGGTCGGCGTAGCCGTAGGCGTGGAGGATTTTGATGGTGCGATCGATGCCCACCAAGCTGCCGTAGAGCAGGTGGCGCACCCGCTCGGGTCGA
>JANPIO010000165.1:0-6287 GCA_031425055.1 Phormidium sp. VAR_61_metabat_6
ACGGGCTACGGCAATGCCGATAAGTCTGAGGTGCAGCAGGCGGTAGCCCGAGAGCTGAGTCTAGAGCGCATTCCTCGGCCAGACGATGCGGCAGATGGGCTGGCGCTGGCATTGGCAGCTTGGTATCAGCGGTAACGACACTTACAGGTCTATCAACACAGGTAGCCTCAATCTAGACGTAGTTCTGCTCGGTTGTGGGGACAGCTGAGCATGCAATTCAAAAACTCTCGGGCAATATCTCGGCGTTTTCATGCTTGCTCAACAGGGTGAGTTATGACTTAACTCACTATGTTGAGCAGTGAGCAGTGCCTTACCCCTGGTTTGCATCAGCGTCTGGTTTAGCTGCTAACGCCCCCTGGGGAGCGCTGCTGCTACCCAAGTTTTGCAACGTCTGAGCCAAATCTAGCCCTGTAGTCTGCTTCATCTGTTCCATAAACGAGGCCAGCTGGGTGGCACTGCCCCCCTGCCCCGGATCGATCACGGTGATGCTTTGGACCTTCACCTCGGGCACGGTGTCGACCAGATTTGCCAGCAGCGACTCCAGCTTTTGGAAGAGGAAGATTTCTCGGGCGTGGTCGCCTGCGGCCTTCCAGGTGGTGGCCAGTTCGCGAATGCCCTCGGCGCGGGCGCGACCGTCTTCGACAATGCTGGCGGCATCGCCCTTGGCGCGGGCCTGGGCCTGCTGACAAGCGGCGGCGGCAGGGGCAATCACGTCGGCCTGGAGCTGCTGCTCGACTTGGTTGCGGCGTTCGCGCTGGACGGCGAGTGCGGCCTCAGTGCGGGCGACTTCGGCGGCGATTTCAGACTCGGCTTCAGAAATTGCGGCCTGGCGCTGGCTGAGGGCGTTTTGTAGGCGGCGATCGGCGTCGGCGCGGGTGGTTTCTACTCTGGCCTCGATCTGGCGCAGGGAGGTGCGTTTGAGATTTTCGGCGGCTTGCAGGGCTGATTGGGTTTTGGCCTCGGCTTCGGCGATGCGGGCGTCGCGCAGCAGGTCGGCCCGCTGTTTGCGCCCGATCGAGTTGAGGTAGCCAACATCGTCGGAGATGTTTTGAATTTGCAGGTTGTCGAGAATTAGGCCGAGCTGGGCCAGGTCGTCGTCAGCTTCGTCGAGCAGATTGCGCACAAAGGCCATTTTGTCTTCGTTCACCTGTTCGGGAGTGAGCGTGGCCAGCACGCCGCGCAGGTTCCCTTCTAAGGTTTCGCGAGCAATTTTTTCGATCTCTTCGCGGCTTTTGCCCAGCAGGCGCTCGATCGCATTGTGAATTGCCGGTTCTTCCCCCGCAATTTTGATGTTGGCCACGCCATCGACATTGAGGGGAATGCCGCCCTTGGAGTAGGCGCTGGCCACCTTCAGCTCGATGATCATGTTGGTGAGTTCCATGCGGAACGTTTTTTCGAGCAGGGGTTTGCGAATGCTGCTGCCGCCCTTGACCAGGCGATAGCCGACGCTGTGACCCTCGCCGACGGTGCGGCGATCGCCCGAAAAGATCAGCACTTCGCTGGGCTGACAGATGTAGTAGAGGTTTTTGATGATCAGCAGCAGGCTACCAGTGGCCCCAAACATGACCACCAGGAGGGTAAAGATCAGGCTCATGGGGTGTTCTCCAGCAGGGGGGTAATGGGGTATGGGGAAGATGGGGGTGAGGGCAGCGGTTGGGTAAGGGGAGCCATGGCCGCTAGGGGAATGCCGAGGATGTCTTCGGACTGGCGGAGAAACTGCTTCACCATTTCGGGGTAGGCGTTGAGGAGCGATGCGATCGCCTTGCCGTCGCCGTTGTCAATCACGTTGACCTGCCCCAGGTGCAGCCGACCGGGGATGCGTCCGGCCTCTTTGAGTACCATCTCGAGCTGCTGCACCAAAAAGATCTGGGAGGCATCTACCCCCGTTTCTTGCCAGACTTGCACCAACATTTGGCTGGCCTGAGCAGAGGCCTTGGCGTTTTCTTCGAGGGTGGCGGCAGCTCCTCGGGCCTGAAATTCTTGGGCGCGTTGCTGGGCTTTGGCGGGCAACACCTGTTCTACCTCCAAACGGGCCTGCTCCAGGTGAGCGCGAATCGCCTGGAGTTCTCGCTGGGCGCGGGCGCGGGCTTCGGCGGCGGCGGCTTGAGTGCGCTCTTCTTCGATGCGGGCCTGCTTTTCGACCTCAGCGGTGATGCGGCGCAGCTCGTTTTCTTTTTCCTGAATTACGGTGCGGGCCTGGGTTTTGGCCACTTCGGCCTCGCGGGAGCTGTCGGCCTCAATTTGCTCAGCTTCGGCGACGGCGTTAGACTCGGCGATTTCGGCATCGCGCACCACGTTGGCGATCTGCCGCCGCCCGATGGAGTTGAGGTAGTCAACCTGGTCGGCGACGCTTTGAATTTTGAGGGTGTCGAGCTGTAAGCCCAGCTTGACTAAGTCGTTGCGCACGTCGCTGGCAATGCGCTCGGCAAACTGGAGCCGGTCTTCGTTGAGCTGCTCAGGGGTGAGGGTGGCGACCACACCGCGCAGGTTGCCCTCCAGAGTTTCGCGCGCCACCCGAGAAATTTCTTCGCGGCCCCGACCCAAAAAGCGCTCGATCGCATTGCCGACCAGCACCTCATCGCGGGCGATCTTGACGTTGGCGATCGCCTGAATATCCAGCGGCGTGCCCCCCTTCGAGTAGGCGTTGGTGACCTCAATCGGCACCGGCATGGTAGTCAAATCCATGGTTCTGACCGTTTCGAGAATGGGAATGCGGAAGGTGCGGCCTCCGTAAATTACCCGATAGCCCAGGGTCTGACCATCGGCCCGGCGATACCTGCGCCCCGAGATAATCAAAATTTTGTTGGGGTCGCAGATCTGCACAAAGGCGTTAACGCCCCAAATGGTGATCAAGACCGCGAAGATCAAGACCGCGATCGCCCCGCCCCCCAATACCTGCCCCCCGCTCTGCCCGAGCACCGGAGCGGGCGGCATCACCTCTGCGATCGCCACCGTATCGGCCCTAGTCATTCCATCTGTCATAGATAACCTCTTCCTTGATTCGTAATCTCTAGCGCCATGGGTGAGTGATGGAGTGCCGGGGTAATGGAGGCGGGGAGGGTGAGAAAGGTAGAATTTTATTCAGTCTTCCCCATCTCCCCCATCTCCCCCACTCCATCACTCCCCTACTCCCTCAACCCCTCCGCCGCTGCCACCCACAGTTTGTTGTGCTCCATGCCCACCACCAGCACCGTTTCGCCTGCATGAAACTCGCGTTCCTCCTGGGTGATGGCAAAAAAGCTGACGGTCGAGCCAGCCATGCTGAGGCTAACCTTGCCTCGGCTGTTGGTATCGAAGGGAATCTCTACCGTGGCGATCTGGCCGACCAAAGCTTCGGGGCGAATTAGGCTGCTGACCGACTGCCGACCCAGCGACCTGAGCACCAGAGCCGCCACCAGCCCGCACAAAAGACCCATCAGCGCTGCAATCAGCGCCCCCAACCAGCCCGCCAAGCTGGGCTGCATGAGGTTGATCAACAGCCCCGTCAGCCCAAAAAAACAGAGGGCAAAAGTCCAAAACCGCAGGCTGAGGAAGGGCAGCCACCAGCGATCGCGCAGGGCTGTCAGCGTCTGGTCAATCTGGGTACCCGCGTCAATGTCGTCAAGACTGGCAGGTGCCTCAACATCAACATCAATATCAAAATCGCTGTCGATGTCTACGCCATCGAACCCGCCGACAGCGGCCAGCAAGACAAAAATGCCCCCGACAAGAAAACACAGACCATAGATCAGCATAGTTGGGCGGCACCTCATGGGGTTGGCCAGGTTAATCCCCGTTGCCAGGGTACTCGCGCCGACCGAGTCTACGCCCGTGTTCTTCATCAATTAGAACGTGGCAGTGGTCACCATGCTCGGCGGCAGTGCGTCCGCCGTGGCTTAACCGCAACTATTCTGTGCTCAAGGCTTTGTGAAGACTCCGAAGTTATACCTAAAAAGCTATGAACTTCATCGCCTAGCGCTAACGTTCTAAAGTGACCTATGCCACCATCAGAACTATCCCAGGGGAAAAAAGTGTGATGGCCGCCCCCGCCGTCGCGCTGCGATCGAGACCACATCTATCTGAAATTCGTCACTAAAACTCTGTTATTTAGCCATTGCCACCGTTACCCCGTGTTTTCTTCGACCCCAGCGGCGGGAATTCTCGGAACTCATCGATGGTAATTGCGTGGCATTAGACCACAGCAGTTCTAGCCATAACGCAAACACTTGTACCATTCAATATCCCAGGCCGATACGACTGGGTAAGGGGATGGTGCGGCTGTTTCCCCGTCATGCTTTGAGCCCCAAGTGGCCCACCCAATAGGCTAGCTCGTTAGCCCTAATGGGTAGGCCGTCAATGCTTACCGGCAGGCGTTGTTCGGAGGAAATATTCCCCCCGACAGCAACTGCTTTTTGATACCAAGACTACCGTAAACCACTACTGGAAACTGTAGGTTAATATGACTGTCGCTAAGAATCGTACTAAGCAATCTGCACCCGTCCCCTACCAAAACGTTGCAGCCCAGACGGCCCCTCAAAATCACTCCATAAATAAGCTAGATATCTCTGTAGATAGCCCACCCTATTGTCGCGTGACCAATAACATTAAGCCCCTGCTAGAAAAGGTTTACCCCTCAGAAACAGCCGAGCGGTTGACCACCGAAATCTTTGCTCTGATTAAAGACACCCTGTGCCCCTCAGGCCGCGAAGATCTCAAAAAGTGGAACCACAACAATGTTCTGCTAATTACCTACGGCGATACCATTATTGACGGTGAGCGCCCCCCCCTGTCGGTGCTGGCCGAGTTTCTCGAAACCCACCTCTACGACACCATTACCGGCGTCCACATTCTGCCCTTTTTCCCCTACAGCTCCGACGATGGATTTGCCATCATCGACTATCTCAAGGTCAACCCCGAGCTGGGCAGCTGGGCCGATATCAAGCGCATCGCCACCAATTTCAATCTGATGGCCGACCTGGTGATCAACCACATCTCCAGCCAGCACGAGTGGTTTGAGCAGTTTAAGCACAACGAACTGCCCGGCCGCAACTATTTCATCACCGCCGACCCCAGCGAAGACCTGTCCCAGGTGGTGCGGCCCCGCAGCTCGCCGCTGCTCACCCCAGTTGAGACCGCCGAGGGTGAAAAGCACGTCTGGAGCACCTTTAGCGCCGATCAAATTGACGTCAACTTCGAAAACCCCGACGTGCTGATTGAGTACGTCAAAATTATCCTGGCCTACGTCGAGGCCGGGGCGCGCTATATTCGCCTCGACGCGGTGGGCTTTTTGTGGAAGAAGCACGGCACTAACTGCATGCACCTGCCGGAAACCCACGCCGTAGTGCGCTTGTTTCGCGAAATTTTGCAGCTAGTTGACCCCGGCATTTCGCTAATCACCGAAACCAACGTACCCAATCGCGAAAACCTCAGCTACTTCGGCAACCGCAACGAAGCCCACATGATCTATAACTTCAGCCTGCCGCCGCTGCTGCTGAACGCGCTCATGCAGGGTCGCGCCGACCACCTCAAAACCTGGATGATGAGCATGCCGCCTGCCCCCATCGGCTGTGCCTACTTTAATTTCACCGCCTCCCACGATGGCATCGGCATGCGTCCCGCCGAAGGGTTGCTAACTGGCAACGAGTACGAGCAGCTGATCGCGGCCATGCGCGACTTCGGCGGCAAAATCAGCATGCGCAGCCGCCCCGATGGCACCGAGTCGCCCTACGAAATCAATATTTCGCTGTTTGACGCCCTCAAGGGCACCGTTAAGGGCGAAGACCAGTGGCAGGTAGAGCGCTTTCTCTGCTCTCAAACCATCATGATGGCGCTAGAAGGCATTCCCGCTTTCTATATCCACAGTCTGCTAGCCACCCACAACTACACCGAAGGCGTTGAAGAAACCGGCCACAACCGCACCATCAACCGCTATAAGTGGGATCTCAAGTCGCTAGAAACTGCCCTAGCCGACCCCACCACCGCCCACGCCAAAGTGCTGGCGGAGCTAAAGCGGCTGATCAAGATTCGTCGTCAGCAGACCTCGTTTCACCCCAACGCCACCCAGTACACGCTGCACCCGATGAATTCGGCGCTGTTTGCCTTCTGGCGGCAGAGCCTGACCCGCGACCAGAGCATTTTCTCAGTGCACAACCTGAGCGACCAGCCTCAAGACCTACAGCTGAGCGATCTCAACATAGTCAGCACCGACGACTGGTACGACCTGATCAACGGCCACCGGTTTACCGACGATCGCGCCATCTACGAGCTAGCCCCCTATCAGTCGGTGTGGATCACCAACAAGCCCAACT
>JANPIO010000166.1:0-2942 GCA_031425055.1 Phormidium sp. VAR_61_metabat_6
GAGCCTGCCCTTCGTTCAGGCGGCCCTGGTTGATGTAGAGATTGCCCAAGTTGTTGAGGCCGTAGACCTGCCCGAGCAGGTCGTCGTTGTCGCGGGCAGTACCGATGCGCAGTACAAACGCTCGCTCGGCCTCGGGGTAGCGGTCTAGGGTGGCAAAAGCTGCCCCCATAGAACCGTAGGCCCGCCCCGCCGACTGACCGTCGCCCAACAGGCGATAGATTTCGGCGGCCTCTGCCCAAGAGTCTACGGCCTGGGTGAGATTGCCCTCGGCCATCTGCTGGTTGCCCAACTGCATCCAGCCGTCGGCCACATCCCGCGACTCTCCCTGAGTCGCGCTATTGGGGCGCAGATCGAGCTGTTCTTCCAGGTTGGCGGCTGAGGCAGCCTGCCCAACCAGCAGTATTAAACCCAGCGCCAGACACAGTTTACCGATGTGCTTCATTGCCATTGCCCCTCCCCAGGACTCCCAATTACGGGTCAGAATTAGTTGGCCCATTCGTTGCCGAAGTCCCCGCCAAAGTCTCCAGTGGTGCCCACTAGGTTGGCGTCCCCCACACTAATGCCTTCTAGGTCGGGAACGGTCAGCAGGCCATCAAGGTCGTCGGGTAGGGTCTCGGGACGCAGCGACTGATCGCCTAGATAAATCTGGCGAATATCCTCGGGCAGGGCCGACTCTAAGTGCTGAAAGGCCGATCCCAGCTTCTGGCGCACGTCGGCTGCTGTCAAAGCCTCACCCTCGGCTTGAAGGTAGGCAGCAATGCGGTTCTCGCTCCAGCGAAAGGTCAGGGCCATGACCGCCACCAGCCGCTCTACCGGCGGCAGGCGATCGAGGGCCTGCTCGACATAGCACCATAGCGGCGGCGTGGCCTGATCGAGGGAATAGTGGATGGTCTCAACCTCGGGCACCACCACCTGGTTGATGCACAGGGCAGTGATGTTGATCAGCCAGTTCTGTAGGGTAAACGCTCCCGGCCCTTCGCCCGCCACCGCCTCTGGGCATTCCACCCCGCCCAGCTCAAGGAGAATGTGCCGCCAGGTGAGGGCAAACAGATACTCGGCCTGCACGGGCGATCGCGCCGAGTGGCGAATTAGGCTATAGACCATGGGGCTATAGCGACAAAAAATCGCCGTAAAGTAGCGCCCCGCATCGCCGTGGCGCTGAAATAGCTGCACCAGTTCGCGATCGCTCAAATGGTGCAGCGACTGCACCAGCCTGTGGTCGCACTCAGGAAAATTAGGAATAGGCGCTGGGCTAGACATAGGTTAAGCCGTGGAGAACGTTGACCAAAGCCACCCCCAGATCTGCGATCGCTACTGACCCAGGCTGCGGGTAAATCAGCCTTTAATATACCTACCATGGGAATTTTGGCGACGTATTTTTTTGAAACTCAGGGATTTTTCCCAACCTGGATTCAAGATACTGCCACTGCCCCAGCAATGACCTCACCAGTGGGGAGTTGATTGCAGAATTGATACACTGGTTGCGAGACACTGAGTATTGGGGGGAGTGCCATCACTGCCCTTGTCGTTACCCTATGAGTGGGCCTATGCTGCTTGACTACTCCCTAAACCTCCGTTTGGCTTCCCTGCTGGGGCTGCCCCTCGACAGCATCATGTCGACCCAGGGAATCATGGTCTTGCTGCTAGTGGCCTATGCCGGGGCCATGTGGATGTTTCTAAAGAGTGCCCCAAAGGTCTATACGGTGATGGTGTCTGATCTGGAGGTGGCCCGCCACTTTTACGAGGGCATGCTCAACCTGCCTGCCGCCGAAGTGCCCCTGCACTATTACTACAACTACGAGCAAACCTTAGGCACCGCTGGTCTCGACCCGATGTACCTGGGCGGTGCCACCAGCTTGGCCAACCAAAACGTGATGAACAGCCCCGAAGGGCTGTGGTATCAGCTGCGCAAAAACACCCAACTCCACGTCGTGGGGGGTGCCAGCCTCGGCCACCGCAACCAGCAGCGCCACGTCTGCTTTGACCACAACTGTCTGGAGTACATTTTGATGCGGGTGCAGCTAGGCGGCGTGCAGCACAAAATTCGCAACGAAAAGCCCCTCAACTTTTTGGTCAAAGACTACGACAACCAGGTGATCGAGCTAGCCGAAATCGAAGATTAGGTCATAGTCGCGTGGGGTCTTGCGGTGGCGCTTGGGCGGAATGACCGCCGCCTTGCTCTGGTACTTTAATCGCTCAATCACCCGCTGGTCGGCGTCATAGCCTTTATCGGCCAGTAACCGTATCGGCGATGAGAATTGCGGGGGGAAAACGGCCTGCTCAGCCAAGCCGGTTTCCCCGAGCTACGATAGAAGATACCTAACCGCACCCTGAATCGCTTTTAAATATGCCTGGTAAAACTTTGTTGGTAGGGCTGCGCGCTGACCAGTTTCGCCACCCTCTGGATCTAGAAGCTACCCGCGCCCTCAAGCAGTTGCCCGGGCTCGATGTGATGGTGCGCATGGCCTTGGCCCCCCTGGCAGAGCGGTTCTTTCACCTTGACCATTTGGCCTCAAGCTTGCAAGTGAGCGATCGCCAGCTGCCCGATCTGCACCAGTCGCTGGTCGAAGCCTGCCGCATTCTCGACCTAGAGGTGCCACAGCTCTACGTGCGCCAAAACCCAGTGCCCAACGCCTACACCTTTGCCATGCGCGGCGAGCAGCCCTTCATTGTCATCCACACAGCGCTGATCGAACTGCTCACCCCGGCAGAAACCCAAGCGGTGATCGCCCATGAACTGGGCCACCTCAAATGCGAGCACAGCGTTTACCTCACCCTGGCAAACCTCATCACTCTGGCCGCCAGCCAGCTGCCTCTGGGCGAAGTGCTGGCCCAGAGTCTTCAGAATCAGCTGATGGAGTGGGTGCGCTGCGCTGAGTTTACCTGCGATCGCGCCGCCCTGCTGGTCGCCCAAGACCCCCGCATCGTTGCCTCTTTGCTGA
>JANPIO010000167.1:0-5237 GCA_031425055.1 Phormidium sp. VAR_61_metabat_6
CAAAAAAACCACCCCCGCCGACCCCTGGAACTACGAAACCACCGTTGCCACCGTCGAAGGCATCATCGCCGACCTCGAATCGGGCAGTCTGCCCTTAGCAACGGTGCTCAGCCAATTTGAGCAAGCTGTCCAATCGCTCCAGCAGTGCGAAACCTACCTGCAAGAGAAGCAACAGCAGGTCGATCTGCTGATTGAATCCCTGGCCGACCACTAAGCCACCCCAATAACTGGGCGCATAGCAGGTGGAGTTTGGGTTAGAACAGTCCTAAGGGCTAAGATTTGAGCCTATCGAGATCGTTTTCATGTTTCGCTATAGCTAGCCTTCTCTAGGCCCGCCGCTCATTCGATGCGGATAATGTCGCGAAAGCTAAACCAGTTGTAGCGGTGGGCCAGCCAGGGCAGACCCACCATAATCAGCAACAGCAGCAGTGAAATCGCCAGGTTTTGCGGCAGAGTAGTGGCGAATGATTCCCCTGCATAGCTCAGCAAAAAGGTGGAGGGCATCATGCCCAGCAGGGTAGCTACGGCATAAACCTTAACCGAGAGCTTGAGCATGCCGGCCCCGTAGCTCACCCCATCAAAGGGCAGCACCGGAAACAGGCGGCTAAAGAAAATCAGCCAGCCCAAATACCGTTCGCCACGGTGCGCGTCCACAAAGATAGCCTTACCCGTCAGCGCTCGAATGGCAGCATGACCCAGGGTGCGACCAATAAAGTAGGCGATCAGACTCCCCAAAAAACCGCCGATGACGCTGTAGATGCCGGCCATTGGCATGCCCCACACCATGCCAGCCGCAACCGCCAGGGGTGCCCCCGGTACCGGGCTCACCACCACCGATAGCGCGAGGACGGCGATGTAGATGACTGGCCCCCAAGGGCCCACTTGTTGGAGGGTTGGCTTCAGCGCGGTAGGGTTGAGCAGGTCAGGGCTGGGCTCAAGCAGCAGCCAACCAGCCGTCAGAGCACAGGCCAGAGCGATCGCCAGGGCCGCTCCATTGGGGTGTAGCCAAAAATTCTTCAAAGGCTGGGGCAGGGCAGTTGAGGTCAACATCTTTAGCTTGCCGTAAGGTTGCGTTTCTGTAGTCGCTTAAGAGTCGCAATACTGGGCACTGGGTGAATAGACCAGGGGCGACCCGATTGATCTCAGCCTAGGTGTTGGCCCAGAGGTCAACCTGAGCGCTAGATTTAAAGTTTCTGAGAAACGGTGCCTCCCACGCGATCGCCAACTAGCCCGAGTTCAAGCCTGAATTGGAAAGTGGCTAAGATTTCTGAGTAGCCTCAAGCCATTCTCAGAATTAAGGCTCATCCTAAAGAAGACCAAACTCTTTTCTAGCCCCATGAACCCAGAGCACCAGCGCCTCAAAGCGACCCACGCATCGCAAACGCCATGGCAGAAATGGGGGCCATACCTGAGCGATCGCCAGTGGGGCACCGTGCGCGAAGACTACAGCGCGACCGGCGCAGCGTGGGATTATTTTTCCCATCAACAATCCCACGCCCGCGCCTACCACTGGGGCGAAGATGGCCTAGGCGGTATCTGCGATGACCAGCAGCTACTCTGCTTTGCCCTGGCTCTGTGGAATGGGCACGATCCCGTGCTTAAAGAGCGGCTGTTTGGGTTGACCGGCGACCAGGGCAACCACGGCGAAGATGTGAAGGAATACTACTTTTACCTCGACAGCACCCCCACCCACAGCTATCTGAAGTTCCTTTACAAGTACCCCCAGGCCGAATACCCCTACGCTGATTTAGTGGCTGAGAACCAGCGGCGCGGGCGCGATCAGCCCGAGTACGAGCTGTTAGATACCGGTGTGTTTGACAACAACCGCTACTTTGATGCGTTGGTGGAATATGCCAAGGCCACGCCAGAAGACATTCTGATTGCCATTGAAGTTGTCAATCGCGGCCCTGAGCCAGCCACCATCCACCTGCTGCCAACCCTGTGGTTTCGCAACACCTGGGCCTGGGGCGATGACGTAAAAAAGCCGAGGTTAGGTAGGGGCAAACGGTCGTTTGCCCCTGGCGAGGGAGCCGTCGTTGAAGCATCCCACCCCACGCTGGGGAACTACTGGCTCCACTGCGAGGGGAATCCGCCTGGCGCTGAAACCCCGTTCCTCTATTTCACCGAAAACGAGACCAACTACGCCGCATTGTTTGAGGGCGAAAATGCTTCACCCTACGTCAAAGACAGCATTCACAACGCCGTAATTTATGGTCAAAAAGATGCGGTCAATCCCGCTCAGGTGGGCACCAAAGTCTCGCCCCACTACCAACTTTGCCTGGAGCCAGGAGAACGGCGGACGGTGCGCCTGCGCCTAACGGATCAGTCCGCTATGGAACAGCCATTTGGAGCCGACTTTGAGACGATCTTCCAAACCCGGCGACAGGAGGCGGATGACTTCTACACTGCCCTCACCCCCTTTGATCTGAGTGACGATCAGCGGCAGATTCAGCGGCAGGCGATCGCAGGCCTCCTCTGGAGCAAGCAGATCTACCGTTACTCAGTAGAACAGTGGCTCAGGGGCGATGCTGCCATGCCAGAGCCGCCGCAGGGCCGCAACCGCAACCGCCACTGGCAACACCTCGACACTGCCGACATTATCTCCATGCCCGACAAGTGGGAGTATCCCTGGTTTGCCGCCTGGGATCTGGCCTTCCACTGCATTCCCCTGGCCATGGTTGACCCCGAGTTTGCCAAACACCAGCTCGATATGCTGACGCGGGAGTGGTATATGCACCCCAACGGCCAGCTGCCCGCCTACGAGTGGGCCTTTGGCGATGTCAACCCGCCTGTCCATGCCTGGGCCACCTGGCGCGTCTACAAAATCGCCCAAAAGATGACCGGGCCAGATATCGACCATCGGCCCTTTTTAGAACGCGTCTTTCAAAAGCTGCTGCTCAACTTTACCTGGTGGGTCAACCGCAAAGACACCGAGGGCAAAAACGTGTTTGAGGGCGGCTTTTTGGGCCTCGACAATATTGGCGTGTTTGACCGCAGCGCCCCACTGCCCACCGGCGGCACCCTAGAGCAGTCTGACGGCACCAGCTGGATGGCAATGTACTGCCTCAATATGCTAGAGATGGCGCTGGAGCTGGCCATTGAGAACCCGGTCTACGAAGACATGGCCACCAAATTCTTCGAGCACTTTATCTACATCGCCGATGCCATGAACCACATCGGCGACGACCAAACCCGCCTGTGGAACGAGGAAGACGGGTTTTTCTACGATGTGCTGCATTTGCCGGAATGCGATCGCCCTGAGGGGCCAGCCCGTGACCACCGCATTCAGATGAAAATTCGCTCGCTGGTGGGGCTGATTCCCCTCTGCGCGGTCATGACCCTGGAGCCCAAAACCCTAGAAAAATTGCCCAACTTTACCGGACGGCTAGAGTGGTTCATTCAAAATCGCCCTAACCTAAAGCGAAATGTGGCCTGCATGGAAACCCAGGGCACCGGGGCGCGGCGCATGTTGGCTCTGTGCTATGCCACTTTAGGCCAGGTCGAACCGCGCGATCGCCTGCGTCGCTTGCTCGAAAAACTGCTGGATGAGTCCGAATTCCTTAGCCCCTACGGCATACGTGCCCTGTCGAAATACCACGCTGAGCATCCCTACAGCTTCCATGCCGATGGGCAAGAATACCGGGTGGACTACGAACCGGCAGAGTCGGGCAGTGGGTTGTTTGGCGGCAACTCCAACTGGCGGGGGCCGATCTGGTTTCCGGTCAACTATTTGATCATTGAGTCGCTGCAAAAGTTTCACCACTACCTGGGCGACGACTACAAAGTCGAGTGCCCTACCGGCTCTGGGCAGTGGCTGAACCTGTGGGAGGTCGCCAGTGAGCTATCCCAGCGGCTAATCGCCATTTTTGAGCCTGGTTTAGAGAGCGATCGGCCCGTCAACGGCGGCAGCGGCCCTTTTCAGTCTGATCCTCACTGGCGCGACTACGTGCTGTTTTACGAATATTTCCACGGCGACAACGGGGCCGGGCTGGGGGCCAGCCACCAAACCGGTTGGACGGGCCTGGTCGCAAAGCTAATTCAGCAGCAGGCTGAGTACAGCCACGATTCCTAGCGGAATCCTCTTTTTGGGGGTGCGCTAGCACTCCTCAGACTAAATCTAAGCTCTATAGCGATCGCCAAATCGGGTGGGGCATTCTGCACAATCCCTTAGAGCGATGGCTATACCAATCCACAAAATAACCAGGGTTTTGCTGTTTTGATCGGTCAGCGCACCAGTGTCACTGATCGAGATCACCAAGTGCTGTCTGTAATTCTACGGAGTCTCTTTGAAGCACTCTGTAACCCAGCAGCCCACGCAATTTATTGCAGATTTAGTATTGCTAAAAAGTTTCGCCGAGCTGCTGGGCCAGCCCCATCTCCAGGAGACTGAGACGTGCTTTATAAATTCATTGCCGCAGAAATTACGGAAGCACTAGCAGAAGCTATGCTTGACGTTGCTAAAGAAGAAGTCACAGGCGCTTTAGCTAAGGAAGCTCAGAAAAAGATGCGCTTGCAAGACAAAACCTATGACGAGTGGAAAGATTTAATTTTCACGATCGCATTTACCGGCAACTTTCCCAAAGATGATCGAGTTACCGTTTTGGCAAACCATGTGAATGCCGCCCATCAACGCATTGATGCCCTAGAAAAGCAGCTAGAGAAGTTAAAAAAATCCCTTGAAGAAAATACTGACTATCTACGCTCTGAGATATTTGAGGAAGCCGAGAAGATTCTATACAGTTCGATCGCCCATGAAGACAACTTGCTGAAGGGCGCGCTGAGAAAGATTAACAAATCGTTCTCAGCCTCAAACAACAATCTGAAGCATGATGATCAAGCCAGGGATATAGCCAACTATTTTGCAGAGCATATTCTTGAGGAAGAAGCGAATTATCGAGAGAGCATTACCAAAATTTTTACTACACTAATGCCTTCTGAAAAATTTGACAACGCCAACCTACTCGATGTTTGGAAAAGCGCAGCTATTTTTCACTCAGAATCTTCGACGATTGGGAAGGCTAACCATCGATTTGACATCTATAAGGAAATGGAGCGCGAGTTTGCGTCTATTTTGCTGTTGCAGTTGCGATACATGCAGGTGCTGCTAGATTCCTACCGTGTGCATCAGGCCAACCCGCTGCCGGTCAAAACCCATGAGACTCCCCAACAGTTTCTCAACGATTTCTACAAAAACACCTTTGAGCCCGAGGTCAGCGCCTTTGTCAGTACCGTTGAGC
>JANPIO010000168.1:0-16203 GCA_031425055.1 Phormidium sp. VAR_61_metabat_6
AATTGTACTAAACCTGACGACATTAGAAGAATCGGGATGGCGGGATTCGAACCCACGGCCCCTTCGTCCCGAACGAAGTGCGCTACCAAGCTGCGCTACATCCCGTTTTTACTCAACTAGGGTAACACGACAGCCCCCCACCGTAGGCAAAATTTAGGTTGACAGCGACGATTTGCAAGGCCCGTAGCCTGCGGCACCCCAAAAACACCAATCAACTCAGCTCAAGCATCCCTCCAGCAGCGCTCCCAGAGCGGCCACCATTGCCCTCAAGCAGCCGTGCCACCCCACAATGCACCTAGCATTTGCGCCCAAGCCGCGATCGCCTCAGGACAATTCGCCAATCTTTTCAGACTTTTCGGCAAAACCAGCCGGTTGAGTAAATTGTGCGTAGGGCCGCTGCCCTAGCCGTGTCACCGCCCAAGTAAGCGGGTAAACTCAGAGAAAATCTGCTCTTTATCCCCCGACATTTGGACTCTGCTATGGCAGCACCTTCAGGCCCCATTCCAGCTACGCCGAAGCCCATCAAATTTGGCACCGATGGCTGGCGCGGCATTATCGCCGCCGACTTCACCTTTGAGCGCGTGGCTCAGGTGGCGGCAGTGTCGGCCCACGTGCTGCACCAGTGCTTTGGGGCCGACGGCAGCCGCACCATCGCCGTCGGCTACGATCGCCGCTTTCTCGCCGCCGAGTTTGCCCGCACCGCTGCCGAGGCGATCGCCGCCCAGGGCTTTGACGTGCTGCTCTCCCAAGACTACGCCCCCACCCCCGCCTTTAGCTACGCCGCCAAGCATCAAAATCTGCTCGGGGCGATCGTGATTACCGCCAGCCACAACCCCCCCACCTACTCGGGGCTAAAGATTAAAGGAGCCTTCGGCGGCTCGGTCTCTCCCGATGTGACCCAGCAGGTTGAGGCGCTGCTGCCCAATCCTCTCGCCCCCCTTGGCAAACCCGGCCAGATCGAAACCTTTGACCCCTGGCCCGACTACTGCAACGCCCTCCAAGCCGAGGTTGATGTTGCCGCCATTCAGAGCGCCATCTCCAGCGGCAAGCTGACGGTGTTTGCCGATGTCATGTACGGCTCCGCCAGCGGTGGGCTACCCCGACTGCTAGGCGAAGGCAGCATCCACGAGCTGCACAGCGAGGCCGACCCGCTGTTTGGCGGCAACCCGCCCGAGCCCCTGCCCAAATACCTGGGCGAAATGCTAGAGACCGTCAAAGAGTATCCTGCTAAAGAAAGCGTGAAAGTGGGCCTAGTGTTTGATGGCGATAGCGATCGCATCGCCGCCGTCGACGGCCAAGGCAACTTCCTCAGCTCCCAAATTCTGATCCCCATTCTGATCGACCACCTCAAGACGCGGCGGGGCTACAGCGGCGAAATCGTCAAAACTATCAGCGGCTCTAACCTCATCCCCGCCCTAGCCAAGCTCAATGGCCTGGAGCTGTACCAAACCCCCGTCGGCTACAAATACATCGCCGATCGCATGCAGGAGGCCAAAGTGCTGCTGGGTGGTGAAGAGTCGGGCGGCATCGGCTACGGCCACCACATCCCCGAGCGCGACGCCCTGATGTCGGCCCTCTATGTATTAGAAGCCGTAGTTGCTTCCGGCCTCGACCTCAGCGACTACTACCGCAGCCTGCAAGAGAAAACCGGCTACTTCTCTGAATACGATCGCATCGACCTGCCCCTGGCCAGCATGGAAGTGCAGGCCAAGCTGCTCGACGCCCTCGCCACCGCACCTCCCGCCGAAGTTGCGGGCAAAGCCGTCACCCACATTCTCGATATCGACGGCTACAAACTCACCCTGGCCGACGACAGCTGGCTGCTAATCCGCTTTAGCGGCACCGAACCCGTCTTGCGCCTCTACAGCGAAGCCAAGACCCTCGATGAGGTGCATAAGCATCTGCACTGGGCGAAGGACTGGGCGAGTTCGTTTACCTAAGCAGTTATGGGTTTAAGCGGCAATCGCCGCTTAAACCCATAACTGCCTGTAACAACACTTCAAAAAACATTAAGACATTGCATTACTGTCCGCGTAATCCTTAACACTGGAATGCTAGAAGCGATTTTTCAGTCTTAAAGATGGTTATGGAACAGCAGAAAACAGTCATTGTGACCGGGGCTTCCTCTGGGGTGGGGCTCAACGCCGCCAAGGCCCTGGCCGATCGCGGCTGGCATGTGGTGATGGCCTGCCGCAATCTCGACAAAACGAAGCAGGTGGCCCAAGAGCTTGGCATACCAGAGGGTCGCTACAGCATCATCCACCTCGACCTCGGCTCCCTGGCCAGCGTGCGCCAGTTTGTCAGCGACTTTCGGGCCACGGGGCGCAGTTTAGAATCCTTAGTTTGCAACGCTGCCGTCTACTACCCGCTGCTCAAAGAGCCGATGTATAGCGACGACGGCTACGAAATCAGCGTCGCCACCAACCACCTGGGCCACTTCCTGCTGTGCAACCTGCTGCTGGATGACCTCAAGGCTTCCCCCGCCGCCGACAAGCGCCTGATCATCCTCGGCACCGTTACCGCCAACCCTAAGGAGCTGGGCGGCAAGATCCCTATCCCCGCGCCCCCCGACCTGGGCAACCTAGAGGGCTTCGAAGCCGGGTTCAAAGCCCCGATCTCGATGATCAACAACAAAAAATTCAAGTCGGGCAAGGCCTACAAAGACAGCAAGCTGTGCAACGTGCTCACCATGCGCGAACTGCACCGCCGCTACCACGATGAAACCGGCATCACCTTTAGCTCGCTATATCCGGGCTGCGTGGCCGATACGCCCCTGTTTCGCAACCACTTCAAGGCGTTCCAGACCATCTTTCCCTGGTTCCAGAAGAACATCACGGGTGGTTACGTCACTCAAAAGCTGGCGGGTGAGCGGGTGGCCGATGTGGTCACCGACCCCGAGCTCACGGAATCGGGCATGTACTGGAGCTGGGGCAACCGCCAAAAGCCGGGTCGCCGCTCCTTCGCCCAGGAGGTGTCGAACGAAGCCCTAGACGACGCCAAGGCTCGCAAACTGTGGGATCTCAGCGCCAAGCTGGTGGGTCTTGATGACGAAACCGCCCGCCGCGAGCCCGCCGCCGCCGGTTCGGTGTAGCGAGCTTGCCTTTTCCTTCCAGGAGGGGATGTAGCCTAAACAAAACGCCCCGGCCAACTCTGGCCGGGGCGTTCCACTATCCGAAGAGGTAGGAGCACAGCAGGCTGTGCCCCTACTGCCTATTTGGCAGCGGCAGCCTGGCGCTCCTTGGCTTCCTTGATCACTTCCTCGGCCACATTGCTGGGGCAGGGGGCGTAGTGAGAGAACTCCATGGAGAACTGGCCCCGACCCGAGGTCATGGTGCGCAGGTCGCCAATGTAGCCAAACATTTCGCTCAGGGGCACATCGGCCTTCACCCGCACCCCGGTAGCCGCAGGGTCTTGGGACTTGATCATGCCGCGACGGCGGTTGAGGTCGCCAATCACGTCGCCCATGTAGTCATCGGGGGTGAACACGTCTACTTTCATGATCGGCTCCAGCAGCTGGGGGCCAGCCTTGGGTAGCGACTGACGGTAGGCGGCTCTAGCGGCAATCTCGAAGGCGATCGCCGACGAGTCAACCGCGTGGAAGCCGCCATCGGTGAGGGTGACCTTGAGGTCAACCACCGGGTAACCGGCCAGAGGGCCGCGGTCAACGCTGGCGGCGAAGCCCTTCTGCACCGCAGGCCAAAATTCGCGAGGTACGTTACCACCGGTGACCGCCGACTCAAACTGGAAGCTGGTGCCGACTTCGCCCGGCTCGATCACATAGTCGATCTTGGCGTACTGACCCGAGCCACCAGACTGCTTCTTGTGGGTGTAGCTATCGACCAGGCGCTTGGTGATCGCCTCGCGATAGGCCACCTGGGGCTTGCCGACTTCGACTTCGACACCGTGGGTGCGCTTGAGAATATCGACCTTGATGTCGAGGTGCAGCTCACCCATGCCCTTGAGGATGACTTCGCCGCTCTCTTCGTCGGTTTCCACCTGGAAGGAGGGATCTTCGGCCACCATCTTGCTGATCGCCATACCCATTTTCTCGTTGTCGCCCTTTTTCTTGGGATACACCGCAATGGAGATCACCGGGTCGGGGAAGACCATGGGCTCTAGGGTGGCGGGGTCTTTAGGGTCGCAGAGGGTGTGGCCGGTCTGCACGTTCTTCATGCCGATCAGGGCAACGATGTCACCGGCCTGGGCCGAGTCAACCTCTTCGCGATCGTTGGCGTGCATTTCGACTAGGCGGCTGATGCGCTCAGTCTTGCCGGTGAAGGTGTCGAGGATGGTGTCGCCTTTTTTGAGCTGACCCGAGTAGATGCGGGTAAAGGTGAGCGCGCCAAAGCGATCGTCCATGATTTTGAACGCTAGCGCCCGCAGGGGCTTGTCGGCATCGGCGTAGGCCAGCTTGCCGGTGGGGTTGCCCTCTAGGTCAACTTCAGGCTGGGCAGGCACTTCGAGGGGGTTGGGCAGGTAGTCCACCACCGCATCTAGCACTAGCTGTACCCCTTTGTTTTTAAAGGAGGAACCGCAGTAGGTGGGGAAGAACGCCAGTTCGCGGGTGCCCTTGCGAATGCAGTCTTTGATCTCGTCGATGGAGATCTCTTCGCCTTCGAGGTACTTTTCGAGAATTGCGTCATCTTGCTCAACGGCCAGCTCGATCAGAGCGTCCCGGTACTCTTCGACCTGATCTTTCATGTCCTCGGGGACGTCTTGGATGGTGTAATTCTCGGGCTTGCCCGACTCATCCCAAACCCAGGCCTTACGGGTAAGTAGGTCAACCACGCCCACGAAGTCGATCTCGGTGCCGATAGGTAGCACCATCACCAGGGGCTTGGCCGCCAGAATGCTGTCGACTTGCTTGATCACTCGGAAGTAGTCAGCACCGGTGCGATCGAGCTTGTTGACATAGATGACCCGCGCCACTTTGGAGTCGTTGGCGTAGCGCCAGTTGGTCTCAGACTGGGGCTCTACACCGCCCGAGCCGCAGAACACGCCAATGCCGCCGTCAAGCACCTTGAGGGAGCGATACACCTCAATGGTGAAGTCAACGTGGCCCGGAGTGTCGATGATGTTGAGCTGGTGCTCTTTCCAGAAGCAGGTGGTGGCCGCCGACTGAATCGTGATCCCCCGTTCTTGCTCTTGCTCCATGAAGTCGGTGGTGGCCGCACCATCGTGAACCTCACCGATTTTGTGGATACGACCGGTGAGGGCGAGGATGCGCTCGGTGGTGGTGGTCTTGCCCGCGTCTACGTGGGCAAAAATACCAATATTGCGATAACGGGTGATGTCTTTAGCCATAACTGCTTCTCCGGATTCTGGGCGATGGGCCGCTGGTGACCATCTTCATGGGTTACTCAGACGGGGTCTGGGTTGTCGATTGGGTAGCCTTGACAACAGAAAACTCTATCACGAGACCATGACGGGGAGTCTGAGCTGGGGCCGAGGCAACAACACCTAATATGAACTATTGTAAAACCCCCTGACACATCCGTGAAAGGGGGGAGATCGATTACTGAGTTCTTTACCCAGGATAGCTGCCATTGGAGCCTGAATGAGTGGGGAAAACCCATCATTTGCCGACAGCGATTCGCGGAGCGATCCTTGAAGGAATCGTTCCGGTTTAATCACAAGCAGCGTCCCAAAGCTAACGCCGTTTGACCCGCTGTAGTCTGGCCTCCAAATAGCCAGGAGTCAGTGGCAACGTTAGAGCCGATTCTTTCTACAATGATGGCCGGGCGTTTTAGATCAAGGGAGAACTAGGCTATGGGCAGCGTCGTTGGGACAGACAGCCACACCGCCAGTGGCTATGTAGGGGCGGCCATTGTGGGCAGCAGCATTACCCTATCGCTAAAGGATTTCACCACCGCTGCTGAGGGGGAAGCGCTGGAAGCATTTTTAACCATCAACGGCAACATGGCCAAGCGTCCAATTGCGCTGGGGCCGCTGCTACAGACCAGCGGAGCCTTCGACTTATCAGTTCCTGAGGGCACCGATATTAGCCTGTTCAATACGCTGGTGATTCGCCCGGTGGGGTCTGAGAGTGCTATTGCCACAGCATCGGTGCCGTAAGCTCAAGCCTCGGGGTGAACTCTGTCTGGGTGTTGCAGGAACACGCTCGGCACAGATTGCGGGCGATTGAGAAGGCTAAACAATCGTGTCAGGGGCGATCGCCTATCCACAGCTAACCTGGAAAATTAGTACAGGGGCGATGGTCGCTGGCGATCGCCCTCTAGTTCTGCAGCGCATACTTTTCGAGAGAACAGCTTTTATGGACAAGTCAGACGACCCGGCCCGCGAACGACTGACCCAACAGCGTCATGCCGCAGACACCCTGCTAGAGCGCAGTGAAGAAGAGGTACACGAGCCCTAACGTTTTAGCCATGGAGACAAAGTGACGCTCAAACCGAGAGAACAACCATGATTGAGGCGAAGTCAGATTTAGACTCACCACAGACTGCTGCCTAGATCAGTATCTTTGCCTAATCTGATCTAGCCAGAATGGTAAAACTCGCTACATCTAACTGGGTACTCTGAAGGATAGTCACTTCCCTCACGTAGGGTTTGGTTGCGAGACCAGCCTCGCCCTGCATCTTTGCCCTAAAGGGCCATGGCCTATGCAACCTGCACCTCTACCCAACAACGAAGCCTGTCGTTTGCAGGCGCTGTACGACTCTCACATTCTTGACACGCCCCCCGCCGAGGGGTTCGACGATCTGACTCGACTGGCAGCCATGGTGTGCGACGTGCCCATTGCTCTAGTTAGCCTGATCGACCAGCAGCGCCAGTGGTTTAAAGCGCGCGTGGGCCACATTGCTGTACCCGCAACCACCCGCGACGTGGCTTTTTGCGCCCACGCCATTTTGCAGCCGAGGCTGATGGAGGTGCCCAATGCCTTAGAGGACAAACGTTTCTTTGATAACCCCCTAGTCACAGGGGAGTTTAATCTACGCTTCTACGCCGGCATGCCTCTAGTCACCGCCGCTGGCTATGCCCTCGGCACCCTCTGCGTGGTTGACCACGTACCTCGCACCCTGACCTCCTTGCAGCGCCAGGCCTTGAAAATGCTGGCCGCCCAGGTCGTGGCCCAGATCGAGTTGCACCGCCAGATCGAACAAATTCAGCAGGCTGACCTAGAGCGCCAGCGGCTGGAGGCAACCCTGCGGCTGCAAGAGCGGGCGATCGCCGCCAGCAGCAACGGCATTGTGATTACTGATGCCCGCCAACCCGACAATCCGGTGATCTACGTCAACCCTGCCTTTGAGCGCATTACCAGCTACTCTACCGCCGAGGCCCTGGGGCGCAACTGCCGCTTTTTACAGGGGGGGCAAAACGACCAGCCCGGCCTGAGAACCCTGCGTCAGGCCGTAGCCCAGGGCCAAGACTGTACTGTAGAGGTGATTAACTACCGCAAAGACGGCCAGCAATATTGGAACCAGCTCAGTATTTCGCCTATCTATGACCCCCAGGGCCAGCTGACCCACTTTGTCGGTATTCAGACCGACATCAGCGATCGCAAACAGGCCGAGGCTCAGCTCTACCAAAACCTGCAAGACCTCGACCAAGCCCGCTGCGCCGCTGAGGCCGCTAACCAGGCCAAAAGCGAGTTTCTAGCCATGATGAGCCACGAAATTCGCACGCCCATGAACGCCGTGATTGGCATGACCAGCCTGCTGCTTGACACCTCCCTCACTGACCAGCAGCGCGACTTTGTCGAAACCACTCGCAACGCAGGTGATACGCTGCTGACCATCATCAACGACATCCTCGACTTTTCAAAAATTGAGTCGGGCAAGCTAGAGCTAGAAACCCAGCCCTTTAACCTGCGCATCTGCCTAGAAGAAGCCCTAGATTTGCTAGCCGCCAAGGCTTCTGAGAAAGGTCTAGAGCTGGCCTATCTGTTGCCCCCCCAGGTACCCCAGCACCTAATGGGTGATGTCAGCCGCCTGCGCCAGGTGCTCGTCAACCTGGTCAACAATGCCATCAAATTCACCCCCCACGGGGAGGTGATTGTCTCAGTACAGGCTCAGCCGCAGACCGCCAGCGAGCAACTTATCCTTCAAGTGGCGGTCAAAGATACCGGCATTGGCATTCCGGCGGATCGTCTGCACCGGCTCTTTCAGCCCTTCAGTCAGGTAGATGCCTCGACTACCCGGCAGTTTGGCGGCACCGGCCTGGGCCTGGCCATCAGCAAGCGCCTGTGCGAGCTGATGGGGGGCACTCTCTGGGTGGAGAGCGATGAAGGTCAGGGATCGACTTTTTACTTTACCCTGCGGGCCACCCTTGATCCGCAACCGCCGTGTTCTGCCGCGTCGCCCCCGGCCCACAGCCTCCAGGGCCGTCGTCTGCTGGTGGTAGACGACAATGCCACTAACCGCAAAATTCTTCAGCTCCAGCTCCAGGGCTGGGGCATCGCCGTGGTGACGGTAGACTCGGGCTTAGCTGCCTTAGAAGCGTTAGAAACCCAGCGCTTTGACCTGGCCATTTTAGATATGCAAATGCCGGGCATGGATGGTCTATCCCTGGCTCAGACCCTGCACCAGCGGTTTACGGAGCGATCGCTGCCCCTGGTAATGCTGACCTCCCTGGGCTGGCACCACAGCATCGCCAATCAGGGCCTGTTTGCCGCCTACCTGACCAAACCCGTCAAGCAGGGTCAGCTAATGGAGGCGCTGGCCGCTGCCCTGGCCAAGCAGCCCGAGACCGTACGGGTGTCGCCCCATCCCCAGCGGGCTGTGATGGATGCCGAACTGGGGCGGCGATGTCCCCAGCGCATTTTGCTGGCCGAAGACAACGTGGTGAACCAAAAGGTAGCGCTACAAATTTTGCAGCGTCTGGGCTATCGGGCCGATGTGGCCGCCAACGGCTACGAGGTACTGGCCGCCCTCGACCAGCAGCCCTACGACCTGGTGCTGATGGATGTGCAAATGCCTGAGATGGATGGCCTCACCGCTGCCCGGCAGATCATGCAGCGCTGGCCCACCCGTCGCCCTCGCCTGGTGGCCGTCACCGCCAACGCCATGCAGGGCGATCGCGAGCAGTGTCTCCAGGCCGGCATGGATGACTATATCAGTAAACCCATTCGCCTCGAGGAGCTGATTCGGGTGTTGGAGGGGGGTGACCCCGTTGCCCGCCTTGCCATCGATTTGGCGGCGCTGCACACCTTTGCCGTCACCGTAGGCGGCAACGCCTCCAACTTTATGGCTGACCTGATCGCCAGCTACCTTGAGAGTGCTGACCAGCTAGTGGCCGCCATGCTCACTGCCCTGGGCCAGCACGACTGGCCTACCCTAGAAAGGGCTGCCCACACCCTCAAGTCGAGCAGCGCCGCCGTCAGTGCCAATGCCCTTGCCGACCGATGCCGTGACTTGGAGACTGCCCTACGCCAAGCCCCCAGTCCGGTCGTGGCTGACCAGGTAGAGGCGATTCGCTACGCTCTAACTGAGGTCAAAACGGCCCTGCAGTCTGCTTTGGTTTCCCAGGAGGTAACCAACCATGTCAGTCAATTCTGATTCAGCGATCATTTTGGTGGCCGACGATGACCCCTTCATTCGCCACATGCTGACCCGCTACCTGGAGCGCGAGGGCTACCAGGTGATTGAAGCGCCCCACGGCGAAGCCGCCCTCAACCTCTACTTTCACCACCTGCCCGATCTGGTGCTGCTAGACGCGCTGATGCCGGTGGTAGACGGTTTTGAGGTCTGTCGACGACTGCAAGTTTTGACCCAGGGCAACCTAGCCCCGGTGCTGATGATTACCGGCCTAGAGGACGAAAAATCGGTGGATCAGGCCTTCGAAATTGGGGTGGTTGACTACGTCACCAAACCGATTAACTGGGCGGTGCTGCGCCAGCGGGTGCGGCGGCTGATTTTGCAGCACCGCTTAGAGATTCAGCTGCGCGAGGCCAACTACCAGCTCCACCAGCTAACCATGATCGATAGCCTCACCCAGGTGGCTAACCGCCGCCGCTTCGACGAATATCTCTTGCAGGAGTGGGGTCGGGGCGTGCGCGAACACCTGTCGCTGTCGCTGGTGATCTGCGACATTGACCATTTCAAAGACTACAACGACCACTATGGGCACCAGGCGGGCGATCGCTGTCTTCAAGAAGTAGCCAAAACCCTCAACCAGTGCATCAGCCGCCCCGCCGACATTGTCACCCGCTACGGCGGTGAAGAGTTTGCGGTGATTTTGCCCAACACTACCCTGGAGGGGGCCACCGTCATTAGCCAGCGGCTGGTCACAGCCATTCAGCAGCGGGGGTTGCCCCACAACACGGCCCCGAGAGCGATCGTCACCATCAGCTGCGGCGTCGCCAATGTGTTGCCCAGGGCCGACTACCTACCCTCTGACCTGGTGTTTACCGCTGATCAGGCGCTTTACCAAGCCAAGGCCCAAGGCCGCAACCAGTATCGGGCCATCCACGTCATGCCCCCTAGCCCTGGGCAATCAACTAACGCAGACGCCATTAGCGCTGCCCCTCTCCTGCAATCGCTTTGGCCTGAGGCTTGAAGGCCTGGTCAACAAAAACGTTTTTAATGCATGTAGACACCGCCGACAGCACGATGAAGCCGCAGCTAAAAGGCCGTTGACTAGCAGTGAAAACAGGCCCAGGGTTAGAGCAAAAATGCTAATCTTCTAGGCCCAATGCTGATGTAGTCGTGAGTTAGCTATGGCCCCAGTCTCTACCCCCTCTGCCATGGTGGTTTGCCCCCACTACCTGGCCTCCACCGCTGGCCTCAACGTGCTGAGTCAGGGGGGCAATGCGGTCGATGCGGCGATCGCTACCCAGGCGGCCCTATCGGTGGTCTACCCCGCTATGACCGGGCTGGGCGGCGATGGCTTTTGGCTGGGCTACCAGGCCAGCTCGGGCCAGCTCTATGGCCTCAACGGCTCGGGCCGGGCCGGGGCAGGCTGCGATCGCGATCGCTTCACGGGCTTGGGGCTAAAGGCCATTCCCCAGCGTGGCCCCCAGGCGGTAATCACAGTGCCGGGGGGCGTCTCGGCCTGGGGCGAAATGCACCAGCGCTTTGGCCGCCTGCCCTGGGCCGACCTGCTCCAGCCCGCGATCGCCCTGGCCGATCAGGGCTACCCCTGCTCCCAATCCCAGGCCCACTGGACGCAGGCCAACGCTGAGTTTTTGCGGGCCTACGGCGGCGAGAACAACCCCTTTTTGCCGGGGGGCGAGGTGCCGATCGCTGGGTCGCAAGTGAGCAACCAACCGCTGGGGAAGACCCTGCGCCGCCTGGCCAACGCAGGTTTCCAGGATTTCTACCAGGGGGAGATTGCCGAGCAGATCGTGCATTACCTGAGCGATCTCGGCGGCTGGCTGACCCGCAACGACTTCGCCCACCACAGCGCTACTTGGGTAGACCCAATCAGCACCACCTACCGGGGCCACCAGGTGTGCCAACTGCCCCCCAACACCCAGGGCTTCACCGTGCTGCAAATGCTGAACGTGCTGGAGGGGTTTAACCTGCACACTATCGGCCACGGCACCGTTGACTATTACCACCTGCTGGTGGAGGCCACCAAGCTAGCCTTTGCCGATCGCGATCGCTGGCTAGGCGACCCCGACTTTACCGACATTCCCCTGGGGGAGCTGATCTCAAAGTCCTACGGCGATCGCCGCCGCGCCCGGCTGAGCATGACCGTAGCGCAGGATTATGCCACTCCGGCCAGCGGCGGCGACACTGTCTATATCGCCGTAGTCGATGGCGAGGGCAACGCCGTATCGACGATTCAAAGCCTCTACTTTGACTTTGGGTCGGCGGTGGTGCCGCCCGCTCTCGGTTTTCCGCTGCAAAACCGTGGTGCGCTGTTTTCCCTTGACCCCGACCACCCCAATGCCCTAGCACCCAGCAAGCGGCCCTTTCACACCCTCATGCCCGGTCTGGTGCTCAACGACGGCAAACCCTATTTAGTGCTGGGCACCATGGGCGGCGAGGGCCAGCCCCAGACCCAGCTTGCCCTGCTGACTAGAATGCTGGACTTTGGCTATTCTCCCCAAGTGGCGATCGATCTGCCCCGCTGGCTATGGGGCCGTACCTGGGGCGAGGCCTCTACCCGCCTGGCGATGGAAAATCGGATGCTCGCTGAGACTCGCCAAGCTTTAGAACGCCGGGGACACCAGACCACCGAGGCCCCCGCCTGGGCTGAGAAAATGGGCCACGCCCACGCCATTCAGGTGACCCCAGACGGGCTGGTGGGCGGCTGCGATCGCCGCAGTGAGGGTGCGATCGCCTGCTTGTAATAATCGGTGGCTCTCACAATAATCTTTAAAGAACACGGGTGTCTCCAAAGCTAGAGACACCCGTATATGGGTAGATTGAGGCGATCGCCGGGTTATAGAGTCAGCAGCGATCGACTTAACTCAAACATATCTTTGGGCAAAGGCCTCTATGCAAACCCCAGCGCTTAGATTTCGAGGCCTTTTTTAGTTTGTTTGAGCTGCTTATACAACGATTTGATTTGCTCAAAAGCCTCATCGGGTGAGAGCTTGCCGCCAGTTTGTAGTCCTGAAATGAAGCCAACTCGGTTAGCAAATTCTTGCAGGTTGGCGTTGAACACAAGCTGCTGAGGCGAAAACGTACCGTAGTAAGAGCTCTTGGGAGAGATAAATCTATCCAAATCGCGTCGATTGTTAGTAGAGCCAGAATAGGCCATAGGGCATAAATAACCTTCTCTTAAACAAAACTGGATTTTCCCTTAATCTTAGACACCATAGCCCAGCCCCTGAGGTTTTTGCAACGAAGATTATTGCCAATCTACCCGAGGACTTAGACTCTGTGGCTCGCCTAGGCCGTGGCCATCAGCGAATTCTGAACCAAACCAAGACCGTGCTGGCTGGCCCAGGTATGCAGATCGGTAAAGGCGCGATCGCGATACTGTCCATAGCGTTCCCGCTTATTGCGCACCTTTACCGGCAGCGGCGGCAAAATGCCAAAGTTGGGCGGCATCGGCTGAAAGTGCTTTGGCTCCGCTGAGGTAATGAAATCGACTAGTGCCCCCAGCATCATCGTCACCGGCAAGCTCAGCCGCTCTTGGCCCAGGGCTAGACGGGCCGCATTGGTTCCCGCTAGCCAGCCCCCGGCCACTGCCGCCGTGTAGCCCTCGGTGCCTACCAGCTGCCCCGCCGCCAGCAGCGTGGGCCGCGCCTTAAATTGCAGCGTGTTGTGCAGCAGCTCCGGCGAATTTAAAAACGTGTTGCGGTGCATGACGCCCATGCGCACAAACTCGGCGTTCTCTAAGCCGGGAATGAGGCGAAACACTCGCGCCTGTTCGCCCCAGCGCAGGTTGGTTTGAAAGCCCACCATATTCCACAACTGGCCGCTTTTGTCTTCCTGCCGGAGTTGCACCACGGCGTAGGGTTTTTTGCTCTTATTCTCAGGGTCTTTGAAGTCGCCCAGGCGGGCGTCAAATAGCCCCACCGGCTTGAGGGGGCCGTAGCGCATGGTGTCTTCGCCGCGCCGCGCCATTTCTTCGATCGGTAGGCAGGCCTCAAAGAATTTGGCGGTTTCGCGCTCAAAGTCCTTGAGTTCGGCCTGCTCGGCGTTGCACAGCTCAGTCCAAAAGTGGAGGTACTGCTCGCAGTTCATGGGGCAGTTGAGGTAGGCCGCTTCGCCGCGATCGTAGCGGGAGGCCATGAAGGCCACCGACTGGTCGATGCTGTCGCCCACCACAATGGGGCTAGCGGCATCAAAAAAGCTCATGTAGCCCTGGCCGGTGAACCGCTCCAGCTCCACCGAGAGGGCGTCGCTGGTGAGGGGGCCAGTGGTGAGCACCACAATGCCGTCATCGGGAATGCTCGTGACCTCGTCGCGCCGCAGCTCAATCAGCGGGTGACGCTCTAGGGTTGTGGTCAGGTCTTGGCTAAAAATGCCGCGATCGACCGCCAGGGCACCGCCCGCTGGCACCTGGTGCTGGTCGGCTTTGCCGATGACCACTGAGCCGAGCTGGCGCAGTTCTTCGTGGAGCAGGCCTGAGGCGCGATCGCTCGCCATTGCCCCAAAGGAGTTGCTACACACCAGCTCGGCCACATGCTCGCTGTGGTGCGCGGGGGATGTTTTGTGGGGGCGCATTTCGTGCAGCACCACGGGCACCCCGGCCTGGGCGATTTGCCAGGCGGCCTCGGTACCGGCCAGCCCGCCGCCGATCACATGAATGGGGTTTGGGGTTTGCACTATATAGCCCTCAAAACTCAGCTTTTCTAGGATAACGGGTTCTAGCCTATTAAAGGTGTTGCAGCGCTTCTACCATGCAGGCGAAGGTGACGATGAGGATGATCGCCGCGCCAAGCAACCCGTGCTATGCCCAAATTTTTGCAATCGGGTAAGCATCAAAAGCTTTATCGCAGCTGGCCAAAGGTAACGATCGATTGATTGCCTGCGAAATTAGAAGGCGATCAAACGGGTCTCTGTGCTCTTTGAGATAAAAAGGCATATTGTAGACTCGAATCGTATCTTGAATTGATATATCTAGCAGTTTGAATCGAGTCAATGAAAATCTGGCTTCAATTTCATTGAAATCAACCTCTAAAAAGATTCGCTCTTTTTGCGACTTGAGGGCAATCTCCCAAAAGCTAACAATACTGACAAAAACATTGTCTGTTGACTCAATCTGACTTTTTACAGATGATGGCATCTTTGCATCATCTTCAGCCATCCAAATAAATGCATGAGTGTCTAGGAGAATTGAACTCATTACATGTATTCCTCAAACTCTTCTAAGGGCTCGTCGAAGTTGTCAGGTAATGGCAATACAAAGGTGCCTTTCATCGAGCCTGCTAAGTGCAGGTTCTGAGATACAACGTCTTCTGCGGTTTCAGCAGAATCTTTTGCATAGCGGCTGACCAAAAACTCTGTGTAGAGCAATACAGATTGCTGAATTGTTTCAGGTAGCTTGTGAATATTATTTAGAATTGAAGACTCTAGTGTCATTCCTTGCTCTCCTTGTTTCCTTGCAAGTGGACAACAATGAACTACTGGTAAACAGTACTCTGATGCAAATCATACAGCGCGTGCTTGAGCAGCAACTAGGCTTTGTTGAGCTTTAAGGAGCAGTTCTTTTTGGTCTTCAGTGCAATGCCTTCACTCCAATCTACCAAATCACATCCCCCCGATGTCAGAAAAGCGAAGCCGTAGGGGCGAATGCCATTTGTCCCTAGGGTTTGGGGTAGCCAAGCAGAATTTAGAATCAGACCATTTTCCAGATTATTGATTCCCCAGCTCGCAACGGCACCAGCCCATCATCGACAAAGGGCAGCTCATCGGGAATACGCCAGGTCGTTTTGCTCAGGGTAATGCGATCGCTATTCCTGGGCAGCTGATAAAAGTCTGGCCCATAGAAGCTAGCAAACGCCTCCAGTTTGTCGAGGGCATCAACGCTCTCAAACGCCTCTGCGTACAGTTCCATAGCGTGCAGCGCCGAAAAACACCCTGCACAACCACAGGCGCTTTCCTTGCCGTTGCGGGGATGGGGAGCGCTGTCGGTGCCCAGGAAAAACTTAGGATTGCCCGAGGTAGCCGCCCGCAAAAGCGCCTGCCGGTGGGTTTCGCGCTTCAAAATAGGTAGACAGTAGTAGTGAGGCCGCAGCCCTCCCTGAAATAGACTGTTGCGGTTATACAAAAGATGCTGGGGGGTAATCGTGGCTGCAGTGTTGTCGGTCGCCAGCACAAACTCTACCGCTTGTGAGGTAGTAACGTGCTCCAGCACCACCCGCAACTGAGGAAATCGCTGTTTCAGGGGAATTAAGTGTTTCTCAATAAACACCTTCTCGCGATCAAACATGTCAACGGCTGAGTCGGTCACCTCCCCATGGAGCAGTAGCGGCATGTTGACCTGCTGCATCGCCTCAAAGACGCGATCGCACTTGCTGATCTCAGTGACGCCAGCATCTGAGTTTGTTGTCGCCCCAGCGGGGTAGTACTTCACCGCTTTGACAAACCGAGCCTCCTGGGCCGCCAAAATCTCTTCGGGGCGAGTGTTGTCGGTGAGGTAGAGGGTCATCAGCGGCTCAAACTGCTGGCCCGCTGGCACTGCCGCTAGAATGCGATCGCGGTAAGCCGCCGCCTCGGCCACTGTGCGCACCGGAGGCTTCAAATTGGGCATGACGATCGCCCGAGCAAACTGCCGCACCGTGTGGGGCAAAACTGCCTTTAGCGCCGCGCCATCGCGCAGATGCAGGTGCCAGTCGTCGGG
>JANPIO010000169.1:0-11925 GCA_031425055.1 Phormidium sp. VAR_61_metabat_6
ATTCGCTCCATCATTGCGATCACTATGCTCTTTGAGATTACGGGCATTTTTTTGTTAGTGATAGTCTTTACCCCCGCTCATGGTTTGGGACGTGCGTTATGGTTGGCAACCTTTCACAGCATTAGCGCCTGGAACAATGCAGGCTTTAGTTTGTTTGCAGACAATTTGGTAGGCTATCAAGCATCACCTTTGCTAAACTTGGTCATCTCTGGGCTGATTATTTTTGGTGGCATAGGGTACTAGGTCATTTTTGAAATGTTTCTATGGTAGCGCGCTCGCCTACTTAAGCGACCGGGACGACTCTTGCTCTCCCTCAACTTTAAGGTTGCCGTTAGCACGACCATCATTTTGCTAGTAGCAGGAACGATAGCCTTCTTTTTGGTTGAGGGGCGAAACCCCAATACACTCGGCTCGATGCCATTCAGCACGCAGCTCATTACCGCCTGGTTTCAATCAGTCACGCCTAGAACAGCCGGGTTCAATACGATTGATATCAGCCAAATGACTACAGCAGGCTTGTTCATCACGATTGCCTTAATGCTGATTGGTGGCAGCCCTGGGGGCACGGCAGGCGGCATCAAAACCACTACTCTGCGAGTGCTCACAAGCTGTACAAAAGCCATTCTACAGGGCAAAGAAGAGGTCTCTTTATATGAACGCCAGATTCCCCTGTCACTGATTCTCAAAGCCATTGGAGTTGCAGTCGGTTCGCTTGCTACCGTGCTGGTGATGACGACAATCGTGTCCATCTCAGAGCCAGAAATCGACTTTATTCGCATCTTGTTTGAAGTCGTCTCTGCCTTTGCCACTGTGGGGCTTTCAACTGGCATTACGGCAGGACTTTCGACCGTTGCCAAGTTGGTGATTGTGGCAACGATGTACATTGGACGAGTCGGCGTTTTGTTGCTGATGGGTGCACTCCTAGGCGATCCTAAACCCAGCGCGGTGCGTTACCCCGAAGAAAATTTACTGGTCGGCTAAGTTAACTTCAAGCCTGCCTCGCTCTATGCACTAACCTCTTTGGTCATCGCTTTTTTAAGCATCGATTCTTGTGGAGTTAAATCGTGAATCTGACTTTTTTGAACTTTTTTAGTAGCTTACAACCGGATCAAAACAAGCACTACGCTGTCATTGGCTTAGGGCGCTTTGGGAGAGCTGTTTGCCATACCCTTCATCAGTTAGGCTACGAGGTGATGGGGGTGGATTCTGATGAAAAGCAAGTGGCTCAGGCACTTACTGATCAAATCGCGGTGCGGGCAGTGCAGCTTGATTCAACCGATCCGGTTGCCCTTCAGGAAGCTGGCATCTTTGAAATTGATACGGTGATTGTGGCGATCGGCAACTACGTGGAAGAAAGTGTGATTACAACACTGAATCTCAAAGAAGCAGGAGTGGCTCATGTGGTTGCGAAAGCTTCCTCTCAAATCCATGAAAAGCTGCTAAACAAAGTCGGGGCAGACCATGTGGTCTTTCCAGAACATGAGATGGGCTGCGCGTTAGCACGATCCCTCACTCGCCCTGCTATTTTAGAGCGCTTTGAACTTGATCCAGATAACAGCATCGTCGAGATTTTGGTGCCCGATGAATTTGATCGCAAAACAATCACCGAACTCAGGCTCCGCTCTCACTACGGCTTAAATTTACTGGCAGTGAGCCACGATGGAAAATTTGAGATTAATCCAACACCTGATACGACGCTCTATAAGGGTACTGTGATGGTCGTCATTGGTTGCAACAAAGACATCAATCGCCTGCCCATTTAAACCTGCTATATGCGCCCTGGAAAGCAGACAACTCAGCTTGATCGAGATGTAGCATTTTTTCGGAAAAGCAAGCCGAATTTAGCTTTACCTTTTTAACGACACTAATGTGTCTTCACGACAAATAAAGAAGCTACTGTACACCAGCTTCTTTCTTCTCGGCGGCGAGTCGTTCTCGCAGCCCCAACCGTCGCCCCAGCAGCAGCAGAAAGGTGTTGACGGTCATGTAGCCTAGCCCTCCCACCTAAATCAGTACGAGAATGGTCGCTTCGCTAAAGTCAGAGAAGTAGGTGCCCGTATCATCTACAACCAGTCCGGTGACGCAGACAGCGGAGGTGGCTGTAAACAGGGCTACCAGGGGATCGCTCCAGCCTTGTTGAGTGCTGGACATGGGCAACGCCAATAAAATTGTGCCAATGGCGATCAATACCAAAAAACCAAAGTATATGGTGCGCGGAACCATCATCTGCATAGGTCGGGCATTCTGCAAAACACGGATTAGAAAGGCAACCCTATATTTCCACGAGTTGACGCTCTCGACCACTATGCCGCAAGATTTAACCGGCTAGCCACGCTGTTCTCTAGGTTTCGAGTTGTCATGACCAATGCCCTGTACAAGAAGATTCAGACTTTCTATGACGACTCCTCTGGACTGTGGGAGCAGATCTGGGGTGAGCACATGCACCATGGCTACTACGGTGCCGATGGCCGTCAGCGCAAAAATCGCCGCCAAGCCCAAATTGATCTAATCGACGAGTGTTTGACCTGGGGGGGCATTACCCAAGCGGAGACTATTCTCGACTGTGGCTGCGGTATCGGCGGCAGCGCCCTTGAATTGGCGAACCGGTTTGGGGCCAGAGTGACCGGCATTACCCTCAGCCCAGTACAGGCCCAGCGAGCCACGGAGCGGGCGATAGCAGCAAATTTAGCAGGCGATGCCGCGCCCTGCGCAACGTTTCAGGTTGCGGATGCTTTAAGCGCCCCCTTTGCTGACCACAGCTTTGACCTGGTGTGGTCGATGGAGAGCGGGGAGCACATGCCCGACAAGGTGGCATTTCTACAGGAGTGCTACCGGGTGTTAAAGCCGGGGGGCAAACTGCTGATGGCTACCTGGTGCCACCGCCCTACGGACTCGCTGGGAGGGCCGCTGACCTGGCTAGAGCAGCGACAGCTCGACTGGATTTATCGCGTCTATGGTCTGCCCTACGTGATTTCTTTGCCTGACTACGAGGCGATCGCCCAAAACTGCGGCTTTAACCAGCTCAACGCCGCCGACTGGTCGCTGGCAGTCGCCCCCTTTTGGGATGAAGTGATTGCCTCGGCCCTCAGTCTTGAAGGACTGGCAGGGTTGCTTCAAGCCGGGCCGGGCACTCTTCAGGGCGCACTAGCCCTAGGGCCGATGCGCCAGGGGTTGCATAGCGGCCTAATTCGCTACGGGCTGCTTAGCGCGGTGCGCTAAGCCAAACCACTCAAAAAAAGGGTGAGTTCCGTACGGAACTCACCCTTGAGTTAGTGCCTAGTTGTGCTTTAGCTGACCTACTGGGGTCGTGCAGCCGGGCAGTCAATAGCCCGCACGGCAACGGCGGCGGTGTAGTCACGCAGCGCGTTGGAGTTGGGCGCAAAGTTAGTCCCGGTTTCGTTGAGGGGGGTTGCGATCGCGCAGAAGGCCGCCATCTGCCTGATCGTAGCCTCACCCCAGTGACCGCTGATATCGGTAAAAGTGGGCGGGTTGCTGATGTTGGGAATAATTCCTCGGGTGGTCTGGTCGATGCCCGGCACTGGGCTGGTGCTGGTGGAATCGCCCGCGCCCGCGTTAGCTCGCACCAGGGCTAGCTTGTAGGTCATCGCCATCAGCTCAGCCCGAGAGACATTGTCGGTTGGTCGGAAATTGCCGGTGCCAGCGTCACCCGTGACGATGCCCAACTGCTTAGCCTGCTGAATTTTGACGGCGCTCCAGCGGTTGGCGGCTACGTCCGAGAAGGGGGCGTTGAAAACCGACTGGGGCAGGTTAGCCAGCGCTGAGGTCGGTAGCACTTTCTTAGCAGTTTCCATCATTACAGAGACCGCCTGCTCACGGGTGAGCGGCGCGGTAGGCCGGAAGGTACTATCTTCAAAACCTGCTATCACGCCCAGGCTAGCGGCGCGGGTGATGTCGGCAGCGTAGCGATTGCCCCGAATATCGTTAAAGGCTAGGGCGGGCGGCGTTACTGGCGGCGTTACTGGCGGCGTCACAGGCGGTGTGCCACCACCAGTTTGCCCGCCCTGGATCTGAGCCAGGGTCAGGTCGTTGGTGAAGTACACCAGGTGCGAGCTGACGATCGCCCCATTGAAGGTGCGCTTAGTCAGTGACCAGCCTGGGTTGAGATCGAGCTGCGTAAAGCCGGTGGGGCTAATGCCATTGGCTCGACCGATGGTGATGCGATCGCGAGAAACGGTGCTAGGAGCAAACTGGAGCAGCAAATCACCGTCTCGCTGGTTAACCTCAAACCGAACCCCAGATAGATCCTGTCCCGCCAAACGGATGGCGTAGCCGTTGGTATCGCGCTGGAGACGGCAGACCCCCGTAAAGTCAAAGGTATTCCACAGGGCGTTTACCTGGGTAGGCTCGCCGCCGGGGTTAGCAATCGTCCAGCAGGGAGGGTTGGGCTGGAGCTGCTCTACAATATAGAGCCGGTAGGGTTGGGAGGTGCTACCCGGCACCGCAACCACCAAAAAATTGGCCGCATTGATAGCGACGTTGCCAAAGGTCTGGGCTAGCAGCGTGCCCGTTTCGCGCACCGCAGGCTGAACTGAGGTGGAGTTGGGGGCAACGGCCTGCCCTGCTGTGCTGACCACCACGAGGGTAGCCGCAGTCAGCGCAGCCACTTTCAACATTGACATAAGCTTCATTGTCACCCGTCCTAGATAGCGATTTGTGATGGGGGGAATAGTTTCTTTACCTTAGCGCTGGCAATTGGGGGCAAACCTTTGGCCTCAACCACTTATCAGACCGTCTGACAGTCAAGCTGACGGCTCAATATCAGCGGCTGAATCTCAATTACTCAAACCTAAGCCAACCACGGCCAACAGTCACGACCAAACAAACTTCTCTAAGCCAAACCCAAATGAGTCAGATCAGCAAACCCATTCACGGTTTAGCTTGGAACCGTCATTATTGTAGGAGGATCATCGGTATGGCACTCTACTCTTCGCAGGAATTACTTAGGATTCGTTGCAAAACCTCACCCTTACGGCACTGCATTGCCCCTAGGCCCGTTAAAGGCGTCTCTAAATTTGAAATTCGTCTAGGGAGGTTGGGGATAGTCCGGCAGGGGCGATCGCGCGACTGACCGAGGCTTTATAGCTTTCCTGCTGAGTGACCATGTCCACAGAAATGGCCTCAAACCACGCCTCTAAACAGCCAAAGGGAGCCGTGAGCTGTAAACTGCCCTCAAGCTGTCCCTGACCGTTGGGCAGCAGATTGAGCAGCTGACGCGGCTCGTCAGCCAGGGTGCGGGTTTGAGGGTCTGTAATCCACACTTTGAGGTACAGTCGGTTGGGATGGAAGGGCACCCGCAGCGTTACAACGACTGGCTCACCCGCAGTCAGATCACCCTCTGGCAGCTCTAGGGTGGGCATGGGCGGGGTCACCATCTCTGGCAGCTCCTCAGTCTCTGGAGCAGACACCGCTGCCGCTGCTAAGTCGCGTAGGGTAGGGTCTTCATCTTCATAAATCACCACCTCGCCAGCAAAAGGGACAAACGGCGGCTCAACTGGAGCTTCTACCGGGGTTTCCACCGGGGCAGCGACGACCTCAGTGCGCTGCTCGATCGCCTCCTGCTGAAGGTTGACGGCTAGCTCGTTGAGCCGATTCCAAAAGCGGTCTTGCAGCTTGAGGTCTCTAAACCCCATGGCCTCGTGGGAAATTAGCTGGGGTACCGCGCTGCGGGGTTTAGGGCTGGCACTGGGGGTTGCCTGCCCAGTCAAGACAACAATGGGGTCATCGGCCTGGGGCGGCGAAGCAATCGGCGGTAAGCTCAGCCCCCTCACTGGCTCTGGGCTAGACGTAACGGAGTCGCTCGGACTATCAAGGCTGCGGTCTTCGGGGGGCCGGGAAACGGGTCGGGGGCGGCCCACCAAGGGCAGCGACGGTTGACGGGCAGCCGTCTCGTGGGGAGAGGGGTAGTAGATTTTGGGCGGCAGCTCAGGACTGTTACGGGGCAGAGTGAGAATGGGCATCTGCCGAGGCGGTGCCGACCGACCGACAATATCCCAGGTTTTGAGCTCAGGGGCGGGGGACAGGGGAGAGGCCGGGCCTTCCTCCGAGTCTTCGGCCGGGAAAACAACGTCTAGACCTGATTCGGTTTCAGCATGGTTGGCGATCGCGTCAAACAGCGAGGCCACATCTACCGTGACTGTAAATCGCTGTAGGGCGGCTATTTCAGTCCCGACAAAGAGCCCGACTTCCCCTAGCAACAATCGGGTCGACAGCTGAGTGGGCACGGTTACGGTTAGCGTCATGGTGCTAGGCAGCATCGCCACCGCTAGCGGCACCAGAGCCATGGCGACAGTGACCGCCGTCTGGGGGTCTGATAACCGCAGCATCAGGGTCAAGGGTGGACAAGGTTCACCGTTAGAGTGGCCAGTCACCGTCGCCGTCAGCCCGAGGCTTTCGCCGGTGCTGCCTAAGAGTGCGGCATGGGGCAGCAGCAGTCCGTAGGGCAAGGGGGCTGTGGCTGAGCTACCCGGCTGGGTTTGAAACGCGTCCATGGCAGCCGCTGCGACCTGGAGGTCAATGACCGGTGCTGGGGCCACCGAAACTGCTCCGGAAGCTGGGGGTTGAGAGGCGGCGATCGCGCCTAAACCAGCACTACCGTCGTCGGCAAACCAATCGCCCTCATCGGCGGAGTCTTGGGCCACCACCTGCAGCTGCACTGCGTAGCACCACTGAGGAGCATTGGCGGCGTTGTCGTCTTCGGGGTCGGCATCGGGGGCGATCGCGCTAGCGCATTCAATATCCCAAGCGCCCTCCCCTAGGCGGGTAAAAGGCATGACGACCATCAGGCCATTTTCATTGATCTGGCCCTGGCGACGCAGAATACGACGCTGAGGTAGCCCGCGATTCGCAAAGTAATCTGTCCCAGCATCGCTTTGCGAATCGTGCAGCAGTTGGCCGATCTGAATATACACCGGAGTATTGGTATGGCTAGTGTGGGCCATCACGCGGTAGCGGCCCTCCAAAATTTCTACCTGGGATGTGTCGAGGGGCAACCAGCTCTGGTCACCCTCTTTTTGCAGCAGAAATTCCCAATACTCCATAAGTTCAAGCCCCAGTTTAAGTCCTGAGTTTAAAGTCTGTTTTGGGAGACAAGCCACCCATGATGCTTCAGGATACTCCCTAGAGGCAAACCTGCACTGTTGCTCCAGCAAACATTCAGGCCCAAACTGTAGCAATACCTACAATTTGAGAGAGACTGCCTTATGCCTCTCTACAGAGGGAGCTTCCCTGGCCCCTCCTTAGGATTAAGAGGTAACCTCTCAGGAGATGATTACATCATGTCTATTGAAGATAGAGCCAAAGCCGTTGCCAAAGACGTTGAAGGCAAGCTCCAAGAAGGTGCCGGCAAAGTGACAGGCGATCGCGAAGCCCAAGCCAAAGGTAAGGCCAAGCAGGCTGAGTCCGACGTGCGCCACGGTGTAGAAGATGCCAAAGACAACGTCAAGCGTGCCATTGATTAGACATCAGTAGCTCTGCCTAAGGTTGTCTAACCTTGAAAGCTCCGACCCTCTACAGGTCGGAGCTTTTGATTGTTGAGAACAGCGGTGCTATATAGCAGCACCCTTGGGCGTTTTGACCGATCAAGTCCTACTTACTGGCGCTCTCGGATTGCTGTATCTAGCCAACCAGAAGGCTGTTTAACTCGGTTTCGGTCACCCGAAACCCAACCAGCACAGCCTGGCCGTCTTTGACAAACAGAGGGCGTTTCAGCAGCATGGCATCATTGGTGAAGGCATTGACCCACTCGGGATCACCCCAGGTTTGCTTATCGTCCCCCAGCGCCCGGTAGGATTGCCCCGAGGTGTTGCGCATGGGCTTGCTGCCCAGATTGTCTACCCAAGCTGCTATCGTGGCCCGGCTGGGAGGGTGTTCTTTGGTGTTAACAAAGTCGTAGGCAGTGGCGCGGCTATCTAACCATTGCAGAGCTTTTTTGCAGGTGCTACAGGTGGGAATGCCATAGACTGTCAGCGTCATAGCGGCGATCGGTTACAGGATAGGTTTAAGTACAAACAAGCACAACAGGCAAAAAGCGGCGGTTAAACGCAAAAACGCCCCGGCGATCGAGACGTTTTTGTAGCGCTTTAACCTCGGATAAGGTAGCCCGCTAGTCTAGGTGTCGTACACTCGGCACTCGTCGGCTTCGGGGTTGCTGTCGCAGTAGGTTTCTAGAGAGGTCTTATCAGTGCCTTTCTCGCGCTGGTGAGAGGCTTCTGCCTGGAGTTCTTCTACTGCGTCCCAAGCGGCGGCGCACTCCTGGGAGCTGCCACCAGTGGCATCACAGGCGGCCCGGGCACCTTCAATTTCTTTCTCAATGCGCTCTTTGATGTTCTCGCTCATGTCCTTTCTTACCGTTTGTAAACAACTAGCGGGGGCTGTGGCCTGGTCAGCAAGGGCAAACTATGGCTTTAAATGGTCAGATCCCAACTCCAGGCTCAGTATACTGCACCGATTCAGAGGCTCTGGCGGAGAAAACTCTACTCCATAGAGGCAGGGTTACGCCCTTGACAGCCCCCCGGGTTGGCCCGGGCAAGGCCAGTATAAGTACTCATCACCTATTGTACACATCTCCACAATGGCAGGGGTAACCGTTGAACATTCTCAGCCCAAGTCAATTTACTCAGGGGGAGGAGCAATCCGATCTAGACTGGAACCACCCAAGGAGGGGGCTACCCAATGACCGACATTCCCCAATTAGACCACCCGCCCATGGAGTGGGCCAATGCGGTGTCGACCCGTCCCTCCCTTGAGGGGGCAGTAAAGGACGTGGTAGAGCAGCTAAAGCACCGATTGACGGGGGCCCCTGATCTGGGCATTGTGTTCATTTCATCGTCGTTTACTAGCGAGTTTGCTCGCTTGCTGCCCCTGCTCCACGATCTGTTGCCCATACCGGCTCTGGTGGGGTGCAGCGGCGGCGGCATTGTGGGCATGGATGACCAAGGTCACCCCCAAGAACTAGAGGACGCCCCGGCCTTAAGTCTGACGCTGGCTCGGCTGCCAGGGGTCACGGTGCAGAGCTTTCATCTGTCGAGCGATGACCTCCCCGATTTAGACAGCCCGCCCGATGCCTGGGCTGAGCTGATGGGGGTCGCACCAGAGGCCAACCCTCAGTTTATTTTGATGGCTGATCCGTTTTCATCCAACGTAACCGACCTGCTCCAGGGGCTTGATTTTGCCTACCCCAGCGGCGTGAAGATTGGCGGTTTGGCCAGCGTGGACGGATTCAATCGCCACAGCGGGCTATTTTGCGATCGCACCCTCTACACCGAAGGCGCGGTTGGAGTAGCCCTAGCGGGGCCGATCGTGCTCGACACTATTGTGGCTCAGGGCTGCCGCCCCATCGGCCCTATCTATCGGGTGGATAAGGCCGAGCGCAACATTCTGCTGTCTCTGAGCGACTCAGAGGACGGCGACTCGGCGCGCCCGCCCCTAGAACTGCTGCAAGAGCTGTTTGAAACTTTGCCGGAGGGCGATCGCCAACTGGCCCAGAGTTCCCTCTTTATCGGTATGGCCCAGGACAGTTTTAAGCTCAGCCTCAGCCCAGGCGACTTTTTGATTCGCACACTGCTGGGGGTTGACCCCAAAATGGGGGCGATCGCAGTGGGCGATCGGCTGCGCCCTGGGCAGCGCGTGCAATTTCACCTGCGCGATGCCCACACCTCCGCCACCGATCTCGAAACCCTATTGCAGCGCTACCAGCAGCAGGCTCCCGCAGCGATCGCCCCCGCCGGGGCGCTGATGTTTGCCTGCATGGGGCGCGGTGCCGGGCTCTACAACCAGGCCAACTTTGACTCAGGTCTGTTTGCCCAATATTTGCCCGGCCTTCCCCTGGGGGGCTTTTTCTGCGGCGGCGAGATCGGCCCCGTAGGACAGACGACGTTTTTGCACGGGTTTACATCGGTGTTTGGGATTTGCCGACAGCCGTAGGGGCTGGGGGTAAGGTGGGGGAGATGAGGAAGGTAGGGGAGATGAGGAAGTTGAGGAGGTAGGGAAGCCAGGAAGGCTAGAAACGCCCTATCTCCCTTACCTTCCCAATCTTCCCCGCTCCCCGCTACCGCAGCCCCAGCTCTGGCGAAGGCGTCAGGCCGTCAATGGTTAGGGTGTAGGTAATGGCGCTGGTGCCAATGCCCTGCCAGCCTGTGATAAAGCCACCTGCGTCCAATAGAGGACGATGCTGAGGGGTGGTGACGGCGGCATAGTACACCCCATTCGTGGGCAGGGTGGTAGCCGCTAGGCGGGGCTGCATGCCCTGGGTAGTACGAGCTTCGGCCAGAAGTCGGCCTGCGGCGTCAAACAAGAACAGATGGGCCGCATCGTCGGTATAGAGCACCCCAGGGCGCTGCTGAATGACGGTTAGATCAAGGTCGGCACTATCGCCCTGGGCACCCAGAAACGCGTAGATATCAATGCGGCGGCTCACGGCTCCGGTAGTCACACCGCTGCCGCTGCGGGTGTTGACACGCTGGGCCTCGGCCAAGGGGCCAAGGGGAGTGTCGGCGGTAACGCCCAGCCCGGCCTGCCAAAGCGCCTCGTACTGACGTAGGGTTTGGTCGGCGGCCACGACGGGGGTGCCACGGCCCACGCTGGAGTAAACTCCTCGGTCAAAATCTAGGGGTCGACCGGTGTATCCGGGCAGGCCAAACCCGGCGAGCACGGGTTCACAGCCATCAATGGGGCTTACCACCGTTTGGTTTTGGCGAAATAGCTGCATTTGGCGGCGAAACGTCACCAGCTGGGCGAGAGTTTTGGTGGGCAGGCCAGATTGTTCGAGCTGGCTGGCATGGGCGATCGCGCTATCCCAGTCATTCAAGCAGACCGCTAGCCGCAAAGCATCTTGCACAATGACAGTAGATTGGCCGTAGGCTGGAGCGGCAGCCAGCGTTGCTAGCAAAACAATTGTTGACCGGCATAACCAAGACCTAACTTTTGTCGCCCTCATCGCCGCTGACTCCTCTAGGTACTGCCCAATTTGCTGGTCTCACTGTACCCACAAGTCTACTGAGGCTCGCCCATAGTGGGCCAAAAACTTGTCGCTGCCGGTTTCTTGCCGTCGCAGCCAGGCCCAGAGCTGATCGCCTAAGGAAAAGTGCCACCACTCGTTGGGGTGGCGACGAAACCCCGCCGCCATCATCACTTGGTTGAGCAGGGTGCGGTGGGCGTGAAGGGCTTGATCGGCAGGAGTCGTGCGGTGGGCAAAATGGTCGGGGTGCGATCGCGGCGACACCTCATCAATGGGCGACCCCATATCGACCACGCTCCCGGTAGCATCGATCAGCGTCACATCGAGCGCGGCCCCAGTGCTGTGGGGCGGCGGCGTAGCTGGATCATCGCTGGGCATGGCCCAAAACTGCACGACCTCTGCCATCACCTCGTCGCGCTGGGCCGCAGTGAGCATTTCGGCAACCCATCCCCGCGCCCGCGCCTGCTCTGCGAGAGTGTGCTCCACCATAAACTGCTGCACTGCCACAGGACGAAAGGCGTCAAAAACTTGCATGCGCCAGCCCGGACACTTCTGCTGCAGCTGATCTTGGGCGTCGGCCAGGGCGGCGAGCACACCTAATCTGAGGAAATAGGGAGACTGGTGACCGTAGGGAGCCCCTAGCATCTGGTAGGGATGGGGCTGCACCAGGGCAAAGCGATCGCGGGGGATGGGCACTAGCGGTTCATTGCGATCGCAGATTGGAATAACCTGGTAGGGCTTCATGGTAATTCTCCCCAGCTTGAAGAGTTTGTAAATAGTTAGTTCAAAACCATCATGAGGCGAGTGCTTAACTCCAAAAGCACCGATAGTCAGAATTTAACGGGTCGCTATGGCTCTGACCCCAAATTATGGTGCTGAAGGCAGTTTACCGAATGAATATCGGCGCAGTTTTGTCCTTAGCTGGACAAATCGGAATGCTCATCCTTGGG
>JANPIO010000170.1:0-6097 GCA_031425055.1 Phormidium sp. VAR_61_metabat_6
GACTAGGAGGCCAACGCCGCCACCGACACTTTCGCCGCCACCTGCTGGGCCATGGCCCGCAGCGCCTTGGCCGATTCAGAATTAGGGTGCTGCACCACAATCGGGATGCCCGCATCGCCGCCCTCGCGCACCGCCATCTCCAGCGGAATGCAGCCTAGCACTGGCAGATCCAGTTCTTTAGACAGCAACTCGCCACCGCCAGAGCCAAAAATGTCGTAGCGCTTCTCGGGCGCGTCGGGGGGAATAAACACGCTCATGTTTTCGACGATGCCCAGCACCGGCACGTTTAGCTGCTGGAACATCTTGAGCCCCCGGCGAGCGTCGGAGATCGCCACCGACTGGGGCGTGGAGACAATCACGGCCCCGGCCATGGGCACCGCCTGGGCCAGGGTAAGCTGGGCGTCGCCCGTGCCCGGGGGCAAATCGACGATCAAATAGTCTAGCTCGCCCCACTCCACCTGGTAGAGAAACTGGCGAATAATGCCGTTGAGCATGGGGCCGCGCCAGATCACCGGCTGATCGCGATCGATTAAAAAGCCCATCGACACCAGCTTGACGCCGTGGTTAAAGGCGGGCTCTAGCACTTCGCCCTGCTTAACCACCACCTGAGCTTCGGTCAGGCCCATCATGATCGGCGCGTTGGGGCCGTAGATGTCAGCGTCGATCAGACCGACCTTTGAGCCCATTTGCGCCAGGGAAACCGCTAGATTCACGGCCACAGTACTCTTGCCCACACCGCCCTTGCCGCTAGAGACGGCAATGATATTTTTGACGCCGCCAATGCCGGTGCGATCGGGCAGGGCCTTTTGCTGGGGCGTTTCGGCGGTGACATCAACGTTGACCGTCTCAACTCCGGGCAGGGTGCGCACGGCTTTCTGGCAGTCTTCGACGATGAACTCGCGCAGGGGGCAGGCGGGGGTAGTCAGCACCAGGGTGAAGCTCACGGTGCCGTCTGCGATCGCCACATTGCGGATCATATTGAGATCCACCAGGCTCTTTTGCAGCTCTGGGTCTTGCACCGGGCGCAGCACGTCTAAAACAGAAGCTTCGGAGAGGGGTAGGCTCATGGAGTTGAGGGAGGTGGGCCAGCGAATAGGGACGATGTCAAAACTAGATAGCTTTGAATCACCAACGCTTCGGACAAGGTTGGCGATCGGTAGGGTGGGCATTGCCCACCGCTGCTCATCTCGCACATCACGAGATTGAGCAAACCATCCTCTATCTTAAGCTGCCCTGTCCCCCCTTGAGCACAAGTGCCTAGGGTAAGCGGAGCTACCAGACTTGAAAACGAGAGTTTGGCCCACTGAGCAGATTGGGGTGCTCGGCGGCTTCGGCCAGGGCTGAGGCCACCTTGGCGGCGTAGGGGCGCAGCAGCGACCAGGCCAGGGGCGACAGCCACCCCCGCAGGGTGACCGAGTAGGAAATCTGAGTGCCTCGCACGGTGGATTTGAGGTGGTAGGTCACGCGCTCTTCCAGGCCGGGAATGGGCAGTACCCGCACGCTGATCAGCTCATGGGGCTGCACCCGCTCCACAAAAATCTTCACGGGAATGGGGCAATTTTTGGTGAATGCCCGATAAATTAACCCCGGCTTGGGCTTGAGGCCCTGGGGCGCGTTGGTACTAGTCAACAGAGGATGCCAAGAGACATCAGCCAGATTCATGATCGTCTGCCAGAGAGTCTCGACCGAGGCAGTGCTCACAATTAGGTAAGACTTCTCTAGCTGCTGCTGCACCTGTACCCAGCGATGGATCAGGTGCAAGAAGGTCAAAAATGGGCGGGGGAAACGCTCGACGCTAAACATGGCAACGCCCTCCATCGCTAGCTTCCCAGGAAGATACCTGGGGGCTGTGGCCGGTTAAGGAAGTTGACAAGACGATCATGGCGGGCGTTATGGGGGCAAAAAGCTGGGCTAGGCTGAACTGTCGTTACAGAACGTTGCGTTTCTAAACATTTTTCTCAACCTGGCGGATGAGGTTGGTGTTGGGTCGGGTTTCACGGTAGCGTGTGAAAACTGGGTACCGTGGATGGTGTTGCCTGAGGCCAAGTTGCCTAGACGGCCATCGGTCAACAAGCAGGCAGCGGGAGAAGAATGGATCCGCCAAGTCTTGTTTAGGCCATCCCACAGTGTGACATATTCGACCCGGTGCCGACATAACATATTGTTTTCCCCACGCCCATGACCACCACCCCTGTATCTAAGCCCGCTGCTGCCACCACTGCACTCCCGGCAGATTCACGCGATCGCGTCAGCGCCATGCTGAAGCAGCTGCAAGACAGCATTTGTCAAAAGCTAGAGGCTCTCGATGGCGGTGCCCAATTTCAGCAAGACGCCTGGGAGCGGCCCGAGGGCGGCGGCGGCCGATCGCGTGTGATTAAGCAGGGCAATGTTTTTGAACAGGGCGGCGTAAACTTTTCTGAAGTGTGGGGCGATCACCTGCCGCCGTCAATTTTGGTGCAGCGCCCCGAGGCGGCGGGCCATCGCTTCTACGCCACCGGCACATCGATGGTACTGCACCCCCGCAACCCGTTTATTCCCACGGTGCACCTCAACTATCGCTACTTTGAGGCGGGGCCAGTGTGGTGGTTTGGCGGCGGCATCGACCTCACCCCCTACTACCCCTTCGACGAAGATGTGGTGCACTTTCACCAGACCTTGAAGCAGACCTGCGATCGCCACAATCCCAATTACTACCAGGTGTTTAAGCCCTGGTGCGACGAGTACTTCTACCTCAAGCACCGGGGCGAGACCCGAGGCGTGGGCGGCATTTTCTTTGACTACCAGGATGGTCAAGGCATGCTCTACCGCGGCCCCGACACGGGCAAAGCCGCCGACCAGACCAGCCAGGGCATTGGCGAACTGCCCCCCCGCACCTGGGACGATCTGTTCAATTTCTCCCGCGACTGCGGCAATGCCTTTTTGCCCGCCTACGTGCCCATCGTGGAGCGCCGCCACAGTACGGAGTACAGCGATCACCAGCGGCAGTTTCAGCTCTACCGCCGGGGCCGCTACGTCGAGTTCAACCTGGTATATGACCGGGGCACGATCTTTGGTCTGCAAACCAACGGGCGCACTGAGTCGATTTTGATGTCGCTGCCCCCCCTGGTGCGTTGGGAGTATGGCTACACCCCTGAGCCAGAAAGCCCCGAGGCGCGCCTGTACGACGTCTTTCTTAAGCCCCAGGACTGGGTTAACTGGTCGGGCAAACCTGCCTGTTAAGCGCTAGCTCAACTCCTGTATCCCTTGATAGACAAGGGCTTTGACCACTGCCCTGGAGCACTCAAAAGTAGTGATCCAGGGCTTTACGTTGTTTAGATTTCTTAAAAAACCCCGGAATCCACATAAATTAAAGCTTTTGGCGATCCACTTTCCCAGGGATGCCCTTAGAATGGGGCAGTGAAATTCTGAATTGACAGGGGTTTCAGCCGTTTTGGCTACCGGAGCCGTTGTACGTGCTCTGGGTCTATCGTCAGATTGCGGCTGCTATCCCAGTGTTTTTTGCCCATAGGAGACAGTTATGAACAAAGCTGAACTCGTTGATAAGGTGGCTGAGAAAGCCTCTGCCGGCGATAAGTCTATGACCAAGAAAGATGTGGACTCGGTGATTACGGCCACCATTGACGCCATTATGGAAGCCGTTGCTACAGGCGAAAAAGTCACCCTAGTAGGGTTTGGCTCCTTTGAGCGCCGCGAACGCAAAGAGCGGGAAGGGCGCAACCCCAAAACCGGCGACACCATGGTGATTCCGGCGACCAAGGTGCCGGCGTTTTCCGCTGGCAAACTGTTCAAAGAGAAAGTGGCCAAGTAACCACTCCCTTGACTCCCACACCGTCTGCTCCCACAGCTTCAACTCGACCCGTTCACGGGGGAAACCTGGTCTGGGCGGCTGCGATCGCCAACTGTTCCCCCGATTCTCTCGTAGACTTTTCGGCCAGCATTAACCCTCTGGGGCCACCCGAGTCGGTGGCCCTGGCGCTGGCCGAGGCTCTGGGGCAGTTGTGCCACTACCCCGACCCTGACTACACCGCCCTGCGCTGCGCCCTAGCCAGCCACCACCAGGTGCCCGTCGACTGGGTGCTGCCAGGCAACGGTGCGGCTGAACTGCTCACCTGGGCTGCCCGCGACTTGGCCGAGGGGCATGCTCCAGCGGACTGTCATCTGCTGACTCCGGCCTTTGGCGACTACGGGCGGGCCTTGGCTGCCTTTGGGGTTACGATTCAGTCCTGGCCGCTTTCCCTAAGAGAGGTTGCGGAGGACGGTACCCTGCAAACCCCGATCTCCTGGCCTGATGCCGAGGTGGCCGGCATCTTAATCAACAATCCCCACAACCCCACCGGCTATCTGTTTAGTATCGATAGCCTCAAGCCTTTGCTCGATCGCGCTGATACCGTGATTGTGGATGAAGCCTTTATGGATTTTGTGCCGCCGGATCAGCAGCAATCCTTGATTGGTGAACTCGATCGCTATCCGAACCTAGTGGTGCTCAGGTCGCTGACCAAGTTTTACACTTTGCCGGGCCTGCGCATTGGCTACGCCCTGGGCCACCCCGACCGGCTACGCCGCTGGCAGCACTGGCGCGACCCTTGGCCAGTGAATGCTTTGGCGGCGGCAGCGGCGATCGCAGCGGTGCAAGACAACGCCTTTCAAACCCGCACTTGGGCTTGGTTGCCCCCGGTTCGTACCGCACTGTTCGAAGGATTGCAGGCCATCGGTGGGCTGCGGCCCTTGGCAGGAGCCGCCAACTTTCTGTTAGTCAAAACCACGATTCCGGCCCCGATACTGCAAGAGAAAGTTCTACGCAGCCACCAGGTGCTAATCCGCGACTGTTTGAGTTTCCCTGAGCTGGGGGCAGACTACTTTCGGGTGGCGGTGCGCGCCGCTGTCGAAAATGAACGTTTGCTAACAGCCCTAGGCCAGGCTGTGGCAGTATGATGCCCCCAATCTTGGGTGTCGGGCCTGGGCCGATCGGTGCGTGAGTTCTGTCTGCTTGCCCCGTAGCAATTCCCCGTAGCGATTCCTGAGCCGCCTATGACCACCGTTGCCCCGCCCCTGCTGCACCTCAACTCACCCCCCGAACTTAAGGTGGTGAATATGTCCAAGCGGTTTGGCAACCTGGTAGCCCTCAGCGACGTCACCCTCACCCTCAAGCCGGGCACCTTCCACGGACTGCTGGGGGAAAACGGGGCCGGTAAAAGCACTTTGGTGAAGTGCATCATGGGCTTCTACTCGCCCACCGCCGGGCAAATCCTGGTGGACGACCAGATCCATGCCATCAAAAGCCCTAAGGATGCCCACGGCTGCGGTATTGGCATGGTGTACCAGCACTTCACCTCGGTGCCCGCCATGACGGTGGCCGAAAACCTGGTGCTTAGCCGCTACGATCGCACCCAGGTGATCAACTGGAACCGTGAGTACGCCGCCCTGCGCACCTTCATGGAGCGATCGCCCTTCCAAGTCGACCTCGATACCCCCGTAGGCCAGCTGGCGGCGGGACAAAAACAAAAGCTCGAAATTCTCAAGCAGCTCTACCTGCAAAGCCGCATTCTCATTCTGGACGAGCCCACCTCAGTGCTCACCCCCGATGAGGCCGACGAAGTGCTAGGGCTGCTGCGCCAAGAGGTGCAGGCCGGCCACCTCAGCGTGCTGCTGATCACCCACAAGTTTCGCGAAGTGCTGGCCTTTACCGATGAGGTGACGGTGCTGCGCAAGGGCCACCTGGCGGGCCACGGGGCTGTGGCTGACCTGACCGTCGCAGACATGGCCCGCATGATGCTGGGGGCCGAGCGGTCTACCAAGTCGGTTGACAAAGCCCCGATCGCAGAGCGCCACCCCGTGCTGACGGTGCATAGCTTAGGGGCGCTCAAAGACAACGGCCTGCCTGCCTTTGGCCCCTTGGATCTCACCGTGCACAGTGGTAAATCGTTGGCATTGCTGGCGTCTCGGGCAACGGCCAGCGCGAGCTGGTGGAAGTGCTGGCGGGGCAGCGATCGCCCACCCACGGCCACATCAAGGTCAACGGCGACCCCTACCGCGCCACCCGGAGCGAAATGGTTAGCCACGGCGTCTGCACCCTGCCTGAGGAGCCCCTGCGCAACGC
>JANPIO010000171.1:0-3311 GCA_031425055.1 Phormidium sp. VAR_61_metabat_6
GGCCTCCTGGCTGTTTTTGCCGCGCCACTTGAGCACCGGCAGCCCCTCTAATGCGGCCCGCTCGTGAGCTTTGTAGGCACGAATAAACGCATTACAGGCGGGAATTTTTAGCTCCAGCAGGGTGTTCTGGGCTTCAATGGCTTCGCCGACACTGCGGGAATCCACCTTCGTCAACAATACTCGATGGGATACCCCGCTGGACGATACTGCTTCATTCACTGTAGTAATCAGCACGGCCAAATCCATCGGTGCCGGGGGTGTCGGCAGCAGTAAATAATCTGCTGATGGAATCACGGCATCTAGAGTTGCTGACCCCAGCGCTGGCGGAGTATCCACCACGATCAGGTCGTGGGTATGCTCTTGCCTCAGCCGTTTCAGCCGGGCGGGGTTAGTTTCTGACTTCACCTCAAAGCCCAGCTCAACCGGGCTGCGGCCCGTCCACCACAGGGCCGACCCCTGGGGGTCAGCATCGACCAGCAGCACCGATCGCGTCTGGGCAAACACCGCTGCCAAATTAACGGCGGTCGTGGTTTTGCCCACCCCTCCCTTGCCGTTGAACACCGCTAACACAATTGGGCTAGCCAATCGAAGATCCTCCTTAGGAGATGTGGCCAAAGCCTATAGCAAGCTGCCTATCCAAGTCGAGACCAGATTTTTTGAGGACAGACGAACCAGCGTCACCGCTCTAACCTACGGAATGGTACTGCAAGCTTGCGCGAACAGCATATCGAGATTTGCTCGAGTCCCTAAAAACCTCGTCGCCTAACCCCCATCTATCCCCCTGCCCCTTGATAAAATACAGCCACCCCGGTCGAGACCAGCTCTAGGGCAGCATCATGCCGTAACTGGCTGTGGCTATGACCCTGGGGCTCACTGAGGCGATTGCTTTTTGGGGCTATAAAATCGCCTACCTAGATCGTCCCTCAAGTGTTTATTGCTCCTAACCGTTTACCCAATTTCCCATGGCTAATCCTACTGAGTCGGCTGCCCCTACATCGTCAAAGGCCTGGTTTAGCCGTCGTTCCCAGCAGCGCATTGTGACGGCTCCCCTGCCCGACCCTATTGCCGAAAACATTGAGGCCATTATCACCCTTCACCGCCAGGAAGCCGAGAAGGCCTCTGCCGCCGAGCAAATTTTGGAAGTGGTGGCCTCGTGGTTCAGTCGACCCGCTTTTTTATATCTACTGATGCTCAGTCTGGGCCTGTGGCTCGGTGGCGATGCCCTTAACCACACCAGCCTGCTGCCCTTTGAGTTGCCCACCTTCAGCTGGGCGGGCCAGGGGCTAGATGCGGCGGCGCTGCTAATTTCGACCGGGGTGCTGATTCGCCAAAACCGCCAGGAAAGCTTTGCTGAACAGCGCACCCAGCTCATGCTTCAGCTCAACCTCCTGTCAGAGAAAAAAATTGCCAAAATCATTGCGCTGATAGAAGAGCTGCGGGAAGACTTGCCCGATATCGTGCAGCGCTACGACCACGAGGCTGCCATCATGCAAATCTCCACCGATCCCTTGGCGGTGCTGGAGGCGCTAAAAGAAAATCTAGAAGAGGAAATATCCGCCGAGGATGCGTAACGGTCAGTCGTTCACGCTAGCTAGGGGTGACTCCGGGTAGCTTGGGTGACGCTCTCGATCGCTGAGCCCTAGCGCAGCAGCTGCCTGACGGTGCTGATCATATCGGCGGGGCGAAAGGGCTTGGTGATGTAGGCATCGGCCCCCTGCTTCATGCCCCAGTAGCGGTCAAACTCTTCGGCCTTGCTAGAGCAAATAATAACGGGAATATTTTGGGTGGCGGCGGTGTTTTTGATCCAGCGGCAGAGTTCGTAGCCATTCATGTTGGGCATGACAATGTCAAGCACCACTAGATCGGGAGGGGTGGCCTGAATCATTTCCTGAGCCTCTACGCCGTCTTTGGCTTCCACTACGGTTAAGCCCGCCTTAATCAACAGCCCCGCAATCATCTCTCGCAGGGTCGAGCTGTCATCCACAATTAGCACTGTACTCATACCGATGCCTCGCTGACGGTATGCAGACCGCCCATTGCTCCGTAGCTATTATGGCCAATTTGGGGTGACTTTAACACTTTATTTAAGCAGGGTATCTCAGAGGGGATGGGGGATAGCTAGCGCAGCGAAAACTTGCGAACCGCCAGCAAGCTGCCCATTAACCCCACTAGGGTACCCAGGCCTAACAGGGACGCAGGCAGCAAAATGAGCTGCTGAGGCGTTAATCTCAGCCCCTGCACCACAAACTGAATGAAATCGGCCTGTTGGGTGGCCAGCTCGGTTAAAAAGCGCTGAATGGCAAACAACAGCCCCCAGGCCACGGTGGCCCCGGCCAGACCAAAGGTTGCCCCCTGCAAAATGAAGGGTAGGTAGATCCAAATGCGGGTAGCTCCAACTAGCTGCATGACCTCGATCTCGCGCTTGCGGGCCAGCACAATCAGGCGAATGGTGGTGGTGATGACGGCGGTAGCGGTGAGGGTGAGAATGGTGATCACAAACAGGCTGGTCCACTTGAGGCCGTCGTTGAGCTGGGCCAGGCGGGTGACGGCTTCGTCGACGTAGCGCACTTCGTCGATACCTTCGAGGCTTTGAAGCTGAGTGGCGATCGCCGGTACCGATTCAGAATCCTTCGCTTTGACCTTAAGCTCGTCCACCAGGGGATTGCCCTTGAGCTGGTCGGTGGCCCCAGCAATGTCAGACAGGCCCAGATCGACCACCAGAGACTCCCAGGCAGCCTCTTTCGTTACTGGCGTAACCGATACCACGTTGGGGAAACCCTCTACCACGGGCTTCAGATCGCTGGCCTGAAAGCCGCTTTCTAAATAGGCCGAGACCTCAAGCTGGCTGCCAAACTGGTTGAGCAGCCGCTCTAGCTGCCAAGTCGATTGCAGGCTAATGCCAAATAAGAACAACAGCACGGTAATGGTGCTGATGGCCGCCCAGTTCATCCAGCCGCCACGCCGTAGCCCCAGAAAGGTTTCGCGCAGCAGGTAGTCGAACTTGGTGAGAAGCTTAAACATAAGCGCCCTTGCCTGGGTGAGTTGGGCTGACGGTAATGGAACCGACAATAGCAGATGTAGGGGGCAGCACCCAATGCCAACGCTAACTACAGCATGGTACAAACTATGCTCTGTTCATAGCCCTGTCAAGGGGCATTCGTGATTCGCAACCTAGTGCAGAGTCAGCACTAAGAATTAGGGTTAACGGGAAAACTGAGATAACCTGTTCTGCATGGGTTAGCCAGAATGCCATGCAAAAGAAGTACATTGTTCGCCTGAGCGCAGAAGAGCGCCATCACCTGCAATCCGTG
>JANPIO010000172.1:0-5148 GCA_031425055.1 Phormidium sp. VAR_61_metabat_6
GCAGCGTCAGTCTCTCGGCAAGGCTATTTCCAGGAATGTTGGGCAGATGCCGTTTCCCTTACAGTGCAACAATTCTGGATGAGCTAAGGTCAATGGTCGAAGACCGGCCAGAGGCCAGGGCCCAGCGCCAATCCTAGAACGGCTGCTTAGACACTGTAGCGGATTTCTCTACCATTCCCGATGGGCATCAACAGGCAATCGAGCGGTAAACAGTTCTGGCTGTACCTGCCGGGTTATGGAAGGGCTGCCCGTCCTCGTTTACTATGGCCTATGAGCCCTCCCCAGTCACCGTTGGAGACCCCCATGCGTCTATCCCAAATGCTGTTTGTCACCCTACGAGAAGATCCGGCAGAGGCCGAGATTCCTAGCCACAAACTGCTGCTGCGGGCGGGGTACATGCGTCGCGTTGCCAGCGGGGTCTATGCCTACCTACCCCTGCTGTGGCGGGTGCTCAACAAGATCTCAGATATTGTGCGTGACGAGATGAATATCACGGGCGCTCAGGAATGCCTGCTGCCCCAACTGCAACCGGCTGAGCTGTGGCGCGAGTCGGGCCGGTGGGATACCTATACCAAGGCTGAGGGCATTATGTTTTCGCTGGTCGATCGCCGCCAGCAGGAGGTCGGCCTTGGCCCCACCCACGAGGAGGTGATCACCGCCGTCGCTCGCGATATGGTGCGCTCCTACCGGCAGCTGCCCCTACACCTCTATCAGATTCAGACCAAGTTTCGCGATGAGATTCGGCCTCGCTTTGGCCTGATGCGCGGGCGCGAGTTCATTATGAAAGACGGCTACTCGTTCCACACCAGCGAGAGCAGCCTGAAGGAAACCTATCAGGAGATGTACCAGGCCTACAGCAATATTCTGCGCCGCTGTGGGTTGGAGTTTCGGGCGGTAGATGCGGATTCGGGGGCGATCGGCGGGTCGGGCTCGACCGAGTTTATGGTGCTGGCTGAGGCGGGCGAAGACGAGGTGCTCTATACTGAAGACGGCAAATATGCCGCCAACGTGGAGAAAGCTGTGTCGCGCCCGGTAGATGCGGTGCCCTCTACCTATACCAAGTTTGAAAAGCTGGAAACCCCCAACACCCCCACAATTGACTCGCTGGCAAAGTTTCTCAAGTGTTCACCCACCCAGATCGTTAAGAACGTGCTGTATCAGGCGGCGTTCGACAACGGCAAAGTGGTGCTGGTGCTGGTCAGCATTCGCGGCGACCAGGACGTCAACGACGTGAAGCTCACCAACGAGCTGATCAAGCTAGCCGCCGACTACGGCGGTGCCGCCGTGATTGCCCTGGGGGTGCCCGATGAAGAGGCTCAGCGCCAGTGGGCCGCCAAACCGCTGCCCCTGGGCTATATGGCCCCCGACCTGGGCGATGACTATATCAACGGTGGCAAAGAGGTGGAGCCGAAGTTTCTGCGCCTGGTCGATCGCACCGCCACCGACCGGAAAAACTTCGTCACCGGCTCCAACGAGGCGGGCTACCACACCGTAGGCGGTAACTGGGGCAAAGACTTCACTCTGCCCAAACAAGTGGTGGATGTGCGCAAGGCGGCGGCGGGCGATCGCGCCCTGCACGACCCCAGCCAAACCCTGCAAACCGCGCGCGGCATTGAGATCGGCCATATCTTTCAGCTGGGCACCAAATATTCCCAGGCGCTGGGGGCCACCTTCACCGACGAAAACGGAGCTGAGCTGCCCCTGGTGATGGGCTGCTACGGGGTGGGTGTGTCGCGCCTGGCCCAGGCGGCGGTAGAGCAGTCCTACGATAAGAACGGCATTGTCTGGCCGGTGGCGATCGCGCCCTACCAGGCGATCGTGGTGATTCCCAACATGGGCGATGATTTGCAGGTCGAAGCCGCCAAGGCAATTTACAAAGAGCTGCTGGCAGTGGGGGTCGAAGCTCTGCTCGACGATCGCGACGAGCGGGCCGGAGTCAAGTTCAAAGACGCCGACCTGATTGGCATTCCCTACCGCATTGTCACCGGGCGGGCCTTGGGGGATGGCAAGGTGGAGGTGGTCGATCGGGCCACGGGCATTGTGCAAGAAGTGGCTCTGGCCGAGGTCGTTGCTCTGATCAAAGGCTGGATTGTCGACGAACTGCTGGCCACTCGCTAGGGCCAGCCCCCGCTCACTCCCCAGGAGGAACCATGGAACTGATTACCATTATTCTCTCGGCCCTGCTGGGAGTAGCGGGCAGCGGCGGCGTGGTGGTCGACACCCTGGCCGAGGCCGCCCTGCGCAACCAGCTCGCCGGGGCCGAGACGTTGCAGGTGCGCATTGACAACGTGCCCAACTATCAGCTGGCCAGCGGCCGCATTGAGCATACTCTCATTGCCGCTCGGGGGGTCGAAACCCGACAACTGCCCGGCCTGCGCATCGACTCTATAGATATCGAAACCGACGCCGTCGATGTCGATCTGGGCCATTTGCAGCAGGGGGCGCTGGTGCTCGATGAATCCGCCCAGACCGCCCTGCGGCTGCGTCTCAACGACGACGATCTCAATGCGTTTTTGCAGTCGTCCCTGGTGCAGGGCTGGCTCGACACCCTAGAATTTACCCTGCCGGGGGCAGCGGGCCAGCGCGAGCAAAATCGCTACGGCTTGGCCAACCCGTCGCTGGAGTTTCTGGAGGGCGATCGCTTTCGTGTGGTGGTCGACCTGCAAGACCGGGTGACTCAAGAAAATATTGCGATCGCAGTCGAGCTAGGACTGGCTATTCTCAATGGTCATCGGTTTTCCCTGGTTGACCCCACCATTACCGTCGACGGTGAAGATACCCCACCTCAACTGCTCGAATCGTTTGTGCAGGGTGCCGAAGAGCGCCTTACCCTACGGCGACTGGAGGCGTTGGGCGTAGTGGCTCGCGTGATCAACTTTAAAGTTCGAGACAATGAGCTAGATGTGGCCATCTTTGCCAGAATAGAGCCAACCTCCCCGCTCTTGACTCGGCAGCCAGCTCAAGAAGGTGTCCTTCCCCCACCCTAGGTCAGGTCGGACTACCCTAGGCTAAGGTTGTGACCCCATTTGGACCCCCACCATGGATCTCAAAAGCAAGCTAAGACGTATTCCCCTCGGCGTTTTGGCCGGATTAACCACTCTAGTAGTGGCTTCGGGTGGGTCTGTGGCGTGGTTCACCTGGCGGGCCATTAACCCCACACCCCCGGTGGCGGAGTTTCCCAATCTCGACATTGACCCCGCCCCCATCATGACCGTGCCGGAGGTCATCACCCCCGCCGAGCCACCCAAAGTTGAAGACACCGCCCCCAAAGACCCGGTTAGCCAGCCAGCCCCAGCCGAAGTTACTGGCCAAGTCTACTGGCTAAAGGACGAGGGTACAGGTTTTGCGCTGGTGCCTCAGCCCATTACCGTCGCGGCCAATGCCTCGCCTTCAGAGAAAGTCAGCGCCGCGTTCAGCGACCTACTCTCTAAGTCGGGTGACCCGAGCCAGCAGGCATTTACCACGATCCCCGAACAGACCCAGCTAATTGCGGCCTCCGTGGAGGCAGACGGGGTTCATATCGATCTGTCGAGCAACTTTGAGACCGGCGGCGGCAGCGCCGCTATGACGGGTCGCCTAGGCCAGGTGATCTACACTGCCACCGCCTTTGACCCCGCCGCCCCGGTGTGGATTTCGGTGGATGGCAAACCCTTGACGGTGCTGGGGGGTGAGGGCTTGGAAGTGAGTCAGCCCATGACTCGCAGCGATTTTGACGAAGGGTTTGGGTTTTAGAAGGGTTTCAGTGGTTTCGACTCCGCTCAATCTCCAGAATCGTGGCGATAGCTGAGCGAATTCACTGCCGAAGTGCTCACCCAGGGTGGAACGGTCTACAATAAGTACCCATGTTCCATCCTAGAGCGCCCTATGGATTTGTTCTCTACGGCCCTGCCCCCCTGCCGTCTCGGCAAAGTGGTGAAGTCGAATTCCCACTGCGACTATGTGGTGCAGGTTGATGACGCTCAGGATGTCTGTTCGCCGCCCTCCCCCGAAGCCTGCGGCTTTGGCCAGTTTGTCAGCTTTGACAGCGATCGCCACTGGGCAGTGGGGTTGGTATACAACTCGCAGCTGTTTAACCCGCTATTTTTTAACAGCGGGCCACGGCTTTCTAGTGAGCCCGACCCTCTGTTTACCCCCGATCTAGTACAGGAGACTCGCACCCTGTTGGGGGTGGTACTGGTAGGCACTCTGGAAGTTGAGGGCAATCAGCGCTACGGCAAACACGGCATTCCTCGGGTGGTGGTGCCCGCCAACACGCCGGTCTACGGTCTGACACCAGAGCAGGTGCACTGCTTCCACTGCAACGAAGACGGACAGACGCAGTTTAGCTACTACAGCCATTTGCTCAGGTCGGGGGGCATGTTTGCCGCTCAGCTGGCTCAGCAGGTGCTGGCTGAACTAGTGGAGAGTGGTCTGTTCACCGGGGCCGACCAAAAAGCGCTGATGGTGCTAGGCAAAGAGCTGAGCTGGAAGAATACCCTCGGGGCGATTCGCTAACCACGGGCAGGGCAGGCCCTAGGCCAGGGTAGCTAGGCATAAGAGCAGGGCTTCGGTCCACTCCACCGTAGCTCCGTAGGTGTCGCCAGTGTGCCCCCCCAGACGATGATTTAGCCAGGCTCCTGTGAGAAGGGCAAAGACCAGCCCCCCTGTCAGGCTAATACCGATGAGCAAGATTTGGTCAGGCTGTCTCCAGAACCAGAGACCGTGTATCCCTAGAGCCAGTGCTAAGCCTAACAGCCAGTCTTGGGGCGATCGCATGTGTTCCCGATGCAGTGCCCCCTTGCCCTCAGCGCGCAGGTAGGGGTAGCGGGCGATCGCCACCACTTGGCCCCAGCGACTCCATACCATCGCCGCCACCAACACCCAGCCGCGCCCTGTGGCTAGCTCAGCCAACGCCAGGGTTTTGAGGCCGAGAATGGCGATCGCCACCATCACCCCAAAGGCTCCGCTGTGGCTGTCGGCCATCACCGCCAGCCGACGCTCAGGGGCCATCACCGCCAGACCATCGGCAGTATCCATCGCACCATCAAGGTGTAGCCCGCCAGTTATCCACACCCCTAGGCCAATCACCAGGGCGCTGCGGGTTAGCGTCGGCATACCCATCTGAGCCAAAGCAACCTCTACTGCTACTAAACCAAGGCCAAGGCCAAG
>JANPIO010000173.1:0-8597 GCA_031425055.1 Phormidium sp. VAR_61_metabat_6
GCAGGTCGACTGCCGGCTGAGGAATGGGGCCTGCTGTACTGGCTAGCCCTAGCCCAGGAGCCAGTCACCCTCGACGACCTCAATGGAGCTATGCAGCCACCCCTGGCCGACCCAGTGGTGCAATCGGCCCTGGGGCGGGGCTGGGTTCAGGCTCAGGCCACTGGCGGGCGTGGGCTAGTGTTGAGCCTAGGCCCGCTGGTGCAGACCTTAGTCCTAGAGCGACTGCAGGTCGTGCTGGCCGCTGAGCTAGAGGCCGAAACGTTTGACTGGCTCCAGCGGCTGCCCCTGGTCACCATGACTGCCCGAGAGGTCGTGCAGGAACGTCAGCGGGCGGCCATGCTCACCCCGCTAGCAGAAGAGCTGCGGCAACAGTGCGCTATCGATGGGGCGCTGGCGGCTAAGGGCGATCGCCTGCTCAAGACCCTCCAGCTCCTCGTCGGTCAGCCGGGCTACGGGGCCGGCAACGTTATTCATCTCTGCCAGCATCTAGGCCTGGGCATTAGCGGTGCCGATTTTTCTCACTTGGCCATTTGGCAGGGCGATCTGCGGCGGGTGAGCCTTCAGGGAGCCAGCTTTAGCCAAGCCCAGTTTAGCGACACCACCTTTGCCACCGCCCTCGGGCGCGATCCGGTGGCCGCCTTTAGCCCCGTTGGCCCCAGAGATAGGCAAGGCCAGCGCGGCGCAACCCTAGATGAGGGCTGGCACTTAGCTACGGGCGATCACGAGGGGCGGCTGCTGCTGTGGGATTTGCGGCGGGGCAAGCTGGTCTGGATGTTTGACGAGGGCCAGAGCATTCGATCGCTGGCCTTTAGCCCCCGGGGCGATCTGCTAGCTGTGGGCACCGAAAGCGGGCAAATCTGGCTGTGGTCAGTGGGCTCCACCTACCAGACCGACATTTTGGACGATCATCAGGCCCCAGTGCGAGCCCTGGCCTTTAGCCCCGACGGCAGCCAGTTGGCCTCCGGCGACGACAGCGGTCGGCTGTGCCTGTGGGAAGTCGCTTCGGGATTTGGCCAGGGCTGTTTAGAGGGCCATGCTGGGGCAATTCACAACCTGGCCTACAGCGCTTTAGGCGACCACCTGGTGAGCGGTGGCGATGACCAGCGCGCCTGTCTGTGGCATGTGGGCGATCGCACCCTGATCAAAGATCTCCAGGCGCGATCGACGGCGGCGATTCGCACCGTAGGGTTTTTGCCCGACCCCAACGACCCCGACTGCCAGCCGATTCCCTTCGCAGCAGGCTGTGACGACCACTGCCTAACCATTTGGAATTTGGCCACCGGTCTGCCCTGCTGGATTTTGCCCATCGACCTCCAGGCTCTGCCCGCCCTCGCCCTTAGTCCCAACGGGCGCTACCTGGTGTCTAGCAGCCAAGACTTCACCGTCACGGTGTGGGATATTCCTAACCGCCGCCTCTGCTATGCTCTGCCGTCCCTGGGAGCGCCCGTGTGGACCCTAGCCTTTAGCGCCGACAGCCGCTATTTTGTCACCGGCAGCAGCTACGCCATCAAACTCTGGAGCGTCAAGCGAGGCCAGTGCTGGCGCAGCTTTCTCAGCCAGGCGCATCCGTTGCGCTGCCTAGCTTTTAGCGCCAGCGCTGACAGCGGCACCATTCTCACGGGCCACGACGATAACCACCTGCGGCTATGGCAGGTCAACGCCCACAGCCCCTACGCCATCGGCCCTCGTGCCTTAGCAGGCCACAGCGGCTCGGTGCGCGCTGTCGCCCTTAGCGCCGATGGTCAGTGGTTGGCTAGCAGTGCCGACGATCAAACCCTACGGCTTTGGTCTACAGCGATTGGCCAGAGCCAGTGGGTGGTTGCCAAGCCGACCCCGGCCACTCTGATGCGCTTTAGCCCCGACGGCCAATGGTTAGCCACCGCTGGCCCCGATAGCGGCATTTTGGTGTGGGATTGCACCACTGGCAGCGCTGTAGGGGAGCTGGAAGATGCCCCTGACAGCCCGACTGCTCTACTCTTTAGCCCCAACGGCGACTGGATTGTAGTAGGTGCTAGGGATGGCACCATTGGCCTTTGGTCGTGGCAGCAGGGTACCCTGGGCGCTGATCGCCGCATTCTGTCGGGTCATCAAAGTCAGGTACACAGTCTTGTGGCCCAGGGCGAGAGACTGGCCAGCGCCAGCCACGACGGCACCGTGCGCTGGTGGAATCTAGGGCAGGGCAATGGCTGTCTTGGCCAGTGGCAACACCCCGCAGAGCAATGGCTGCAAGGAGTTACCCTTAGACCGACGGGAGACATTCTGGCACTCACTAGCCAAGCCGCCCAGGTTGAGGTTTGGGATGTTGAAACCAATCAACGCCGCTATACCCTCAAAGGTCACAGTCAAGATATTTGGCAGGTCTTGGGCTGCCCCAGCGGTACCCATCTGATTACTGCTAGCCAAGACGACGAAATTCGCGTGTGGGATCTGGCGACGGGCCTGTGTCAGCAGACCCTCCGCCCCGATCGCCCCTACGAAGGCGTCAATATCCGTGGTGCCACCGGCCTGTCCGATACCGAAGAACGAATGCTGAAATCTCTGGGGGCAATAGTCAGCTACTAATCTATGGCTCTTGATGGTTTAGTTCAACTAGCTAATGGTGGCTGACCCGCACAACCCAGTAGCTGATGGCGAGGGCAAAGATGGCGATCGCCAGCCCGATCAGCGTCGTACCCGACACCTTGGTCAAGTCGAGAATAATGAACTTGCGGCCCACCGCCGTCAGGGCCGTGGCGATGACCAGCTCGACCTGCACCACGTGCTTTTGAAGGTAGGCGGTGATATTTTCTAAAATCTCTAGGGCGATCAGCACTGTTAGAAAGAGGCCAAAAATATCAATTACGGTTTGGCCCAAAAACGTGCCGGGGGCGGTGGTAAAAATGGCTTCGATCAGGACTACTACCAGATCAAAAGTGATCGCCAAAATCACGATCACCATGCCCAGGGAAAGCACCTTCGAGATGGTGCCTTCAAATTGGTGCAAGCGGCTGAGAAAGGTGTCGTTTTCGAGTTGATTGATCAACCGTCTGGCCCAGTTTGCCATCGATATTAACTGCTCAGGAGGTGGGTGCTGCTGAGAGAATAGACGATTCTGTAGTCTTGGGTAAAGATTCTGCAGCGACAGTTGCCGCTTCGGGGTGCTTCAGCGGCACGACTTGCACCGCGCAGGCCTTGAGTTCGGGCTGGCCTGAGATCGGGCAGACAACCGGGTGGGTGAGGGCATTGCACTCGGCATCTTCGGCCCACAGACTACCCCAGTGCATGGGCACAAATAGGGTGCCCCGGCGAATGTTTTGGGTGACCAGCAGCGGCAAACGCACGCTGCCTCGGGGCGATCGCACCTCTACCCACTCGCCCCCTTGCACCTGGAGCTGTTGGGCATCGCGGGGGTTGATCTCTAGAAACGGAGCCGGGTGCATTTTCTGAATTTTTTCGATCCGCCCGGTGCGGGTCTGGGTGTGCCAGTGACCATAGAGTCGCCCGGTGGTCAGCACAAAGGGAAACTGGTCATCGGGCGGCTCGGCCAATCCATTGGAGTGGAGGGCAGCAAAGCGAGCCCGGCGATCGGCGGTGTTGAAAATGCCTCGGGTGTAGAGGCGCTTGTCATGGCGGGTGGCAGCGGTGGCGGTGGTTTCGGGGTCGGGGCAGGGCCACTGAATCGGGCCTAGCTCGCGCAGTCGATCGTGGCTGAGACCGGTGATATCGCAGGGCTGCCCTCGGGTGCTCTGGGCAAACTCGCGGTAGACCTCGGCGCTGGTCTTAAAGTCAACCTGGTCGGCAAACCCGAGGCGGCGACCTACCTCGGCAAAAATCTCCCAGTCGGGGCGAGCCTCGCCAGGGGGCGAGCGAAAGGCGGGGCAGAGGGTGACCACCCGCTCTGAGTTAGTCATGGTGCCGGTTTTTTCGCCCCACTGGGCGGCGGGTAGCAGCAGGTGGGCAAACGCGGCGGTCTCGGTGGGGTAGTAGGCGTCTTGGTAGATGGTAAAGGGAGACTGGCGCAGCGCGGCCTTAGTGCGGTTGAGATCGGGCAGGCTGACTGCTGGGTTGGTGGCGGCAATCCACAGCAGGCCCACCTGCTGGTGCTCTAGGGCCAGCATCATTTCGCCCACGGCCAGGCCCGGTGTTGCAGAGATCTGCCCAGCGGGCAAGCCCCAGAACTCTTCCACTTGGCGGCGGTGGTCAGCGTTTTTCACCAGACGATAGCCCGGCAAGATGTGGGACAGCCCCCCGGCCTCGCGCCCGCCCATGGCGTTGGGCTGCCCAGTGAGGGAAAACGGCCCCGCCCCTGGCCGGCCAATGTTGCCGGTCATCAGGTGAAGGTTGATCAGCGACCTGACCTTAGCCGTTCCCTCTGACGACTGGTTAAGCCCCATCGACCACAGTGATAGCACCGCCTGGGCCTCGGCCCAGGCGCGGGCGGCGGTTTCTAAATCGGCGACGGTAATGCCGCAGCGCTCGGCCACAATGGTCGGCTCATAGTGGCGCAGCACCTCGGTGTAGGCGGCAAAGCCCTGGGTGCAGCCGTCAATAAACTCGGGGTTGAGGTTGCCCCAGCGCAGCAGCAGGTGGCCAATGCCGTTGAGGAGGGTAATGTCGCTGCCGGGCCGAATCGCCAGATGCAGGTCGGCGGCTTTGGCTGTGTCGGTGCGGCGGGGGTCAACCACGATCAGCTTGACGTGGCCGTGGCGCTTGTGGTGCTTGCGCAGGCGGTTAAAGACGATGGGGTGACACTCGGCGGCGTTGGTGCCGATCAAAAAGGCGCAGTCGGTGGCCTCCAGATCCGCGTAGCAGCAGGGCGGGCCGTCGCTGCCAAAGCTCTGGATATAGCCCGCCACCGCCGACGACATGCACAGCCGCGAGTTGGCGTCGAAGTTGTTGGTGCCCAGGCAGCCCTTCACCAGCTTTTGGGCGACGTAGTAGTCTTCGGTTTGAAATTGCCCCGAGCCGTAGACGCAGATGCCGTCCGCTCCCATCTCCTGGCGCACGGTTTGAATACGGTTGACGATCGCATCTAGCGCCACCTCCCACGACACCCGCTGGAAGGGATCGTCTAGAGAGGCCCGCATCATCGGGTATTTGAGCCGATCGCGATCGAGGGATTCGGCCACGGTGGCCCCCTTGACGCACACCATGCCCTGGCTAGAGGGGTGGGCGCGATCGCCCCGTGTCTGCCACAGCGGATTGCCCGCTGCGTCGCGGGTCGTGGGCTTGTTGGGCTGGGCCGGAGGTAAGACTTCCAGGCCGCAACCCACGCCGCAGTAAGGACACAAGGTTTTAGCCGGATCGGTCATAGGAAGTGGATGGGTAGAGGGTGAATGGGTAGGGGATGGCGCTTCACACTGGCAAAGTTTTGCTCTCGCCACGCTGCCCTCGACTGTGCTACGTTTGCTGCAAATGCAAACTGTGTGTCCTGGGGCCGTTGGCCCGCAGGACATTTTTTTAGTCTGCCGTTACCATCACGCCCGTCACGGTCACGTCACTGTGGGTTTCAGCGATGCCTTTGGGCTGGGCACCAAAGTTGTCGATCAAGAGCGATCGCAGCACCCCATGCAGCTCATCGCAGGGAATGCCCTGCTGCACCTTTTCGCCCAGGTGAGCCTCTTTACCCACCTTACCGCCCATGAAGATGTCTACCCCTTCTACGGTTTTGCCGTCCTTGCGCACCTTGGTGCCCATCAGGCCAATGTCGGCCACCTGGGGCTGACCGCAGGAGTTGGGGCAGCCTGTCCAGTGGATGCGCACCGGCTGCGATAGGGTAAGTTCTGCGTCTAGAGCCACGGCTAGAGCCACGGCACGCTGCTTGGTCTCGACTAGGGCAAAGTTGCAGAACTGTGACCCGGTGCAGGAGACCAGCGATCGCATCAGCGCCGAGGGGGCGATCGAGAACTTCTCCAGCAGCGGCTCTTGCCGCAGCACCGCCAGCCGTGAGTCGGGCACGTTGGGAATAATCACATTCTGCTCCACCGTCAGGCGCAGTTCGCCGCTGCCGTAGACCTCCGCCAGGCGGGCCAGGTCAAACAGGTCGCTGGCCTGCAATCGCCCCACCGGAATGTGCAGCCCCACGTAGTTGAGCCCCACCTGCTTTTGGGGGTAGACGCCAATGTGATCGCGCTTATCCCAGTCCATTTCATCCTTGGGCGCAGCCGATAGCAGCGGCTGACCGTAGGCCGCTGCCACCGCCGCCCGAAATTGATCCATACCCCACTCGTCAATCAGCCACATCAGGCGGGCCTTTTGCCGGTTCACGCGCGGGCCGTGATCTCGATACACCTCCAGAATGGCTCGACACAGCTCCACCACGCTGTCGTCGGGTGCAACCCAGGCGTTGAGCGGAATGGCGGCCTCACAGCGACGGGCGGAGAAAAAGCCCCCCACCACGACGTTAAAGCCCAGCACCCCTTCTCGGTAGGCGGGCACAAAGGCAATGTCATTGATCTCGGCGTGGATGGAGTTATCGCGGCCGCCCTCAATGGCGATGTTGAACTTGCGGGGCAGGTTGCTAAAGGCCGCGTTGCCCTCGCCGTTGGCGGTGATCATGTCTTGAACTTTGCGCACCAGCCCCTGGGTGTCGATCAGCTCGTCGGCGTCAAGGCCCGCCACGGGCGACCCGGTGATGTTGCGCACGTTGTCCATGCCCGACTGAATGGAGGTCAGCCCCGCTGCATGCATGCGCTGAAAGATATCGGGAATGTCTTCGAGCAAAATGCCGCGCAGCTGAAGGTTTTGCCGGGTGGTGATGTCGGCGCTGCCGTCTTCGCCGTAGCGCTGGATGATCTCCGCCAGGGTGCGAGCCTTGTAGCCGTTGAGCAACCCGTTGGGCAGCCGCAGCCGCAGCATAAACTTGCCGGGCGTTACCGGGCGAAAGAAAATGCCCAGCCACTTGAGCCGATGGGTGAGGTCGGTGTCGTCCACGGCTTCCCACCCCAGCTGGGCAAACTGCTCCAGCTCGTGCTTGACTAGCAGGCCGTCTTTCTCAGCCTTAAACTGTTCAAACTTGTTAAGTTTGGCGGTGGCCGCTGTGCTGGCCGTGTTTATAGAAGTGGTCACTGGTACACCGTTGTAGCAAGACGTTTACCGACGTATTCCCTAGCTGAGGCCCTAACTGGTGAAAGTCTCCCAGTCTCCTCCGGACGCTACTGCCTCATTCGCTACAGAACGACTGAGGCCAGCCTAGGGTTAGGTGTGGCTAGCCTAGAACCGCTCTAACCAGGCTTTTGTATAGACTCATACGTTTTTGGCACCACCATGCAGGCTCCGCAAGAGGCGGCTGCGCGAACTGCATAGTCAGCCCTGGAGAAACCCTGCGTCAGGCCCTATGGTGTAGAAGGCCGGTTCCCAATGCTGTCAGTTCCAAAGCCAACCAGGAGCACCCTGTGTCCCCTTTTGATGAGTTTGCGGTTTCATCATCTTCATCGGCGGCCCAAACTACGGTGGCTAGACTGAGTGCCGGAGACTTTCACGATCGCTGGGAGCAGTCGCGTCAGGTCGCTGACTTGGGCGATGCGGCCTTGGATGATCTGCTGACCATGCTTCAAGCCAGTGAGTGCGATTGGGAAGCTCGCTGGTTTGCGGCCCGCGCCCTGGGAGAATTTGACCGCCCCGAGGTGATTGCTGCCCTGGTTGCCACCTTTGCCACCACCACCGATGAAGACCTGCGCCAGGCGATGGCGGCGGCCCTGACCCAGATTGGCCCCGGAGCGATCGCGGCCCTGGGCGAGCAGTTGGCGCAACCCGAGCTGCGGCCCGCAGCGGTGCAGGCTCTAGCCCGCATTCACCACCCCGCCACGATTCCTTGGCTAAAGCTGGCCATGACCGATGGGCGATCGCCCGTGCGCGCCACCGCCCTTGATGCCCTCAGCGCCTTTGCCGACCCCACTCTGCTGCCCTTGGTGCAGCAAAGCCTGGGGGATTCAGCGGCGGCGGTGCGGGCGGCAGCGGTGCGGGGGCTGTTAGGGCTGCGACTGTGCCTGTCTGCCCAACAGCTGATCGACGCCCTGACGCCGCTGCTTAGAGACGCCGATCAGCGGGTAGCCCAGCAGGCTGCCTACGCCTTAGGGCGGCTGTCGAGCGCGGCGGCGGCAAAGCCTTTACTAGAGCTGCTGCAAACCCCTGGTATCCCAGAAGCCCTGCAAGTTTTTACCGTGCAGGCGTTGAGCTGGCAGAACACCGCCACCGCCCTAGACGGCCTGATCCAAGCCTGGGCTCGGCTGGAACTTCCCGCTCGGCTGGCCCTGGTGCAGGGGATGGCCACTGTAGCCGCCGACCATCGTTCTCGAGCCACCTCGGCTTTGGCAAACTGGCTGCAACTGTTGCCGCTCACCGCTGAGAACAGCACCCTGCGTCGCCACCTGGTGCTGGCCCTAGGACAGATGGGCGATCCAGGGCTAGAGCCTGTGCTGCGATCGCTGCTGCACGACCCCGACCCTGGGGTGCAGCTCCATGCGGAAGCGGCCCTGCGTCAGCTCCAGACCCAATCTTTCTAATCAGCCTGCTGCTGGGGAAGACTTAGAAGCCTCGAGCGGGCAAGGGCTGGGGTAAGCTGACGGAGCTCAGAGCTAGCTGCTTTGCGCCAATCATCCCAGCGGCCTAAACCCGGT
>JANPIO010000174.1:0-19057 GCA_031425055.1 Phormidium sp. VAR_61_metabat_6
AAAGACCCTGAAGGTCTGATTCACACCGAGGTAAAGATCCGCATCCCGAAGGCGCGCCACCCTGACCCGGTGATCTCAAACTTGATCAACCGCTATGGGCTGAAGGTGAATATTCTGGGTGCCCTACTGGGGGCCAACGGCCAGGAGGACGGCTGGTTTGATCTGGCTATTGAGGGTCAGGCGAGCACCGTTCACGAGGCGCTGCTCGATTTGGTGGAGCTAGAGTCCGACCTGTGGTTTAACACTGAGGCCGACGACGGCTACTAAGTTTGGCTTGGGGGTAGTCCGATTGTTTTGGAGCGATCGCTCACTACCCCCACTGTTAGCTCAGCTGCCCTACCCAGTTCAATTCGAATACAGATTAATCGAGATTGCGGTCAAAAATTCTTGAGCAAGCGTAGTTTTCGAGGGACAATGGCGGGGTAACAAACCCGTAGTGCAGTATGGCAAGGCAAAAAGGCCAGGTTGCGGCGACTGATGCCGTCGAAACCTTGACCACGAAGAGTTTTTTGTTTCAGGGCCTGGAGGGCAAAGACCTGCTCAATGGGTTAGACCCCAGCGTCCTGGTCATAGAAAAGCTGTACTCCAACCGGCCGGTGTATACGGCCTTTCGTCCGCAGACCTGGCTCGAGCACCTCTACGTGGTGGTCGAGGGCGGCCCGGTAATTATGCGCAGCACTCCCCTCGACCGGGTGATTGCCATGACCTATCCGGGGGCCTGTTTTGGCATGCGCAATTTGCCGGTGGGGTTTGGGCCGGTGGTGCGGGCGTTCCCCAGTCTGGTGGAAGCTTACAAGACCACCGACGTGATCAAGGTGCCGGTGGCGGTGGTGCAATCGCTGTACGACCAGCATGAAATCTTTCGCGATCGCTACTCGCTGTTATTTGAGCTGCGCGAAAAGTTTCAGTACCACCTGCTCAATTGCAGCACCTACCCCCCCCAGGCGGTGGCGGCACTGCTGCGGGCGCTGATCTACCAAGAGCGCAGCCTGGGCAGCCAGCCGAGCCGGGGCAGCAGCCCCAGCTACTGCTTTGACCTGCCCATCGATCTCATTGCCCGCGCCTGCCAACTCAACCATCGCACCGTCGAGCAGGTCTTAAAGGGGCTGACCAAGGCGGGCTATATCAAAAGCAATAAAACTGCCGAGTCGGCCAATGACCAGGTGCAGGTGGTTGACCCCGAGGGGCTGAAGGAAGTGTACGGAGCCACCCGCGATAAGGTGTCGTGGTGGCCCCTCAAGTAGAGCCTGTGCATTGCGTTGCTGACCCCGATCGCCTATGCAAATTAGACCCGGCAAGACAGCAAACAGCGTGCCGTAGACGATGCTATGATGCCATCCGCTCACCGGGCAGAGTCATATTTTTGCTGCCCCATCTGGGCCAGGCGGGGCACTCGCCCGAGACGACCGGTCATCAGCCGTAGAGCCAGACGTCTGAGGGGGGGAATGTGGCTGAGCACCCACAGCCCGCTGCGCCGCAGCACTACTACAGGCAGCAGCCGGTTCGAGAAAATGCGGGTCAGTCCATCGGTAAAACTGAGAATGACCCAGTTTTCTAACCGTCGCCAGCGTTCGTAACGGCGCAGCACGGCTAGGCTGCCCAGGTCTTGACCCTGCTGATGGGCAGCCGTCAGCACTTCTGCTAAGGCGGCGGCGTCGCGAATGCCCATATTTAGCCCCTGCCCGCCTACGGGGTGGCAGCTATGGGCGGCGTCTCCCACCAGGGCCAGGCGGGGCAAAACGTAGCGATCGCACTGCATCAGCTGCACTGGAAACATCGCGGGCGCGGTCAATCGCCTGAGCTGCCCCATCTGGCTGCCGTAGCGCTTCTGTAGCTCAGCCATAAACTCGGTTTCGGGCAGGTGCAAAATAGCTTCGGCCTCGGCGTGGGGGGCCGTCCACACCACCTGACAGCGCTGGCCGGGCAGGGGCAAAATAGCGAAGGGGCCGCTGGGCCAAAAGCGCTCGTAGGCGGTGTTTTTGTGGGAGTACTCGGGGGCGAGTACTGCCGTGACACAGGACTGACGATAGCGCCAGCCAAAGCTGCCAATGCCCGAGCGCTGCCGCAGGGGAGATCCCTTGCCGTCGGCGGCGACAAAAAGGGGCGATCGCACCGTGACGTTGCCCTCGGGTGTGCTCACCTCCGCCACGGTGCCTTCCCCGCGGTCGTGGATGTCTCCTAGGGTGGCTGAGCAGAGATAGTGAAGGTTGGGGAAGGCTGCGATCGCCCCCTGGAGCGCCGCCATCAGCACGCTGTGCTCGGCCCCGTAGTAGACCGCGTCAGTATGCAGATCGCTGGGCAAAAACCGCACGACCTTGCTGTAGTCGCCATCGGAGAGCTGCACCTGATCAAAATGACAAATGTGCGGCCCAATCTGAGGCCATAGCCCCAGCCCCTTAAAAATATCCGCCGAGGTCAGTGAAAAGGCGTAGGCCCGCTGGCGAGAGGCCGCCACTGCCGCTGTTTGAGCCTCAATCACAGCAATCTGTATGCCGCTGGGAGCCAGGGCTGCCGCTAAGGTAAGCCCAACTATACCGCCACCTACGATCGCCACATCCACCGCCAAGTCTACCGATTGAAGCGCCGGCTGAGGGCAGTTGGCTGAAGAAGGCGAGCTAAATTGCGGGGTGGTAGCGGTCATAGGTGCAGAGTTCGCCGTTGTTATAGCTTTATTCTGACCCGATTATCTCAGGGAAATCAAGGTAAAACGCGTTAAGCCGCCATGGTCAGCGATCGCTGCGCCAGCACCTGGCGGTAGAACTGTTGCAGCTGTCGAGTAGCGGCAGCCCAGCCCCACTGTTCAGCCTCGGCCACGGCATTGCGACGCATCAGCTCATGTTCGGCTTTGGATTCGATCAGACGACGAGTGGCCGCGATCGCCCCTTCTTCATCCGTGGGGTCAAACAAAAAGCCGTTGACGCCATCGGTGACAATGTCGGGAATGCCGCCGGAGTTGGCCGCCACCACCGGGCAGCCCGCCGCCATCGCCTCTAGCAAGACCAAGCCCAGGGTTTCGGTGCGGGAGGGAAACACAAAGGCATCGGCAGAGGCGTAGGCCGAGGCCAAATCTTCACCGCCCAGGTAGCCGACAAAGTTGGTGGGAGTACCCTCGAAGTGAGCCTCTAGCTCAGCGCGGTAGGGGCCGTCGCCCACCAAGGCCAATCGGGCACCAGGGATGGCCTGAAGCACGGGTTTGATGCGATCGATTTCTTTTTCGGCGGAGAGGCGACCAATATAGAGGAGTAACGGCGCTTCGGGGTGGCCGCCTGAGAGGCGATCGCGCATCTCAGCACTGGCCAGTTCAGGGCGAAATAGCTCGGTATCAACCCCGCGCTGCCACACCTCAATATTCTCGACGCCATGCTCCGATAGCTCAGATTTCATGGCGGTGGAGGTAACCAAGTTGATCTGCGCCTGGTTATGCATGGCCTTGATCAACTCCCACATCAGCCCTTCGAGCATGCCGAGGCCGTAGTGCTCTAGGTACTTCGGTAGGTGCGTATGGTACGACGCCACCAGCGGCAGATCTAAGGTCTTGCTGTAGTAAATGCCCGCCAGCCCGAGGACTGCCGGATTCACGACATGGACTAAATCAGGCTGAAAGCTCTCTAACGCTTCACCAATGGACGGGCGCGGCAAAGCCAGCTTTAGCTCGGGGTAGAGCGGCAGCGGAAAGCCCGACACCCCATGAATTTTTGCCCCTCGATACTCAGTTAAGCCCCCGTCGGGGGAAAACACTAAAACCTGGTTGCCCTGGCGCTGCAAGTGGTCAACGGTGTGCTTGAGACGGGTCACAATGCCGTCTACTTTCGGCAAAAAGGTCTCGGTGAAGAGAGCAATCCGCATAAAAATTGAGGGGGCTAAAGAGATGATTGAATCTAGAAGAACAAACCTATAAATGGGCCAAAATCACGTTGTGATTTTGGCCCATTTACTTACTAATCGCGCCGCCACTGAACCTTGGGCAGAATCTGGTTCTTATCGACGCGATCTTTGTACTTGACAGCAAAGTTGAGCAGGCTGTCGAGCAGCGAGTCAGACAGCAGGTGGGGCTGTAGACCCAGCTCTAGCAGGTTGGTGTTTTTGGCGTTGAAGTAATGCTCTTCGGCCTCAACACGGGGGTTGTCGATGTGGTCGATTTCAACATCAACGCCTAAGGTGTTGCCGGCTTTCTTCACCATCATGGCCAGGTCGCCAACGCTAAACATTTCGGTGAACTGGTTGAAGACGCGGAAGATGCCGGGGTCGCCGGGGTTGGCGATCGCAATTTCCACACAGCGCACGGTGTCGCGAATGTCGAGAAATGCGCGGGTCTGACTGCCCTTGCCATAGACGGTGAGGGGATGACCGATCGCCGCCTGAACGCAGAAGCGGTTGAGAGCGGTGCCAAAAATGCCGTCGTAGTCGAGGCGGTTGATCAGCAGCTCATCCATGCCGGTCTCTTCGGTGAGCACGCCGTAGACCACACCCTGGTTGAGGTCGGTGGCGCGCAGGCCCCACACCTTACAGGCGAAGTGAATGTTGTGGGAGTCGTGCACCTTGCTGAGGTGGTAGAACGAACCCGGCTGCTTGGGGTAGGGCAGGGTGTCTTTGCGACCATTGTGCTCAATGGTGATGTAGCCCTCTTCGATGTCGATGTTGGGGGTGCCATACTCGCCCATGGTGCCCAGCTTGACCAGGTGGCACTCGGGGAAGTGATCGCGCAGCACGTAGAGCAGGTTGAGGTTGCCCAGCACGTTGTTAGCCTGGGTCAGCACGGCGTGCTCACGGTCGATCATCGAGAAGGGGGCCGATCGCTGTTCGCCGAAGTGCACCACAGCGCCCGGCTCAAACTCAAGCATCGTCTTCTCCAGGAAGGAGTAGTCGTTGATGTCGCCGACGTAGAGGTCAATGTGCTTGCCGGTGAGGTCTTTCCAGCGCTGGAGACGGCTTTGGATGGGGGCAATGGGGGTCAGCGTCTCGATCTGAAGCTGAGCATCCCAGTGACGACGCACCAAGCTATCAAGAATCCCGACTTCGTAGCCACGATTGGAGAGGTAGAGAGCGGTTGCCCACCCGCAATAGCCGTCGCCGCCAATTACAAGGACTTTCATATCAATGCTTCAATCTCTTTGCCGATACCAAGACAATCTACCAGGTTTGGCGGCCCTGTAAACCACCGAATGAAAGATTGGGGAACTGGAAAAATTTTTTTACAGAAGACAAGTTGAGCATCAGCTTAAGGCCATTCCTGAGGTTTTAGAGCTTCTTCAATCGATGGGCTTGCCCGGCCCACCATGTCGGCCATGGTCGAGCGCTTAGTGCAGCGGGGGCTAGTCAACAGATTATGTCGATCTTTACCGGGCTGCTGGTGATTTGGGAGAAGGATCTGGGGATTTTGCATAAGCTGATGGTCAGCCCTGCGCCCAAGTCGGCTCTGGTGCTGGGCAAGGCGATCGGGGCCGGGGTGCGGGGCCTGTCGCAGCTGCTGATCATTTATATTGTGGCGGCTCTGATGGGCGTGGCGATTAACTGGAACCCCCTCGCGATTCTCGGCGTGGCTCTAGTCGTGATGCTAGGCGCGGCGCTATTCTCCACCTTTTCGCTGATTGTCGCCTGCTGGGCGCAGACCCACGAGCGGGTGATGGGCGTGGGGCAGCTGATGATGATGCCGCTGTTTTTTGCCAGCAACGCAATCTATCCGATCGCAATCATGCCCGCCTGGCTGCAAGTGGTGTCGCGACTCAACCCCTTGACCTATATGGTCGATGCCCTGCGCAACCTGATGCTGGTAGAACCGGCGGGCAGCTACAGCCTAGGGCTGAGCGTCTCGATTTTGGTGGGCGTGGCCGCAGTGCTGATCGCGTTTTGCGGTCGATTGTATCCTCGCCTGGTGCGGTAGGGCCAAAAATACCCAGTTAGATTGTTTGCTAAAGATTGCCTCAAGCTTAGGATAGGGCGGTGGCTTTGGCCCAGATTATTTCCTAGCAGAGGTTTTTTGCATGGCCTTCAAAACAGTGGTTTTCTACGGTTCTTACCGGCGCGATCGCAATGGTATTCGGGCGGCAAAATTTTTGCTCGATCAGCTGGGCCAGCGGGGCCACACCACGGTGTTTGCCGATGCCCTAGAGTACGACTTTGGCCTGCTCGATCGCATGTATAAAGAGTACGAACCCGGCCAGGCTCCAGCCAAAATGGAAGAATTGGCTGAGCATATTCGCACCGCCGACGGGTTTGTGGTGGTCACTGGCGAATATAACCACTCCATTCTGCCGGGGCTGAGCAATTTGATGGATCACTTTCTAGAAGAGTACTACTTTCGCCCGGCGGGAATTGTCTCTTACTCAGTGAGCGGATTTGGGGGTGTGCGGGCCGCCGTTCACCTGCGGGTATTTCTGGGCGAGCTGGGCATGCCCACCATTTCGTCGATGTTTGCCATCTCAAACATCACGGAAACCCTTGATGCCGAAGGCTCTCCCCAAGATCCCGCTTTGGTCAAACGGCTGGGTTCCTTTTTGGCTGAGCTGGAGTGGTACGAGGAAGCCCTGCAACACCAGCGGCAAGAGAAGGGCAAACCTTTCTAATTGTCCTCCGATGACTCCTCCTCTAAAGGTTCGATACAACCGGGTAGGTCGTTCTGGGGTTTGTTGACCACCGTCGAAACCGGGTAGCGATCCATTGCCCCGTCGTCGTAGGGGCGCAGCATCTCTTGGAGCGCTTGGGGCTGGTAGTAGTCAGGGTCGAGCCAGGCCGCATAGTCTTCGGGGGGCAAAATAACCGGCATCCGGTTGTGAATTGGCTCCATCAGCTCGTTGGCTGCGGTAGTGAGAATGGTGCAGGTTTGCAGTTCGCTGCCGCTGGTTGGGTCGCTCCAGTGTTCCCATAGCCCCGCAAAGGCAAAGGGCGCATGGTCTTTGAGAAAAATATAGTGGGGCTGCTTGGTTTTGCGGCCAGAAATGGTCTCCCATTCATAAAACCCATCGGCCAAGATCAGGCAGCGTCGGCGTTTAAAAGCAGCCCGAAACGACGGCTTTTCAACCACAGTCTCGGCGCGAGCGTTGATCATTCGGCTGCCAATGGCGGGGTCTTTGGCCCAGCTAGGAATTAGCCCCCATTGCAGAAAGTCGAAGTGGGGCTCTGGATTTTCGGGGGTAGCCACCATCGCAGCGATGGGCTGACTAGGCGCAATGTTGTAACGCGGCATGACGGGGGGAGTAGACCGCAGCAAAAAATCATCGGCTAAATCGTCACCGGTTTTGTTGAGACTGAACCGTCCACACATTGCCCCGTCTTCCTACTTGCACGCTATCGCTATGGTAGCAATTGGGTAGGGCAGCCCTGGTCTGCTGTTAGGTAGATGGTGTGGAGCAGGAACCGGGGGAGTTGGCCTAATGCATTAATTTCTGCCCAACCGATACGAACGGTCGATATGGCTTTTGATTCGAACCTTTCCAAAGAGAGAGGATACCCCTAAATTATTACGGAATCATAAGAATTGTGAGTAATAAACTTTTAGTTAGGAATACATCTAATGACTGATATGACAACCCTATCAACCAAGCTTGCTGACCTAAAGCTTTTTCAAAATGTCTTGATTGACATCGAGCAAAAGCTAATGGCGGCCACCGATGACCACACCATTCGTGAGCGTCTTGAAGGGATGCTAAAGAGCGATCGCGCCAACCTCAGCAACATCGACGAGGCTGTGACTAAACTAGGTTCCGCAGCAGAGCCACGCGATATTACTCAAAAACATGCTGAATCCGTCACCAAAATGATGGCCGGTTCAGAACTATCCCTCTACGACAAGTTTTTTCAGCTTGAATTGTTAAAGCACCAGCAGGCGATGAATGGTTTGGTGCTGCACAAAGTGGGTCAAACCTTGAGCGATGAGCTTCAAGATGCCATGGAGCCGCTCAACAAAGTTAACTTTGAAAATCGGGCTCACCAAGAAGTTCTTAAGGGCGTGCTGTACTTTGTTGGCACGCGTGAAATAGCGGGTCAAGAGCCTGATATGGGCCTGTGGGCCAGCGTCGAGCAGGGTATTGCGGCTCTCAAAGGGGCGATCGGCAGCGCTGTTAGCTAATTAACCTCTCTGCAACTGTTGCTAGGGGCTGGAGCGCAATATCTTGTGGGCGATGGGTTGAAACTATCGCCCACGTTTTGCTTTGGTGCGATAAAAGCACTACATCTGCAAACGCAGCAGAATTAGCTGGGTGGCGCGATCGCCCTCCAAGTTGTTGTCGCTGACCATTAGCAGGCTCTGGCTACCGTCGGGCAGGCGTGGCCCCAGGGTCATGCCCTCCAGGTTATCTACCGCCAAGGGCGTCTCAGCAAAATCGAGCACCAGCTGCTTGCGGATGGGTGAACTGCCCAACCCATTGCCGCTCAGACTGGGGATTGTCGACGTGTCGGTCGCGCCGCCAGTAGCCAGTTGGTACAGCTTCACCTGCAACCCCCTTAGGCCAAAGGCTCGCTCTAGGGCAAGAAAGTGCCCGGCTGGGTCGATCGCGAGCAGATCCGTGAGGCCGTTCACCACCGCGCCAGAAGGCTCTAAATCGAGCGGATAGCGATGCTCGGCGATCAGCGTATTTTGGTCGTCGCCGATGAGGTAGTGCAAAAAGCGGCTGTTGAGGGGCTGACTAGGGTCGTCGTTATAGTCTTGCACCAGAGCTGACTCGGTGGCCGCAAACAGGCGAAAGGGCTCAGTCATGCCCGCGCCGCTGGGTGACCCGGTGACGGTGAGAGCCTCTAGGCTAAGGTTGTTTTGCACCCCCTGGGTGGGGCTGTCAGGGTCGTCGGGCAGGTATCGCTCGGGCAGCGGTAGGGTGGCGATCGCCCGTCCTGTTTCGCGGTTAAACTCACCGATGAAGGGTGGCGCACTCTGACGAACATCTCCCTCGCTGGCAATGAACAGCGTGTCGCGGGGCGATAGGGCGATACCTTCGGGGTCGATGCTGCCCTGGGGGTAGGGGTTGCCCTCGGCATTGAGCAGGGGGGTAACGGCTTCGAGGGTGACCGTGTCAAACTTAGGCGGGCCGCTGCGCTTCAGGGTAATAGCGAAGGTATAAAACCGGGCGGGGCCAAAGCGACCCCGGTCGTCAGAGAGGGCATAGAGCCGATCGCGGGGGCGATCATAGGCTAGGGCCGACAGCCCGCCCACCGTGGTGCCCTCAAACTCTTGGGGCGGCAGGGTATAGACATCGATTAGCTCAACGGTGAGCGGCAAAAACAGCCGGTCTTCAGCCTTGATCTGGGGTATGGCGCAGCTGGTTAGCACCAGCACTAAGAGGAGAGCGAGCGATCGCCGCCACCCAATTCGCCGTAGCATCTGGCCCATCCACTCTGCCATCGCTCAGCACCCTCTAGGATAGGTCAAGGCTGTGTTTACTGAGCTAGGGTTTGCCAGCTCGGGACAGTAGAATTTAGCCCTAGACAGCGATCGCGCTGAAAGTCGTTTCCCCTGCGCGAATTGCCCATTTCAAAGGATCGCCCAAAAAGCAGGATTCAAGCCTATCAGGCATTTTTTCGTTCTTTTGCCATACCTGCCCTGATCACCAGGTAAATTTCAGCCCCTGGTCGATCAAAAATTGTTGCAGAGCAGGCATCTGTCCAGTCACCACCACCTGGGCCGGGGTCAGATCATCGGGCCTGGCGTAGCGCAGCAGCCAGCCCGCCGTCGCTCCGGCCGCTCCGCCAATACTCCACTCGCCATAATGCACCCGCGTTACGCCATTGACGATGTGGCTAACGGCCACACTCTTACCGCCAATTAGCACGTTGTCAACGCCCTGGGGCACCAGCGCCTCTAGGGGAATTTGCAACGGTCGCACCACAAATTCTTTAATGCTGGCCCCTGCTGCCTCGTAGGAAGGTCGCCAAGATCGGTAGCGACAGCCGTGAATATCAATGTCATAGTGGGCCAGGGCCACAGCCGTTGTTCTAAAATCGCGTCCCCCAGTCATGTCTTCTCGCAGGTCGGCCTCCACCGCCATAAAGCTGTCTTGACCGTAGGCTGGGCGGCCCAAAATGCGGCGGCCCTCACGAATATAGGGCACCATACTGAGGCCGGACTCAGTACCTAGGGGTGACTCATCCCCCCGCAAAAACGTCAGTGACAGCTTGCTGGTGCTCTCTTTTTCGATCAGCCACTCGGCGAACTGGAGCGCATGAGCTTCACCATGGTTAAGTGACTCGGTCGATAGTCCGCCGAGCCAATCTTGGCGCTGCCCTGACAGGCGAACATCTTCTTCGGTAAACACCAAAGGCGGGTCCATAAAGTGCCAGTCGTTGCCCTTGTTCCAGTTGACTAAAGTCATTTCACCAGGTTGGGTGCGGTTGACGTTTGAGTTCCCCGCCCGCTGGCTGACAATGCGACGATAGTTAAACACACTGCCAAAGTCAAAAAATGGAAACCCTTCCAGATTAAATTCTTTGCGGTGATCGGCCTTAGACAGAGCAGGCTCTAGCTTTTGCAGCTCCTTGAGGCTTTCGTTCTTGTCGTCGAGGGTAGCCAGCACAAAGGGATAGGTGTAAGCCTGGGTACAGTCAGGATTATCCTGCGGCGGCGCGTTGACTTCTCCGGTAAAGCCCTGGCCATCAGATCCAATGCGGTGGGGCAGGTTAGCCCAGCCCACCAGCTCGCCAGTATCCGTCGCGTCGATCACAATCATGGAGCGGTTCGGCGGCGGCTGTAGGCGAATGGGAATTTTGTTGTAGGCCTCATCGTCTGACCAGGCGTACCACCGCCCTAGCTCCTGAGAGAGCCGCCCCGTCGGCACGTAGCCCGGATCGAGGGGAACGCGCCGCACTCCATATACCGCCGTTACGTAGCGACCCGAGGCATCGAAGGCAGCCCCTTTAAAGGCAGTAGAGGTAGCCCAGCGACTCTCAGGGGCATTCTGCGCCGCGTCCCGCATCCACATTTCGGCGGCCGTGGCCCCGGCACGGGGCGTAAAGCATAGTTCACCTACCCAGCAGCTATTGGTTCTCTCAACCGGCAGCTGGGCAGGTAACCCCGTCCAATCAGGGGGATAGACGGGCTGGCGCTTAATCAGATCCTTAAACGCCTCCCAGCTGGGGGAAAAATTGCGTCGCCATCGCATCGCTCGCGATTCGTCGATCGCCGATACTCCCTGGGAACTGATCTGCCCGCCTAGCCATGGGGTGAGCTCAATCAGACAGGTGGTGACGCCAGTTTTCATCGCCTGGGAGGCGGCGGCAACGCCGCCCAGGGTGCCGCCAATTACTACCACCTCGCAGGTCCAAACCTCTTCAGCCAGGGGTAGCGGGTTGAGGGTAGGCCGTCCATTGGCGGTTTGAATCTGGCGAATGCCGGTGGCAACTTCGGCCCGGTTAACAATTTGCCCTACCGGGCGCTGGCTAAATTCGAGGGGCTGACGCCAGTATTCGCTGGCACCACGAAATGCAAACAGCAGCAGGGTGCTGCTGATCAGGGCCATCATCATCAACCGAGGTCTGCGGGATCGCCGCCGCTTGCGCTTGGCATGAGGCTTTGATGACGCTGAACGATAGCGAGGGCGCTCTAGCATGGACAAGGGCGGCATACCTAGGGCATTGGTCGTCTGTGAGTGTAGCAACGAAATTAAGAAACGATGCAACCAAAACCGCAGCTCACCGAGCCCTGAACCCGCAAGCCCTCCGGAGAGTTGGACGGTAGGCCGACCTCAACCCTTGAGAACCAACTATATGTAGACTCTTTTAGTTCTCGAAGCAACCCCAAAAATTAGGCCATAATGAGCACGATCTCGTGCCTTTGGGCAAATCTGTCTCTCTAAATCTTTCACAATCTATGCAATTTCACCTCCGGTTACAGCACGGCCTGCTTCCTCTGGCATTGACTACCCTAGCGCTGACTTCGCTGCCAGCCAAGGCGCAGACTACGGTCTATTCGCCTATTTCGCTACCGGCATCCCGAGAAGTTAACGATATCCTGAGCGATCGCGATATCCCCACTGGTACCGGTGGGTTTGCCCGCGACTATACGGTCAATCTAGAGGCAGGGGATCAAGTGGCAGTCGATGTCACCTCTGAAGAGTTTGACACTCTGGTCATTTTAATGACCAAAGACGGCGTCACCGTAGGCGAAAACGACGATGGCCCCGATGGCACTACTAATTCTTTGCTGTTCGCCCGCATTGGCGAGTCAGGCACCTATACGGTGCGGGTGAGCGCCTACGCCGGACAAGGTGCCGGTAATTTCTACCTCAAGGTGGCCCGCCTGCGCGAGGTGCAATAGAAAGCGGCAGCATTTTTTCGCAGTGGCCTTGTCAGGGGTGACGTTAGCTTGCTATCTTAAGTGAGCGCTGAAATTCGCACCCCTAGCCGGGATAGCTCAGTTGGTAGAGCAGAGGACTGAAAATCCTCGTGTCGGCGGTTCAAGCCCGCCTCCTGGCATACTTTTCAAAGAGTGAGACTGCAATAATTAATTATTGCAGTCTCACTCTTTGATCCTGTAATCCATCCAGCTACAGCAGCCTATAGTCCTGCTGCATGGCCTACAACGAGAGAAGGGGAACATCCCAAAACATTCTAATTTTGGGCGTTTGTGAGAGCTTGTCACGCATACAGCAGGATGACCCAGAGCAGTTTGCTTAGGCATTACTGAAGTTTTTTGCGGCGGCGGGGGCGTTCTACGGGTTACCACCTACGTCTTTCTGTGCAGCAGCGATTTGGTGCCCGAATAGGCGCGATCGCTCATTTGCCCCATTTTGTTCTGGTTTAACCCCGGCCGGCATTCTCTTGGTCTTCCCCTCCATAGGACAACTCAGGGCTGTGACCAATCGCGTGCATGCCGTAAATATAGCGGCAATATTAATTGAGGCTATAGATAAATCACCCTAAATAAGCCAGGCCTATCAATTAAATTAAAAATTGCATTGTAAACCTGCTCATCAAGGTGATCCACTGGCTTACAAATAGCTATAGACTTGCTTTCATGCAAAAGAAATATGCAATTGACTTAAATCAATGCATGGTCTAGACATTCTCTTTAGTCAAAGCCCTAGGCCGCCTGGGGTGTAAACCTCGTGAGCCAGTCTGTTCACCCACAGCTTTTCAACTGATCCATAGTCATTTAGCTACCGGCGCTCCCCCTGCGGAGATTGCTAATAGGAGGTTTTATGTCCGATTATTCACGTCGCAAGTTTTTGGTTACCGCTGGTGTATCGGCGGCTAGTTCGCTGCTGCTCAAAGGCTGTTTGGGCAATCCCCCCTCGGCTACGAACGCCACCACATCGGCGGCCACCGCTGCCCCTGGCCCCGTGGCCGCCGGTGACGCCCCCGAAACTACCAAGGTCAAGTTGGGCTACCTTCCCATCGTGGAATCGGCACCGCTGATCATTGCTCAGGAAAAGGGCTTTTTTGCCAAGTACGGCATGACCGAGGTAGAAGTCGCTAAGCAGGCGAGTTGGGCCGCTGCACGGGATAACGTCACCATTGGTTCTGCCGGAGGCGGCATTGACGGTGGCCAGTGGCAAATGCCCATGCCCCATCTGCTCAGCGAAGGCATTATTACCGGCGGTAATAAGATTCCTATGTACGTGTTGGCGATGCTCAACACTCAGGGAAATGGCATTGCTATTGCCAATATGCACCAAGGCAAAGGCTTGGGGCTAGATGTTTCTGGGGCGGCAGACTACATCAAGGGTTTTTCTGCTAGCCAGGGACGCAAGTTTAAGGCAGCCTTTACCTTTCCCAACGCCAACCAAGATTTCTGGATTCGCTACTGGTTTGCCGCTGGCGGCATTGACCCTGACCAAGACATTGAGCTGTTGACGGTGCCTTCCGCCGAGACGGTACAGGGTATGCGTAACGGCACCATGGATGCCTTCAGCACCGGCGACCCCTGGCCCTACCGAATTGTGAGCGACAAAATTGGTTTCTTAGGGGCTCTAACCCACGAAATGTGGAGCTTTCACCCTGAGGAATACCTGGCAATCCGAGCCGATTGGGTCGATGCCAACCCCAAAGCGACCAAGGCTCTGCTCAAAGCCATTATGGAAGCCCAACAGTGGGCCGATAAGCCCGAAAACCGTGATGAGCTAGTGCAGCTCACCGCGGGGCGCAACTACTTCAACATTCCTCCTGAAGTGCTGGCGAATCCTTTCAAAGGCGATTACACCATGGGCGATGGCAAATCTAACGTCACTAGTTTTGATGCCGGGCCACTGTATTGGAAAGACCCCAAGGGTAGCGTCTCTTATCCTTACAAGAGCCACGACCTATGGTTTCTCACCGAAAGCATGCGCTGGGGCTTTCACAAAGACCAGCTCACCGACTTTGACGCCGCTAAACGCATCGTCGATGCGGTCAACCGCGAAGACCTCTGGCGCGAAGCCGCCACCGAAGCAGGGTTTACCGCCGATATTCCTGCCGAGACGTCTCGCGGCGTCGAAACCTTCTTCGACGGCATCAAGTTTGACCCCGCCAACCCTGAAGCATACCTCAGCAGCCTTCAGGTTAAGCGGGTCTAGGAAGGAGAGGGGTAGATGGGTAGGCGGGTGATCAGGCCCAACGCTCCACATATCCATACATTCACCCATCCACCCCTTCTCCTCCCCTCAGTACTGGTTCAGAGAGAGATGACCACGGGCAAGAGCATGGGGTACCCATCGACCACAGCAGCCCCGTTCCCCCTTGCCTCGGTGTCTGAACCAGCCTACCTCGGCCAGTCTCCCCAAAGAAAGGCCGGGGTAGGTTTCCTCCTCAAACCGTTCGTAATCTTTTCTTTTTAACCCAGGTACAGCAACTATGGTTACTCAATCTCAAGTTCGTAGGCCAGCGCGTCCTAACCCAGTTCTGGCTTCGGTGCAGCAGTTTTGGAAAAAGCAGGGCGCTGACCTGATTCCACCCATTATTGGTATTGCGGTGTTTTTGACGGTGTGGCAGCTGGTGGCGTGGTCGGGTCTGACGCGGCTGCCGGGGCCACTGAGTTTGTGGACTGATACCCGCACTCGCGAGCTATTGCTGTATCCGTTTTACGACTTGGGCGGGTTAGATAAGGGGCTCTTTTGGCAAACTTGGGCCAGCCTAGGCCGGGTGGCTCAGGGCTACACCGCTGCGGCTATAGTCGGTATTTCGGTTGGGGTTTTGGTAGGCACTAGCCCTTGGCTGAATAAGGCCACTTACCCAATCTTTCAGTTTTTGCGCATGGTGGCCCCGCTGGCGTGGGTGCCCATTGCCCTGGTGGCGCTACAGCAAAACCAGCCTGCCGCTATCTTCGTAATTTTTATTACCGCTGTGTGGCCGATTTTGATCAACACCATTGAAGGGGTAAAGCAAATTCCGGAAGACTACGAAAACGTGGCCAAGGTGTTGCAGCTTTCGCGCAAAGACTATTACCTGAATATTCTGTTTCCGTCGGCGCTGCCCTATATTTTCACCGGGCTGAGGATTGCGATTGGTCTGGCCTGGCTGGCGATTATTGCGGCAGAAATCGTGATGTCGGGGATTGTGGGCATCGGTTTCTTTATCTGGGATGCCTACCAGCAGAACTATATCAGCGAGATTATCTTGGCGGTGTTTTATATCGGCTTTGTGGGGCTGCTGCTCGATCGCGCGATCGCCCTTTTGCAGATGAAGATTGCTCCGGCCAGGAAGTAGAAAAACCGTAGGGTGCATTCGCGGCCCCAAGACTCGGCTAAAACCCCCAGTTTATGAACCGCAATGCACCGTACCTAGGATTTATTGAACCACGGGGGATTTAGATTTTTGCAAGTTTGGGTGGTGGGTAATGCCCACCCTATACCTTCAATTTCACAACGATCGCGAGGATAGAACCATGAGTTTATTAGTGGCGGTGGATCAGGTAGATAAGGTATTTTCCCTATCCGATGGTGGTGAGTATATTGCCCTCAAAGGAATTGATCTAACGATTAAAACCGGAGAGTTTGTTTCATTTATTGGCCACTCGGGCTGTGGCAAATCGACCCTTTTGAACATGATCGCGGGACTCTCGCTGCCCAGTTCGGGGGTGCTCACTCTGGAGGGCAAAAAAATCACCGAACCCGGCCCCGATCGCATGGTGGTCTTCCAAAACTATTCGCTGCTGCCCTGGCGATCAGTGCGCGAAAACATTGCTCTGGCGGTGAACTCGGTCTATGGTGACTTGTCCAAGGGCGATCGCCACGCCATTGTTGAAGAGCACATTAACCTGGTGGGTTTGCAGCAGGCCGCCGACAAGTGGCCCGACCAGCTCTCTGGCGGCATGAAGCAGCGGGTGGCGATCGCCCGTGCCCTGGCCATTCGCCCCAAGCTGCTGCTGCTGGATGAACCCTTTGGGGCGCTGGATGCGCTGACTCGCGGCAATCTGCAAACGCAATTGATGCGGATCTGCGATGAGAACAACGTCACCGCCGTCATGGTCACCCACGATGTGGATGAGGCGGTGCTGCTCAGCGATCGCATCGTCATGCTCACCAACGGCCCCGGTGCCGAAATCGGCAACATTTTAGACGTCGATATTCCCCGCCCGCGCAAGCGCATGGAGGTGGTGGAGCACCCCAGCTACTACAGCCTGCGCAGCGAGATCATCTACTTCCTCAACCAGCAAAAGCGCATCAAGAAGCGCCGCGCCCTCAAAACCGCCGTAGTCGCCCGCCACGGCCTAGAGAAGGTGAATCTCGACATTGGCTTTGTGCCGCTGACCGCCTGCGCCCCGGTGGCGATCGCTAAAGAAAAAGGCTTCTTTGCTAAGCATGGGCTTGATGAAGTAAATCTGATACGCGAAACCAGCTGGCGCGGCATTGTCGACGGCATCGCCGGAGGCTATCTCGATGCTGCCCAAATGCCGTCGGGTATGCCTCTGTGGTTTTCCTTGGGCGGCCATAACAATCAGCCCCTGCCGGTTGTTTCGGCGCTGACTATGACTCGCAACGGCAACGCCATCACCCTATCTCGCCGTTTCTACGACCAAGGCGTTCACAGCCTCGACAGTTTTCGGGAGATGTTGCACCGCACCCCCGAAACCCAGCACCGTATGGGCATGGTGCACCCCTCGTCAATGCACAACCTGCTGCTGCGCTACTGGCTAGCGGCGGGCGGCATCGACCCCGATCGCGATCTGGCCCTGCAAACCATTCCCCCCGCCCAGATGGTGGTGGATCTGAAGAACAATGCGATCGATGGCTTCTGCGTCGGCGAACCCTGGAACCTGCGTGCCGCCATGGACGAAGTGGGCTTTACCATCGCCACCGATCGCGAAATTTACGACGGCCACCCCGGCAAAGTGCTGGGCGTGCGCGAGGACTGGGCCAACGCCTACCCCAACACCCACATCGCCCTCACCAAGGCCTTGCTAGACGCCTGTAGCTACTGCGCCGACCCCGAAAACGAGCTTGAGATTCGCCAGATTCTCTCCCAGCGGGCCTACCTGGGCACCCCGATCGAGTACATCCACCTGGGCAGCCCCCATACCAAAGTCTGTGACCTGCAAAAGCCCATGCGCGAGTACGCCCACCACCTGTTCTTTGGCAACGGGGCCAACCGGCCCAGCCGCACCGAACACCTCTGGCACATGGCCCAGCTAGCCCGCTGGGGCGACGTGCCCTTCCCCCGCAACTGGCTGGAGATTCTCGAACGCATTGTGCGGGTCGATGTCTACAGCACCGCCGCCCGCGAACTGGGCCTGCTCGACGCCAAATTCACTCGCGGCAGCATTCACCTATTCGACGGCACCGACTTCGACGCCGAAGACCCGATCGGCTACCTCAATGGCCTCGCCATCAAACGCGACATCACCATCGCCGAGGTGGTGTTGGATGGGCGCATGGCGACCTTGGCGGCGTAGGGAGTGATGGGGTAGGGGAGATAGGGAGGATAAGGGAGATAGGGCGATGGAGGAGATAGGGCGATGACAGGCCGGTGTCCTTCCCCACCTTCCCCGCCCCCTACCTTACCTTCCCGATTACCCCACATCCCTACATTCCCCCACCCCTCAAAACATCCCCACCAATAATTCAGGAATAACAACCATGCAACCCACCCCTCTCAAGCTCAAATCCCGTCGCCCCGCCCATCCCGAATTGGTAGACCATGCCCAACCTACCTCTGACCAGGGCTTTCTAGTCTTCGATCAGGTTTCCAAAAGCTACCCCACCACCAAAGGCGTATTCCCAGTACTAGAAAACGTCAATCTCACCATTCAACAAGGCGAATTCGTCTGTTTTATCGGCCACTCCGGCTGCGGCAAATCGACTCTGCTCAGCCTGGTCTCAGGCTTTCAGCAGGCCACCGGCGGCTCCGTCACCCTCAACGGCAAGCCCATTCTCAAACCCGGCCCCGATCGCATGGTCGTCTTCCAAAACTATGCCCTACTGCCCTGGCGCACGGTGTTCGAGAACGTGTATCTGGCGGTGAAAACGGTGTGGCCCAACAAACCCGAGGCCCAAAAGCGCGCGATCGTGCGCGACCACCTGGCCATGGTGGGGCTCACCGAAGCCGCCGACAAGCGCCCCGACCAAATCTCCGGCGGCATGCGCCAGCGAGTCTCCATCGCTCGCGCCCTGGCTATTCGTCCCGAGGTGCTGATTCTCGACGAACCCTTTGGAGCCCTCGATGCCATCACCAAAGAAGAACTCCAAGAAGAACTGCTGAAGATCTGGAACGACCACCGCTGCACCGTCTTGATGATCACCCACGATATTGACGAGGCATTATTCCTGGCCGATCGCCTAGTGATGATGACCAACGGCCCCGCCGCCACCATCGGCGAGGTGATGGATATCCCCTTTGAGCGGCCCCGCGATCGCGACCAGATTATGGAAGACCCCCAATACTATCAGCTGCGCAACTATGCCCTCGACTTTCTCTACAATCGCTTTGCCCACGACGATGGAGTCTAGGCTGTCATTGCCAGCAAGGCCAGCACCCGCAGGACAACTGCTGAGCATAGGGCGACACGCTGACGACCGCATGAAATAGGGTGCGTTTACGGTATGAATCAGCCCTGCCCCCTTTAAGGGGGCAGGGCTGATTCATACCGTAAACGCACCCTATTTTATGCGGTCGTCAGCGTGTCGCCCTATGCTCAGCAGTTGTCCTGCGGGTGCTGGCCTTG
>JANPIO010000175.1:0-13370 GCA_031425055.1 Phormidium sp. VAR_61_metabat_6
GGCCTCGACGTCAAGGGGAATTTTGGCGATCGCCTGGGCTCCGTCGCTGTGGAAAAAGACCTTGCGATCGCGGCACCGCGCCCCGATCTCGGCCAGGGGTTGCAGCACCCCAATCTCGTTGTTAGCCGCCATCACCGACACCAGCACAGTATCGTCGCGAAACGCTTTCTCCAGAGCATCGAGATCCACCAGTCCGTCGGGCTGCACTGGCAGGTAGGTGACCTCAAAGCCCAAAGATTCGAGATAGCGGCAGGGATCGAGCACGGCGCTGTGCTCGGTCTGCACCGTAATGATGTGTCGCCCCTGGCTAAAGCAGGCTTCGGCAATGCCCTTGATCGCCAGGTTGTTGGCCTCGGTGGCCCCGCTGGTAAAGACAATTTCCTCCGGGCTAGCGTGAATAGCAGCGGCAATAGTTTCCCTGGCCTTCGTCACTGCTGCCTCGGCCTCCCAGCCGTAGGCGTGGGTGAGGCTGGCGGGGTTGCCAAAGTGCTCGGTAAAAAACGGCAGCATCGCCTCCACCACTCGCGGATCTACCGGGGTCGTCGCGTGGCAGTCGAGATAAATCGGTCGATGTACCATAAACCCTATGAATACTCCCAGTCACCTAATTCTCAACCTGGCGCTGCTGCGTCGCCCGGTGGCCCCAGCTATGACCTGGCCGCTCTTGAGCGGGGCGCTGATCCCCGATGCGGCTATGTTTGTATTCTACGGCTGGGCTCGCTGGCAGGGTCTACCCGAGCAAACTATTTGGAGCGAGGCTTACTACAGCCAGCCCTGGCAGGCCATCTTTGCCGTGGGCAACTCCATTCCCCTGGGGCTGCTGGGGGTGGCGCTAGGCTATAGCCTCAGGCGCGCCTGGTTCGGCCCCTCGATCGGGTTTTTGGGAGCCAGCATGGTGCTGCACCACCTGGCCGACCTGCCCCTGCACCACGACGACGCCCACCAGCACTTTTGGCCTTTCAGCTCGGTGCGCTTCATCAGCCCGGTCTCCTATTGGGATGTGGATCACCTCGGCCGATTGGGAGCCACGATAGAACTGGTGCTGGTGCTGATCGCCAGTGCCTACCTGCTACCCCGGCTCAGCTCTAGGTTTAGCAAAGCACTGCTGGGGCTCACGGCAGCGCTGACCGCTGTGGCCTACGCGGCACTTGTGCTCGTGCCACTAACCTAGTCCCGAGGCTTAAACACCTGGTACTGGTTGCGACCGGCGTCTTTGGCGGCGTAGAGAGCTTGGTCGGCCAGTTCTAGAAGGGCCACGGCTGGGCGATCGGGGGTAGGGGTGACGGTGGCAATCCCAAAGCTGAGGGTGATGCTATCGCCGCTGGGGCTAGCCCCGTGGGGCAGATTGAGGGTTTGCAGGTGATAGCGCACTAGCTGCACGACGCGAATGGCCCCAGCGGCATCGGTATCGGGCAGCACCAGGGCAAATTCTTCACCGCCGTAGCGGGCGGCTAGGTCAGCGGGCCGACGCACGCCAAAGCGAATGGCGCTGGCAATTTCTACCAGACATTGGTCGCCTGCGGCGTGGCCATAGGTGTCGTTATAGGGTTTGAAATAATCGACATCGGCCAGCACTACGCTCAGCGGTTTGCGCTCTCGAGCCAGCTGCTGCCACTGCTGGCTGAGGTATTCATCGAGCCAGCGGCGGTTGGCTAGCTGCGTCAGGCTGTCTACCTTGGAGATGCGATCCAGCTCTTGGTTCGCCGCCTGGAGCTGGCGGTACAGCTCGGCCTGGTGCAGGGCCGTATTGAGCTGATCGGCGAAGTGTTGCAGCATATTGGCCTCAAAGGGCTGCCACTGGCGGTGTTCGCCGCAGGCATGAACCACCAAAATGCCCCACAGGGGCTGGCAATCGCCCCCAAAGGGATGGGCAATGGGGGCAATCATCGCCGACTTAACCTTGATCGCCGAGAGAAACGCGGTCAGGTCTGGAGACCAGAACTCTGCCGCAAGATCATTGATGATGTAGGGCTGCCACGTATATAGCTTCTCTAGGTAGGCCGCAGGCAGTGGCCCAGGCGGAATCATGGTGTCGGCGATGGTGCCGTAGTCGGGGTTGCTGGCCTGCTGGGCAATGCGGCGATCGCCATTGGCCAAAATCTGAAAAATCACCGCTCGGTCGGCGCTAAACACCGTTTTAATGCCAGCTACTGTGGCACCCAAAATAGTGTCCAGATCGAGGCTTTCGCGCATGCGCGCCGTCAGCATGCGCAACAACTGCTCTTGTCCCACTCGCCGGCTGAGGGCGGTCTCGGTGGCCCTGAGGCTGGCCTGCAACTGGCGGCGATCGGTGCAGTCTTCGGCCCAGCCCACCATATAGCGGGGTTGATTGTGGTCATCGTTGACCACTTGCACATGGGCCTGCACCCAGCGCACATCGCCGTTGGGACGCACAATGCGATACTCCCGTCGCACCGAATGGCCGTCAAACTGTCGCCCCAGGGAGGCCTGGACCGCAGGCAAATCGTCGGGATGCACCTGCCGGAGCCACAGGCCCGGATCGTTGTATAGCAAGGCTGGTGAATGGCCCCAGATACGCTCGTAGGCTGCGCTGATGTACAAAAATTGGCCCGACACCGCATGGCGAATAAACAAGACCTGCTCAACGTGGTGGGTAAAGAGATCGAAGAGCTGCTCCGTTTGGCTACGGACAGAGAAGGCTTGGATCTGCTGTTGCAGACCGTTTTGATAAATGCTCTGGCCCAGGTGGCGAGCGGCATGCACCAACACGTTACGACTCGATAGGTTCCACGGGCGGGGGCTGCGGCAGTGGTGGGCAATCAGCATGCCCCACAAACGGGAGCCCGAAAATATCGGTACCGTTAGATAGGCCTGCACCTGTAGGCGACTCAGCAGGTCGGTGTAGCAGGAGGCCAGAGTGCCGTGTCGCACATCGGCCACCAGGCTCAGCTGCCCCCGGCGATCGCGCCACCCTTGATCACTGGCAAAGCAGGATTCGCTGATTTTCTCGCCCCGCAAAGGCCGCCAGGGAGCATTTACCGACTCGGCAATGACAAAACCATCGTGGGACGACAACACCTGATAGACGAGAACCCGGTCGGTATCGAGCAACGATCGCAGCCGATCTACCCCCTGCTGAAGCAACACCGCTAGCTCACCGCCCGCTGCCGCCGCATCGCAGATTGCAGCCACCATACCTAGAATCTGCGCTTGATTAATATCGGGCTGGGGGAAGGATTGGCGCGTCATGCGTCAGACACAGTCAAGAGAAAAGCAATTACAGTTGGCAAGCCATCACCCGCTATGTCCGCCTTTGACCTAGCTACTGCGCAGTAAGGCTCCCCCATTAGCTATACAAAAGCCCCTATCCCTATTCCCGACTGCCGCCCATTGGAAAGGCCGGGATCGGGCCGAAGAAACAATTTTTTCTACTCTAGCCCCAGAACCAGGTTCCGACGGGTAGCAAACTTGCGCTACCTAAACTTGTCTCCACTAGGCTAGAAGATAAAGTATACCATCCCCAAAAAGCACTTAATTGAGACGATTTTACTCCGAATTTAGGCAAAACGGCTAAAACAGCCTGGGCAGGCCTACTGAGAGCTCAAAAATGACTTATCCCTAGCTCACTCTACCCTTGATCAGGGATTTGGGTAGGGCCAGCGCGCTCCCTTCCAATCGCCCATCGGTGAGAGGCCTTGGTCTAACTCAGTCCCTTACCCAAAAATATTGCAGAATGTAAAGAGAGGTTTACTACCGGGACTAGCCCATGACATCCGTTGCGATCGCTCCCCAGTCTACGGGTTTCACCGCCGCTTTGCCCGCCGGAGGCCCCGACCCCGACCGGTTTGACTGGGCTGAGGCCTGGTACCCCGTCGCCTATGTAGAAGACCTCGACCCGGTACAGCCCACCCGTTTCACGCTGCTCGACCGGGGCATCGTCATCTGGTGGGATACCAACGGCCAAGCCTGGCGAGTATTCGAAGACAAATGCCCCCACCGTCTCGCCCCCCTATCGGAGGGCCGGGTGAATGAAGCTGGCGAGCTAGAGTGCCCCTACCACGGTTGGACATTCTCTGGCGACGGTGCCTGCACCCATATTCCTCAGCAGGCGGTAGCGGCCAAGGCTCAGCAGTCGGGTCGGGCCTGCGCTGTCTCTATGCCCACCGCCGTCCGGCAGGGGTTGCTGTTTGTCTATCCTGGCAAAGCCGAGAATGCACCTCAAGTTGAGGTGCCCATTATCGGCCCCATTGAGGAAGATCCCGATGGCTGGGTGGTACTCAACACCTTTCGCGACCTGCCCTACGACGCCCTCACTCTGCTCGAAAATGTGCTGGATGCCAGCCACATTCCTTACACCCACCACAAGACCGTGGGCAAGCGAGAAAACGCGGCCCCCATGGAAATGGAGGTGCTGAATGCCGGGAAGCAGGGATTTCAGGGGCTCTGGCCTGAAGGCCCCCGCAAGGGCACGCTGGGAACCCAGCACACCACCTTCGTCGCCCCGGCGCTGATGTACCACGACCTCACCTCAAAGCAGTTTGGCCGCACCCTGACCGTGGTCTACGCCACCCCGACAAGCAAGGGTAAGTGTCGATTGTTTGCCCGATTTCCCTTTAAGTTTTCGTCGAAACTGCCCGCCACGGTGATTGGCCTCACGCCCCGCTGGTACAGCCACATCGGCAATAATGGCGTGCTCGAAGATGACCAGATTTTTCTGCACATTCAAGAGCGCGAACTGGAGAAAGCCAACCGTACCTACGCCCAGGCCTGCTATCTGCCCACCCAAGCCGATCGCTACGTGCTGGCCTTTCGCAACTGGGTCAACGACTTTGAGGCCGATCCCTTCCCTGGCCAATCCCTTGAACCGGCGTTGAGCCAAGCCGCGCTGCTCGATCGCTACCACTCCCACACCCAGCACTGCAAAAGCTGCCGCACAGCGCTGAACCGGATTCAAAAATTGCGCTGGGGGCTGCTGGGCGTGAGTGCGGTGGTCTGGTCGCTGCTGCCGATCGCGATCACCACGGGTAACCTCACTGGCCTTGCCGCCATCCTGCTGGGGGTGCTGCCGTTATCCACCGCTGCGGCCTGGGCGGGCTTGGGCATTCTAGAACGTCGGTTTTATGCAGGTCGGGCGATTCCACCCCGCAACCTGCCCGAGAAAAAAGCCAAAGTTAGGGGCTGATTAAGGGCACGGAGAATGTCGGGTCAAGGCAAGATCAAGCGCAATCGGTCGCAATTGGTTTTTACCGGCAGCCTGGGCTGGCTTAGACCCGCACGGTGAGCTGAGGGCGAACTCCATTCGCCCCTACCCATGGAGATGTCTGGGCTAATCGGCTGGAATTACCTGCACCATACCCACCAGGTCAATGCCTGCGGAGGTGATCGCCAACTGGCGAATATCGACCTCTGATCCGAGGTCAAAGGCAGTCTCATCTAATGCGATCGGCCACGGCGGTTCTCCGGTCGCGGGCACCACCGTGGCCACCGGCTGCTCTAAACACAGCCACCGCCCATCCCGCATCGCCAACCCCAGGCTTAGCTCCAACGCATCCCTGCTAAAGGATGTCCCTGGCCAGCGCAGCGTCAGGCGATCGCTCGCCAGAGCAATATCGACCTCGGAAGACGCTTCCCCATCGCCCAGCCAGCGCACCAGAGGCACCTGCTTTTCGGACACGGCTCCGGCCAGCAGCTGCTTCAGCACGTCACGCAATCCCTGCCCCAGCAACGGGGAACCCAGAGAAGCGCGCAGATCGTCGGCCAGCACCGTCACCTGGCCATCTACCGGGAATGGCTGCAACAGCCGCAGGGGTTTGCCCCGCAGCACCTGTGGCAGATTGACGCGAATATCTGTGGCTTTGACCTCAGCATGACTGACGTGCAGCCCCTGGTACACCGCCTGGCGAGCCGCCAGGGTCACTCCCGGCAGGTAGCCACCTAAAATCTGTCGATCTTTACCATCAATGGCAAACTCTAGCCCCTCCAGGTGGTCGAGCTGAGTGTGCAGCCATAGGCGAATCGCGGGGGGCAGCAGCCGACTGATGATGCGGCTGCCCTTGGCGACGTCGGCAGAATTAGCAGGGTCAGAAGTCATAGGCGGACTACAGAGAACAAAACTCAATCATGCTAAGCGCGCTCCTGAGGAGAGCCGAGGTTCATGACCAGCGCATCCCCAAACTCTAGCAGGGGATGTGCTGCTGGTTGCTGAGGTCATGATTTCATGACGCAATAATACGCATGGGGATCAATTTGTCATGATTTACTGACAAATTGATCCCCAAATCCCTACTCTCTCGCTAATAGGGCCAGAAAAGCCTTGCTAGGGGCTTGATCCCAGCAGTGGTTTTTGGCATGCTACGTGGCAACGGTTGATCCCCGCCTAAACCTGAAGCCCGGCAGCTGGGCAAAGAAACTCTAGGCGGGGTGTCTCATTCCAATCGCGGGATCGGTAGCGTGCTCCCCCGCTGGTGGCTATCCCCTTCGGCCTGCCGTGATTGATCGTCTGTCGTCCTGGTCTCTATGAGGAGAGTGCTCTATGTCTTCCCCCCGCCCACCCCTAGAAGAAATGACCCTGCGGCAGCTCCGCAAAGTGGCCAGTGAGTATGAGGTGTCCCGCTATAGCCGCATGCGTAAGATCGAGCTAATTGAGGCCATTCAAGCGATTGATGCCAAGCGCACCTTTGGGGCAGCGCCAGTTTCTGCCCCAAAGGTGCCAGCGGTGGTACCCGCTATGGTCGGCGCTACCGCTGGGGCAACTCCTGCCTATCAGACTCCAACTCCGCCCTCGGTGGAAGTTTTGGCCACCGTGGATGAGGGCCTAGCCGACTTGCCCAGCGGCTATGATGAAAGCCGCATTGTGCTCATGCCCCGCGACCCTCAATGGGCCTACTGCTACTGGGATATCCCCCACACCCACAAAGACGAGCTGCGGCGGCAGGGAGGCTCACGGCTGGCGCTGCGCTTCTACGACGTCACCGATATTGATTTTCTGCGCCAGACTCCCCACAGCTTGCAGCAGTATGAGTGCGACGAAATGGCGCGGGAGTGGTATTTGCCCATTCCAGTGAGCGATCGCGACTACGTGGCCGAGATCGGCTACCTCTGCTACGATGGCCGCTGGCTGGTGCTGGCCCGCTCCCTGCCCGTTCACATTCCCCCGGTTTACCCCTCCGACTGGGTCGAAGACCATTTTGTCACCGTCGATTGGCAGGCTGACCTGCGCGGCAAGGCTGTAGCGGCGCTCAAGCACCCTAGCCAGCGTGCTGCCGAAAGCACCAACGCCATCTACGACGAAGTCTATGCCATGACCCAATCCACCGAGGCCCAGCGGGTCGCCGGGTCACTCTTTGGCTCCATGCAGCACGTGCCAGGTTCCCACGTGCCGGGCTCCATGGCTCCCGAAAAGGCCATCAGCTCCTACGTCTTCCCCTCCGGAGCCGGGCTGTGGGCTATCCCTGGTGCCTCGGCTGGCGTACCTACCATGTCGGGCATTGGTGCCTTCAACGAACTCACTATGTCGGGAGCCGGGTTCACCGGAGCGGGGTTTACCATGTCGGGCGCTGGGCTGACCATGTCGGGGGCGGGCTTCTCAGCTTCTGCGCCGCCCATTCGGCCCCGCAAGTTCTGGCTGGTGGCCGACGCCGAGCTGATCGTCTACGGAGCTACCGAGCCCGATGCCACTGTCACCATTGGTGGGCAGCCGATCAAGCTCAACTCCGATGGCACTTTCCGGTTCCAGATGTCGTTCCAGGACGGCAATATCGACTATCCAATCATGGCGGTAGCGGCGGATGGCGAGCAAACTCGCGCCATCCACATGACCTTCGATCGCGCTACCCCCTCGCGCCGCACCAACACCAAAGACGAAGCGGTGTTGGAGTGGTTGCCCTAGGCTGCCCCGCTTAACGGCAGAATCACAAGTTAAGGAGCGCTCCTCGGGGCGCTCCTTTTTTTGAGAAATGGGACAACTCCCCGCATAGAATGAGTTGTTACCCCCCGCCTGGCGACCCCGATCGCGATCATTAACCCCTAAGTAAATTGCTAAGCCGTGAAACTATTTCTATTCCATACTCCTGAAGAAGTGCCTGAGCAGGGTGCGCCCGACTGTGCGATCGCCATTGACGTGCTGCGGGCCACCACCACCATGGCGGCAGCCCTGGCGGCGGGGGCCGAGGCGATTCAAGTGTTTAGCGACATGGACGACCTGCTCACCACCAGCGAAACCTGGCCCACCGACAAACGGCTGCGGGCGGGCGAACGGGGCGGCGGCAAAGTTGAGGGCTGCGACCTGGGCAACTCACCCCTCGATCACTCCCCCGAGCTATCCGGCGGCAAGCGCCTGTTTATGAGCACCACCAACGGCACCCGCTGCCTCAAGCGCATTGAGCATGCCCCCATGGTGATCACCGCTGCCCTGACTACGCGCCAGGCCGTGGTCAATTTTTTGCTTAGTCAGCAGCCGGAAACGGTGTGGGTCGTCGGCTCGGGCTGGGAGGGCACCTATTCTTTAGAAGACACGGTCTGCGCTGGAGCCATCATTCACGGGGTGATCGTCGCGACGGGGCAGACCTTTAAGGATTTGGCCGGCAATGACGCGGCGATCGCCGCCGTCAGCCTTTACCTACAGTGGCAAGACCAGCTGCTCGACCTGATGCACTACGCCAGCCACGGCCAGCGTCTGCTGCGCCTCAACAACGAAGCCGACCTGCAATACTGCGCCCAGCTCGACGTGCTCGACATCGTGCCCCGCCAGCATGAGCTAGGCGTGCTAGGTCTGTAAAGGAGACTAACCATGGCCGTTGACTACGATTTAGTCATTATTGGCGGCGGTTCTGCCGGGCTAGTCGCCGCCAGCGCCGCCGCCCAACTCAAGGCCAAGGTCGCCCTAGTCGAGCGAGAAGGTAGCCTCGGCGGCGACTGCCTTCACCACGGCTGTGTACCCAGCAAATCCCTCATCCATGCGTCGCGAGTGGCCCATGAGGTCTCGCGCGGTCCCGAGGTTGGTATTCACGCCCAGCTCGAAAACATTGACTTCCAGGCCGCCCTAGGTCACGTGCATCGGGTGATCGACACCATTCAGGTGCACGACTCCACCGAACGCTTCGAGTCGCTTGGGGTCGAGGTGATCTACGGCAAAGGTGAATTCACCGACTCCCGCACGTTTAGCGTCAACGGTCGCGCCCTAAGGGCTCGCAGCTACATCATTGCCACCGGCTCTCGCCCAGCCAACCCCAATATTGAGGGGTTAGAAGAAGCGGGCTACATCACCAACCAGACGGTGTTTTCCCTGAAACACCAGCCGCAATCGCTGGCGGTGATTGGCTCCGGCCCCATCGGCTGTGAGCTGGGCCAAGTCTTCGCCCGCCTGGGCACCGAAGTCACCCTGATCGGCGGTCAAGACCACATTCTGCCGAAGGAAGACCCGGAAGCCGCCGCCGTGGTGCAGGCGCAAATGGAGAAAGATGGCGTGCGCATTCTCAACGGCACCCGCGCCCAGCGAGTCGAGGTGATCGACGGCAAAAAGCACGTGCACACCACTAACGGCACCGTGGTAGTGGACGACATTTTGCTGGCGGCGGGCCGGGCACCCAACGTCGATTCGCTGAATCTAGAGGCCGCTGGGGTAGCCGTGGGTAAGGATGGCATTACCGTGAACTCCAAGCTGCAAACCACCAACTCCCGCATCTACGCCGCTGGGGATGTAATTGGCGGCTATCGCTTTACCCACGTGGCCGGCTACGAAGGGGCCGTGGCCATGCAAAACGCCCTGCTGTTTCCCACCAAAACCGCTGACTACCGGGTCATCCCCTGGGCAACATTCACTGACCCTGAGCTGGCGCGGGTGGGCCTGACCGAGGTCGAGGCCCGCCAGCGTTACGACGATGTCTATATTCTCAAGCAGGACTTTGCCGGGGTCGATCGCGCCCTAGCCGAGGCCTCTGGTCAAGGGTTTGCCAAGATCATCACTCGCCGCAACGGCAAAATTCTCGGAGCACACCTGGTTGGCCCCCACGCTGGGGAGCTGATTCACGAAATTGTGTTGGCCATGAGCAACAACCTCAAGGTCGGCGCGCTGACCAGCATGATTCACATCTACCCCACCCTGGCGGAGGTGAACAGCAAGGCCGCCCTCCAGCTAACCAAGCAGAAGTACGCTAAAAATGAACGTCTTCAAGGGATATTGGCTAAGGTGTTTGGGGTGCTACGCTCGTGGAGCTAATGGGGAACAGAGAGTTGAAAAGCCCCCCAATCAAGGGATAGCGCCAACGCCTAAGTAAATACCGAAGAAAACTTGGAGAAGCTTCACATAGGGCTTATTTCTTCTTTACGTAGATTCGCTTACATTAGTCATAAGCCGCTAAGGCTTCTATAGGGTACGTACTATACTGAAACATCTAATAAGAACCAGGGCCTCCAGCTTTCGAGCTGGAGGCCTTAGTTTTTGGGGTTCACGGTATAGGGGTTAAGGCGGTGATAAGCAACAGGAGAAGCGGTGCAGCGATTAATGGTTGAGCCTGAGCAGGTGGTTGCTGACCAGCTTTGTCTGAACAGCAGCCAGCAGCACTATTTGTATCGAGTGCTGCGCCTGGGGGCTGGGCAGCAGTTTGTGGCCCTCGATGGCCGGGGGCAGCAGTGGATTGCGACTTTGACTGACAAGCCAGATGTGGCCGCGATCGCGCCCCTGGCCCTGCCGTCCTCAGCCGCCCAGGCCCCAATTACCCTGGCGATCGCCCTGCCCAAGGGCAGCGGCTTTGACGATGTGGTGCGCCAGACCACCGAGCTAGGGGTGAGCACGCTACAGCCAGTGATCAGCGATCGCACCCTGCACCAGCCCAACTCCAAAAAGCTAGAGCGCTGGCAGCGCATCGCCGCCGAGGCTACCGAACAGTCGGAACGGCTGCTGCTGCCCCAAATCCTTGCCCCGGTGCCCTGGCGAGACTATCTCAAGCAGGTGAGCGAGGGAAACCGATGGATTTGCGTGGCGCGGGGCGATGCCCCCCACCTGCTGGCGGCGGCTCAGGCTAGCGACCCCGCCCGCCCCGCCGTGATTGCCACCGGGCCAGAGGGGGGCTGGACAGAGGCCGAGGTAGAGGGGGCGATCGCGGTTGGCTTTCAGCCAGTGACCCTAGGCCCCCACATTCTGCGGGCCGTTACGGCCCCTCTAGCCGCACTCACCCTCGTTACCGCCGCCCGCGCTCTGGGAGAATTTAAAGACATCTAAAGCAGTCTTCGGAGTCATTCTCAATAACGAAAAATTATTGCAAATACGGCAAAAAGTTCGCTACTATTCTCATTAAGGATCAGTTATTGAAATCTAGCGGGGAGAGCCCAGGCTATGGCCGCTTACACTCCATCAGCCCTTAAAGCCGAACTCAACGAGCGCGGCTGGCGCATGACTCCCCAGCGTGAGACCATGCTCAAAACCTTTCAGAACCTGCCTGAGAGCACTCACCTGAGCGCCGAAGATCTCTGCGAACTGCTCGAAAAAGAAGGGGAGCCAATCAGCCTCTCCACTATCTACCGCAACCTCAAGCTAATGGCACGCATGGGCATCTTGCGTGAGCTGGAGCTAGCCGAGGGCCAAAAACGCTACGAGATCAACCAGCCTGCCCCCCACCACCACCACCACCTGATCTGCGTGCGGTGCAACAAAACCATCGAGTTCAAAAATGACTCGGTGCTCAAAGTGGGGGCCAAGACCGCCGATCGCTCCGGCTACCACATCTTGGATTGCCAGCTGCTAATCCACGGCATTTGCCCGACCTGCCAGCGATCGATTTTGCCCATCTAAAAAACAGCGCTGCCGGAGAACCTGGCAGCGCTGTTTTTTTAGATCTCTACAGCACTTCGTGGGTATATTTGTGCTGCTTGACGTTGTCGTTCTTTGAAATTTTGCGCTGGCTGTTGAGCACCCGCTTTCTCTCGGTGGAGTAGTTGAGATCGCGGCGCAGGGTGCCCACGGGCACTAGCTCTGTCGCTGCGGGCCGAGATAAGTAGGTGCGGGCGGCTGCCAAGATGCGCTCTTCGTAGTCGGAGCAGGGTTGAGCGGGGGCCGAAGCGATCTCGGGTAGTTCCATCGCTAGGGCCTGGGTCATAGTGGTGCCACAGATGGCGCTGTAGGAAGTCGGCACCCCTTGAATTACTGATTCTAAATAGGACGAAGGGATTGGCTCCAGCACCTGAATCTCGATAGTCTCGCCCTCTTGGCGCAGGTAGCAGGTGGCCAGGCCCACCACTAGATAGCTGTCGGCGGGGAGATTGTCGGTGGGGGGCTGAGGTGCAGTTTGAACCATAGTATTTAATCAAGATTACGACGTTGCTCGTGCGCTGAGACGAGCAATTATGGAAGATGGATCCATCTGGCTTTTGGCCAACTAGATTCATTACGACTGCCCCTAGCAAGGGATAGGGGCGATGTCTTCAGCATTTGCCCTTGAATTCTAGCTTTCTGGGTTGGGCGACCTGCGATCGCGTCCTCAAACTGTCACAAAACACAACCCTACGAACAGAGCGCCAGGCTTCATATTTCCTTGAACAAATATTAAGCCTGGCGAGCATTCACAAATTTTTCATAGATTTCTCATAGGTTCTAATCCTACGACAGCTGCTCAAGCAATGAGTCAGCCGTGTATAACTCAAAACACCTTAATATCGCAGCACTTTAGAGATCCCATGAATAACTGCCCTTGTTGTCATCACACTATGCTCCGCCAATTTCGGCATCACCAAGTGTCTTGGTTCTGTCGCAGTTGCTGGCAAGAGATGCCTTTGGCAGAACAGCACACACCTAGATTAGCCACCCGTAGCACTATGACCACTCTCAGAGGTGATTCGTCAAGCTTCCATCTGTAAGTTGGTGAAGCGCTGGAAGCGCTAGCGGAACCTGGCAAAGCCCTAGAGTCCAAGACTCAATGCTTGCTTTGTAAGGTTAATTGCTTTCTATTAACATCGTCGCGTTGAAGCATTATGAGCCAAACCGATCAATTTTACTGGGCTAGGAATACCGAGCTTTTTGCTGAAGGGTTAGACCCGGACTACCAGGTCTGTCTCTGTTCACCCCACCCCTCACTCAAAATAGTGATTCTCTCCGCCAGTCGTGGGTTGAGCGATCGCTTTCCCCCCCGCAGCATCATAGATGCTGCTAATCGAGCTGTCAGCGCGTTTAAACTCAATCCGACCGAAGTGGTGTGGGTTGAGCACCTACCAGCCAGCCCCGGTTCAGCATCCTATGCGTCGTTTCAGTTAATCCAGTTTGACTGGCAAGCTGAACGGGCTACTAACCCCCGTCGATTGCCAATTTACGAAGGGTGGTATTTATCTTGGCTCCAGGGAGAACTGTATTCTAATAATCTGAGGCAGGCGCTCGAATCAATACTGGCAACGTGAAAATTCTCTGTGTAGAAGACGATGAA
>JANPIO010000176.1:0-7582 GCA_031425055.1 Phormidium sp. VAR_61_metabat_6
GTGTTGAAGCGAATGAATCGACTGATATTTTCGTTGCGCACGACCAGCAGAATTAGCGCAAAAAAGACGATTAGCCCAAAGAAAGGAATTGTGCGCTCTAGAGTGCCATAGACAGTAATTAGGGGAGCCAGGGGCAGTAGCAAAAATCCAAACACTGGAAACTGGCTGATCAGCTGAAGACCGTAGGGTAGCCCAGCCGTGACCGGCAAAATATAGGGCAGGGCCGCCAGAATGCGATCCAAAATAGTGGGATTTGGGGAACTGCTCCAGGTCATTAGTTTTCTCCAGACAAATGCTAAGGGCTACCAGGCTATAGCCTTACCATATCGTAAATCTAGAATTTGCCAGAGAGACGACATATACGGTTCACGGTACGGAGAACACCCCATGGGGTTCTGCACCTGTCTCTTTTACCTTCTATATCCTTAGCCAATATCAGCTACACGAAAGCCCATTTGGCACTCAAACTGAGCGGGTAGGGCTTGATTTAGAGTGGCGATCGGACGGCCGCAGCGCAGTCTACCCTGCTGCCAGCGGGGCTGACCGTCGCGATCGGCCATCAGGCAATTGCAGCACACAGCCTGGGGCGAGATGAGTTGATTGTCGGTCATTAGCACCAGCATGATGGTCACCTCCCTAACGTCGGGGTTAACCTGACCTTTTCCTAATCTTAGGATGCCCTACGGAAGCTGCTGTGTGCTGGCATACGCAATCAAACTCAATCGGTCAACGCAACCCGCAATATAAATTTTTGGCTAGGAGAATCGTTTTCGGATGCTACGTGCAGCGTCCAAAAACGATTCTGTGTAAGTGAAATCCCTAGAGAATCCCTCTATTCTTTAGCCTTGCTGACCTCGCGAGACTCAGAGGAAACTCCTTTGCGCTTCTTGGGCAGGGGCACCCCACCCTCAGACACCTCAGGTTCGCTGCTGTGGTGTTCGCGTTGCCAGGAGGGCACAGTCTGGTCGTAGGCCATCTGCAGAGCAGCGGCAGCAACGGTGCGCAGGTCGTACTCTTCGCTAAGCTGAGACACTATCGGCAAAAACGACGCTAGCCGCTCGCTAGTAATGGCTTCCCGCACCTGGCTACGCAGACGCTCCAGGTTGCGGGCGGCAATTTCGGCTCGGGTAGGAATTTTTACCAGGGTCATAGGCTGCTTGGTGTGGCGCTCAATCTGCCGCAGCTTGTACTTCTCTAGCGGTGTCACTAGGGAGATTGCCACGCCTTTCTTGCCCGCCCGCCCGGTGCGGCCAATGCGGTGCACATAGCTCTCCATGGCGTCGGGCATGTCGAAGTTAATCACGTGGGTGAGGTCATCGACGTGCAGCCCTCGGGCAGCGATATCGGTAGCCACCACCAGCTTCACCTGCTGCTGGCGGAAGCGCAGCATCAGCCGCTCGCGCTGGGACTGGCTGAGGTCGCCGTGGTACTCATCAACGCTGTAGCCCGCCGCCTGGAGCTGGCGGGTGAGATCACCAGCGGTGCGGCGGGTGCGCACAAAGATGATCGCGGTTTCGGGATCTTCTAACTCCAGGATGGGCTGAAGGGCGCGCACCTTGGTCCAGCCTCGGGGCACGATGTAGCTCACCTGCTGAATCTGCTTGGGCGAGGCCTTGGGCGACTGCACCGTGACGGTCACAGGAGACTGCAAAAACTTGGTAGCTAGCTCCCGAATAGCTGGGGCCATGGTGGCGGAGAAGAAGGCAGTTTGCCGCTCGGCGGGGGCTTTGCTGAGGATTTTTTCGACGTCTTGAATAAAGCCCATGTTGAGCATTTCATCGGCCTCGTCGAGTACGAGCCAGCCCAGGCTCTTGAGGGACAGGCTGCCCCGGTTGAGCATGTCGAGCACGCGGCCCGGAGTACCCACGACAATCTGGGTGCCTCGCCGCAGCTGCTCCTGCTGGCGCTCGATAGACTGGCCGCCGTAGATGGCTAGCACCTTGGGCCGACCGTCGAGACGAAAGCCGCGCATGGCCTGGCACACCTGAATGGCTAGCTCGCGGGTGGGCGTCAGCACCAGCACCTGCACGGCGGGATTGCTGGCATCGACCTGCTCCATTAAGGGCAGGGCGAAGGCGGCGGTTTTGCCGGTGCCGGTTTGGGCCTGACCGATTAAGTCTCGCCCTGAGAGCAGGTGGGGAATGGCCTCTGCCTGAATAGCGGTGGGTTCGTCGTAGCCCATGCTTTCGAGATGGCTAACGCGGGCAGCAGATAACCCCAAACTGGCAAACGATAAGGTCATGATGATTCCTTGAAGCAGTGGACAAAAAACAAAATATTGATAAAACTCAGCGAGCCAGGCTTAGCAAGGGCTCTGCGGATGGGATCGCGGCAATTTCGCCAAACAGGTCGTAGGTGTCAGCGGCGGTGATTTTGACAGGGACAATCTGGTTGAGGGGAGCGGTGCCGGTCACATAGACCAGGCCATCGACCTCGGGGGCAAAGCGATCGCTGCGTCCGATTGCCATACCCGTGGCTGGGTTCTCTTGCTCGATGAGCACATCTACTACGCGGCCAATGTGGGCACGGTTGTGCTCCCAGGCGATGGGCTGCTGGGCCAGCATGAGAGCTTCACGGCGGCGATCGCGCTCTTCCATTGGCACCTGGTTGGGCAGGCTGTAGGCAGGGGTGCCTTCCTCAGCGGAAAAGCTGAACACGCCGACATGGTCAAACCGATGGCGCTCGACAAACTCCAGCAGATGCTCAACATGGGCTTCGGTTTCACCGGGAAAGCCAACAATAAAGGTGGTGCGCAGCACGGCCTCAGGGAGAGCCTCTTTAATGCGGTGAATTACGTCGTCGTTAACCTGCCCCTGCCAGGGACGGTTCATGGCCCGCAGCACCTCAGGGTGCGAGTGCTGGAGAGGCAGATCGAGGTAGGGCAGCACGTTGGGGGTTTCGCGAATGGCGGCCAGCACCTCGGGGGTGAGGCCGGTGGGGTAGGCATAGTGCATCCGCACCCAGGGCACATCTACGCCCCCCAGCGCCCGCAGCAGCTCGGCCAACCGAGGCTTGCCGTAGAGATCCATGCCGTAGTTGGTGGTGATTTGGGAGATCAGCACCAGCTCCTGTACGCCCTCGGCGGCTAGCTGGTGGGCCTCGGCGACGATGGACTCAATGGTGCGCGATCGCTGATTGCCGCGCAGGTGCGGAATAATGCAGAAGGCACAGCGGTAGTCGCAGCCCTCCGCCACCCGCAGGTAGGCCACGCTAGAGGCCGTGGTGCGGTAGCGGGGCACGGTTTCGTCAGCAATGTAGGTAGGTTCGGGGGAAACAATCTTCACCCGCTCGCCCGCTTCGGCCCGCTCGATCACTTCGACAATGCGGTTGTAATCGCCGGTGCCGACCAGGGCCACAGCCTCAGGAATTTCTTCTAGCAACTCATTTTGAAAGTGCTGGGCCAAACAGCCTGTGATCACCACTTTCTTTTGGGCGGCGGCCAGCTCTACCAAGGTGCGCACCGACTCTTGCCGCGCCTCTTCTATAAAACTACAGGTGTTGACCACGACGTAGTCGGCCAATTCTTCGTTGGCATCGACTTGGTAGCCTGCCTGCACGAGCAAACCGAGCATGTGCTCGGTATCGACCCGGTTTTTTTCGCAGCCCAGGTGGTTAAACGCAACCGTTGGCTTCAGCCCCATGGTGTCTCTCAATATGTAACGTGCCAATCATGCCAAAAGCTTTGGGTCGCAGATTCGACTTAACCACGCTAAGCCACTGGAAAACCGCTTTAACCCGGTACCAGCACCATTAACACCACCGCTCAGGCATCCATCAATCCTGTGTTGACGAATTGCCCAGCAAATCTTTTGGCCAATGGCACCAGGGGGCAATACAAATTAACACTCATAAATAATACATCACAAAAGCAGGGGTGTCCTAAATCGCGTCCCCGGGATTGATATGCTGATAGGGTGGGTTGGGCCTGAGTTTGCTGCGGCGGGCTAGGTCAACCTGTAGTTCTATACGTTAGGCGAGTCCAGGCAAAATTCACGTGGACTTAATCAAAGTCTTTAACACCCGTAATCCGGTGATTGGGGTACTGCACCTGCTGCCCCTGCCGACGTCTCCCCGCTGGCAGGGAGACTTGCAGGCCGTCGTCGATCGCGCTGAGCAAGAGGCTACGGCCCTCGCCTCGGGCGGTGTGCACGGCATTATTGTGGAAAATTTTTTTGATGCCCCCTTTACTAAGGGGGCCGTAGACCCAGCGGTGGTCAGCGCCATGGGTCTGGTGGTACAGCGCTTGCAGACCCTAGTCACAGTGCCCATCGGCATCAACGTGCTGCGCAACGATGCCCGCAGCGCTCTGGCGATCGCCACCTGCACCGGAGCGGCCTTCATCCGTGTCAACGTGCTCACGGGCGTGATGGCCACCGACCAGGGGTTGATCGAAGGCTGCGCCCACGACCTGCTGCGCTACCGCAAAGAGCTGGGCAGTTCGGTGCAGATTTTGGCCGATGTGCTGGTCAAGCATGCCCGCCCCCTGGGGTCGCCTAATCTCACTACGGCGGTGCAGGAGACCATTCACCGGGGGCTAGCTGACGGCATTATTTTGTCGGGCTGGGCGACGGGCAGCCCGCCCAGCCTCGAAGATTTAGAGCTGGCTAAAGCCGCAGCGGGCGATCGCCCCGTCTTCATTGGCAGCGGAGCCGATGTCGACAACATTGGCACTCTGATGAAGGCGGCTGACGGCGTGATTGTCGCCAGCTCCCTCAAGCGCCAGGGCGACGTTAACCAGCCCATCGATCCAATTCGGGTGGGGCAGTTTGTGGAAGCTATGCAGGAAAGCCTGGAAGCCCTGGAGGGCAATCTGACACTACCGACCATGGTTGCCCCCAAGGGGTGACAGCCTATGCCTCGATTGAGGCATTAAGATAGACACAAAACCGGCGGTAACACCCCGCTATTTTGTGTTGCTGTAGAGTTTGGGTTAGCTGTTTTGGAAGAGAGGCGGAGCATGAGACGTCGTCGTCAAGAAAGCCGTTGGATTCATCGCTGGTCGCGCTGGCTGGTGGCGGGGATCGCCTTGATCGGTGCCCTGGGTACGGGCTATCTGACCATTGCTAAGCTGACTGGCGGTGGAGCTTGCCCGACGGAGGGGTGCGATCGCGTGCTCTCTAGCCCGTGGGGCACCGTATTTGGCCTGCCCCTGACGCTGTTTGGCTGTTTGGCCTACGGCATCATGCTGGTGCTGGCTGTTGCCCCCCTGCTAATCAATGCCGATACAAACAAGCCCCTGCGCCAGAAGCTTGAAACCTGGACCTGGCCGCTAATGTTCATGCTGGCCTCGGCCATGCTGGTTTTTAGCGGCTATTTAATGACGGTGCTGGCCTTTGAGCTACAGGAGGTTTGCCCCTACTGCATTGGCTCAGCGCTGTTTGCCCTCTCCATGTTTGTGATTATTTTGCTGGGCAACCGTTGGGATGACCTCGGTCAGATCGCCTTTATCGTCCTGATTGTGGGCGTCGTAACCCTCATCTCTACTCTGGCTGTCTATGCCCCCATTAACGCCGCTGGTGGCCCCAGCAGCAACATCGCCGGGCAGGCCGGGCCACCGATTACCACCGCCTCTGGCCCCGCCGAAGTTGCCCTAGCTAACCACCTCAAAGAGGTCGGCGCTACGATGTATGGCGCTTGGTGGTGCCCCCACTGCCACGACCAAAAGCAGCTGTTTGGGGCTGAGGCCGCTACGGCAATCAACTATGTAGAGTGCGCGGAAGACGGTCAGAACCCCCAGGTTGCGGTGTGCCGGTCTAAACCCGAAATTACCGGATTCCCCAGCTGGGAGATCAACGGCGAGTTTTATCCGGGCACCCAGAGCCTGGCGCGCCTGGCGGAGCTAACAGGCTACAGCGGGCCAACAAATTTTCAGCGCTAGAGGCTTGAACTCAGATAAATTGCGCTAGTGCTTTAGAACGGCTGGTACCCAAGGATGACCTGGGCATCAGCCGTTCTAGGTTTAACCGTCTACAGTTTTGCGCTGGCAGGCTGCACCGAGGCTACATCATGCCTTAGCTGGCGACAGGGTTTAATCAAGAGGCGGTGGCGTGACGATCTCTAAAATCCTATGGGCAAGTTTAAGGCCAAGTATTTCTATCTAGCGATTTCGTTGTTTCTGATTGAAACCGCGATCGCGATTTTTCTAGACGATCGCATCATTCGTCCTCTCGTTGGCGATATTTTAGTTGTCGCCCTCATCTACTGCTTCATCAAGGCCTTCTGGCAAATTCGCCCTATCACTGCGGCTCTGGGGGTCTTTGCCTTTGCCTGCCTCATTGAAGGGCTGCAATATCTTCAGCTGGTCGATCGTCTCGGGCTACGAGACAACCGGCTAATCGCCACCGTGCTCGGCACCACCTTCGATCGCAAAGACATTTTGGCCTATGCGATCGGTGCTGTCCTAGTGGTAGTTGTGGAGTATCGCCCTATGGTCGCTGAGCGATGAGATAGATAGGTTAACCAACCGCCGCTGCGCAAACTGTTACCCAACTTTATTTATTTGCTCAAAATAGTGCCGGGCTGTGCAACCCGTCCCATTCTGGGAATGCTGAGGCTGAGCCTGGTTGACCATCAAACGACCAGGGGCCGCACAAAATTACTAATGGATTAGAGAAACATGCCTAAACGCAGATTACCGCGTGGTGGTGGTACTCAAGTTGCCTTGAGCCCAGAACTAGCAGTGGCCATGATTGGTCTATTTTCAGCGTTTGCCGATGGTGATGTGTCTAGCGATGCAGAAGCCTATGCGCTCGGTGAGATGGTCAGCTGCATCGACCTATATTCTGAATATACAGAGGAAGACTTTGCTGACTTGGGCGCTGAAATCGGCACTCTGATCAATGAGGCTGGGGTTGAAGCCGTTGTCTCCCAAGCTATTGAGACGATTAAAGGTGAAGGTGTAGAAGAGGCGGCCTTTATCATTGCCCTAGTGGTGCTCGTTTCAGACGGCGAAGTGCCTGAAGATGAGCAAGAATTCATCGACGACTTGCGCCAGGCCCTCAGGATTTCTGTCGAACGAGCCGACGAAATTGTGAGCGAGCTTTTCTCTGAGGTAGAAGAAGAGGCTGAGGAAGAGGAAGAAGCTGAAGAGGAATACGACGAAAGCGAAGAGTAATTCTACGTAACTCCTATTGATGGCACAAAGCCTTGTGCCATCAACACAGTATTTCTAACCTCGAATAGAAGATTTAGGGTGGGCATCAGGCACAGTTGCGTCAGCATTCTCAGCTCGGTGCCCACCATTGCATCTACCTAAAGGAAGTGCTCCTATTCCCCCTGGGAATTGGTGATTGTTTCTACAATCTCGTTCTCTTGAGTGATTTCGTCGAGGTTGAGTTTGTCCTTGATTAATTCACCGACTGAGCCTTTAGATTGCTTGTCGGCATTAGCGGCGGCAGCGGCGGTAGTAGCGGCTTTGTTTTGCCATTCTCGACGCTGCTCTCGCATTTCGCTGAGTTTTTCTTCAGGAATAATTGGCTTTACATCTTTAGATTCTGCTTGAGCAACAAAGCGAGACGATGCCGCTAGGGCCACTAGAGGGCTAGGCGTAGGGTTGGCCACTGCCGCTTGGGAAAAGCCAAAC
>JANPIO010000177.1:0-9983 GCA_031425055.1 Phormidium sp. VAR_61_metabat_6
CAAATTCAAATTCAAATTCTGGTAGCACCAAGGGAATGTGCTTATTAGCAACAAACCGGTTAGCGAAAGGGGTCAATAGCTCAAGCATACGTCTAACCTTGTGATAATCATTTAGCCTTGTGGACTGAAACGCTACTCCTACATTTCAACGGTAGACATGTCGCCGTTGGAACTAAATTCATTCGAAACCGTCACTAAATTGGTTTCCGTAGGCAAAAAATTAGCACAGCTCTTAGATAGAACTAATAAATTGATAATAGTTATTGAAACTTTCCAGAACTTCTTCGTTTTCAAGCCCAAACTGTTCAAGGGAGTACTTGTGCTGTTGTCCTCGCTTAGACTTTCTTGACTTGGAAATGTATGCGCTTAAGCCATTTTCTAGTTCTGGCGTGAAATCATAATCAAATTGGCGATAGATGCTTCGAATGGTTTCAATTGGATCACTAATAAAGCGCTTGTAATGGATATCGATAACTCTCAAAGAGGGATCTCTCTGACGAATACTGAGCGCTCTACAGGTTGCTTCTGACCACCGTTTTAAGGCTTGTTTTCCAATTTTCTGAAGGTCTACCTGATCAGACAACACGGCTCGCCCTAAGGCGATAAAGCTACATATAGAAGGGATAACCTCTAGAGGGTCTCGATGAATATGGATAAAACAAGTATCTGGCATTGCGTTTGATATGTGGTCTATAGACCAAAGATGTATGGGAGACTTAAAGACCCAGTGCTTCTCAAACTCAGAGCTTATATCCTGAGGATCTGAAACCCTTCGATTTCGCAGGTTTTTGATTACCTGAATTTGCTTGTAGTAGTATTGGTAAAGATTAATAGGAGCTTGAGTGTCAGCTTTCAAACACTCAGACTCAATCCATTCTATATAAGTTGGAATGTTAGCATAAAGCCCAAACGTATGACTAACGAAATTTCGCTCTAATAAATGAAAGCACTCATAAGCGCCTAAAGCGTCAATTGAATGAACCTGATCTAACTGTGGCATCAAGCGCTTGGTGTTCTTTAGATATTGGCTACATTTTTCGATTAAAGCACTCTCGGCAAATACTTGATCTGGCCTCTCACCTTGGAAAAAGTGTTGAGACGGTGTCTGAAGTTCCCAGTATTTAATCCAAGCACTATTGGGATCTTGACACAATAAATTAAATAGAAACGAAGTTCCACTTCTTGGCATCCCTATGACGAATAGTGGCCTATGTATCTTTTCTGATAAGGCCTCTGGAAAACTTTCTAGATAGTGCTGCGTCCTAAGCCGTTCTGACAACAGCTCCGTTAGCTTATTTTTGCTTAAATACTTTCCTACAAAATTAAGCTGCGCCTCTGATCGAAGGCTTTCTGTTAAGCGACCTAAGGGAAGATGAAAATCCTGGCTCCCAAAGTCATTCAGCCGAGTTATCTTCTTAGCACGCTCTAGTAATGACTCACTTTCAAGGTCAATCTTAGATAGACCAACCGCATCTAAGCCTGAGCCTAAAGATTTAAAGAGTTGATATCGCAGTGGACGATGCAGGGATTGAAAGGTTAGATCCTGGCTGCCTACTTCTTGCATAACTTTAAAGCGTCCTGAGTTTCGCGAATTTATTAATCAGATGAAATTTTAGTAGCACGTGCTTCAATACTGCTAATATTACTTGAATCTGCTGTATTATTCAATAATTTATCAGCCCTGAGTATTACTAATCACAATGATGAAAGTGTTTAGCTATCCGCTGAAACTACAAAAGAATAAAAAAGTTGATGATTTCACAAACAAAGCTGGTTCAACAATCTCTTCACAGGATCTTTCACTGCCTTGACAGACATTTCATCTAAAACTGACTGTAGCCACGCCCTACAACGCGATTAATTCAAAGGGCAGAGTCCTTAGTGGTGCAGAAAACTTTTTTGAGTCTCATGACGGACGACTTGAACGGTTAAAATAGCGGCTGAAACCCATTGCCCTCGTTCGTTTGCCCGATAAACCTCAAGATCGCTGTCTCGGTGAGAATCCTTGATTTATAAGGGTTTCAGGAGTTTTCTGCACCACTAAGGGGCAGAGTCTTTCAGGTTCCGACTGAATTTTGCTACATGCGCACTCTCTGAGCAAAATCTTGCTTAATAAAGTTCAAAATGGATGGATAGTCTTGCTTAATGAAAAAATGATTTCCATCAAAGTAGTAGGCCTCAAAATCTTGTGACGTTTGAGCAGTCCATGCCTCTATGCTCGAAATACTAATTTTGCTATCTTTTAGACCTACAAAAGCTGATATAGGGCAAGGAATTGGACTTCCCGGAGTGTAATTGTAGGTTTCGTTCATTGCGAGATCAGCCCGGATAATCGGCAAGAGTATACGCATCAGGTCGTTGTCCTGTAGGACTACTTCTGGGGTTCCGGCATAATGCCGTAGTTCTTCCTTAAGGTGAGACTCAGGCAAAAGATGAGTTTTTTCCCCATGTAGGAGAACTTGAGGAGCTTGCCTAGCCGAAACAAACAATCTCTGCGGTAGAGGCAAAGATAAACTTTGCAGCCGACGAGTAAACTCAAACCCAATCAAAGCGCCAAGGCTATGTCCAAATATTGAAAAGGGTTTGTCAAGGAAGTCGACTGCGTCATGGATGAGAGCATCGACTACCAAATTGATATCTGTCAATAGTGGCTCTCGCAAACGAGACTCTCTTCCTGGCAACTGTACCCCTTGAACTTCAATGCTAGGATCGGCGGCTGCAGCCCACTGCCGAAAAACCGAGGCACCAGCACCCGCATAGGGGAAACAAAGCAGTCTAAAGTCTGCGTTAACTCTAGGACTGTAACAGCTAAACCAAGGGCTTCGTTTCAATATGCACCTCATTACTATCAACTAGCGATTAGGGTACAAGGCAATACGATACTGGCCATCTAGTTAAGTTTATTGACCATCATTTTAAGGGAAGGTTTTTTAACGTTTGTTGCCAAGTTTAGCCATTCAAGACCTCGGATAAACCATGTTCCGACATCAACTTGCCACCACCTTAATCCTGCAATAGCTGAACTAGGGAATGCATGGTGGTTATTATGCCAAGACTGCCCGACACTGGGAATCGCTAGCCAAACATTATTTGTGCTCTTGCCCTCCGATTTAAAGGGCCTAGTGCCAGATAGGTGACCAATGGAGTTGGTTGCATTAACAACTTGTTGACCCACAAAGATGCGCACTAAGCCACCCCAGAGTAGTCCCTGCAAAACTCCCATCCAGGTGCCCACGCTTAAACCATTTACCATGGCAGGCAGCAATAGCCCTGTAAGTACCCAAATCTGCTGCGTCCGATTGATGGAAGAGATTACCGGGTCACGCAGTAAGTCTTTGGCGAATACTGCAGAGTTACTGATCTCTCCCTTAAGAATCCAGCCTAAGTGAGCATGCCAAAACCCTAGCAACCGTCCTCGTAGATCTTGACCATGCAGATGAGGCGAGTGGGGATCATTCTCTTGATCAGTGTATTGATGGTGACGACGGTGATGGGCTACCCAGAAGATAACACCGCCTTGGGCTGCCATAGAGCCAAGAATGGCAAGCAGAGCCTGAACTGGCCTGGTTACCTTGAATGATTGGTGGGAAAAATATCGGTGATATCCTACCTCAATTCCAATCATAGCTAAAAGGTAGAACAGCAAAAATAAAGATACCTCAGAGAGGCCGATCGGCGCAAACGGTAAAAGGGCGATCGCGAAAATCGTACCCAAAAACGGGATTAGAACAGTGGCCAAACTCAAGCGACGGTAAATGGTTTGTAAATAATCGCTTGAGACATTGATGGATTCTGACTTGGAATCCCTTTCTTTAGTGACTGAAAAATTTTCTCTCATAGCAGTCTAAAAACTTACAACAAAATGCCAATCGGAATATCTCTCATTTCTGAAATTAATCAAGAACTCTCCAAAAATGCCTGTTGCAGGCATTGCAGTTTGAAATGATTAAAAGAAATTATGCCAACACCTTAGTCTCCTTAAGTATCTCTTTATGTTCAAGTCTTGCCGCAGAGAAAAATACTCCTGGTTAGACTTGAAACCACCCTTGGTTTCAAGATGTCTTAAATCAGGCATTTGCCCAACCTAGCGATATAGGGGTGGTCAATTCGCTTAGGACGTTGGCTACTGCTACTGTCCATGGCGAAAACTCGGGTGGCAAACTGGCGTATAGCCATCGCCCCAGAAACTCTCAGAGGCCCTAACCATAGTAGCGATGGCCATGACAGGGAACAGAGCAGGAAAGTGCTTGAATATCCAGTCATCAGCTATGATTTTATCTTTCCAACCACCGCATATCAGCTAGTAGAGCAATTAAAAATCTTGCACTACCAATACTTCCATTGCTCTAATCAGAAAACGCCGATATCTATTCACACCACCGCTCGTGGCACAGAGACCTTAAGGTTCGAACCATTAACAATCTAGACCTTAATACAGGCTGGAAGGCGTGGAAGAGCCAGCTGCCCCGAACCTAATTTGCAGAGCGGCAAGTAACAGCGCTAGTCAACGGTACGAAAACCCAAGTTCACCAAAAAACCTATTGCTAGAGTCTCAACTAAAGGTGCAGCAGTGGCTTAAAACTAGAGGACTTCGATAAATTGAGACTTCATAATTACAGAGAAATCATGAAGACGTATGTATTCTAGATCACTTAACTAGAAGCTCTGCAGTTTTTCAATTCTTAGTCTGCCAGATTTTAATAAAACTTAACATTTAAGTCAAAAGCCATGGGTTAAGCCAAAACCCCGAGCCATCAATGGTTTTGGCACCATACAGGTAATTGCGAAGAGCTTAAGAAATATTTTTAGTGTGGGTCAGCAAACCCTTCTCCAGAGCTATTTCTAAGGACTTGTGGGTGACCGACCAAGCGTTTGTTATTTATGATACATAAAAGCGTAGGGCTTGAAAAACAGGCTGCAGTCTAATATTATGTTAGCCACAAGTCCTTCAAATTTCCGGTTTGCTTTGCTTACCTGTCTTCAATCAGCATTGAATCCCGGGATTCGAGACTGAACCCTGTTACCTGTAGATTCCCTGTTACCTGTAGATTCCCTGTTGCCTGTAGATTTTTTACAGTTTGGCTCGTCAGGAGACTGTGGTTTAGCCAAAAAAGCTTTAGACCTTTACTTTAGATCACCGGTTAGGTGATCTGAGGTTGCTGATTGAGTTTGCTTAGCTGTTGGTGAACGTTTTACGTGATCGCCCATTGATATCCGCTGCTCTGTTTATGGAAAAATAATTCACTTTTTTGCATATCCGTACAAGTAAGCAGATTTTTGTATCTCTGAAGACAGTCAACTTTTGCGTTTTGCTTAAGCTGAGTAATGAGCTCTAGCGCTCTGTCAGGTTAGTTTAAGTTGTCAATTATCTGGTTGGCCGGCAGATATACGGCTTTTAATAACTGCTTGACATCCTATGTGTCCCAAGTTTTGTTGAGGAAAATCGAGTTTTTATTTGCATGAACCGCGAATCGCAGTAGGGAAATACCTATGTTTGCTCTTTGGTTCGTTGCTTCTGTCTCTGGCATGCGTAAACGGTCGTCTGTTACTTCTGGGGCATGACAAAGTTTTCAGGGGTTTAGGATATGAAGTCATCTGCTGAGTTTATCCAAAGTGCTTCTCATCTTGAAGGGCAGGCTGATGCTGAGTTTCTGACGTTTGTTGATGTAGTGCTTCATCGAGCGGTGGTTCAACCGGATCAGGTAGCCTACATTTTTCTGAAGGGAGGTGAGGTTGAAGAAGAATCTTTGACTTACCGACAGCTGCATCGGCGGGTGAGTTCTGTCGCCGCCTTGTTGCAGTCTCGGATGGTAACTGGCGAGAGAGTCTTGTTGGCCTATCAGCCAGGGCTTGACTTTGTGCTTGCGTTTTTAGCTTGCTTGTACGCTGGGATGGTACCGGTTCCAGCCTATCCGCCACGAAAGAACCAGAAAGTCTCCAGACTCCGTTCTATTGTTATAGATGCCCAGGTAAATGTAGCCCTTACGTCATTTCACCTGGGGCAGTCTCTCGAAAAGTTTTGTAGGCAGGATCCAACTCTTTCGACTTTAATATGGCTGTTCACGGATCAGGCAACTGATGAACTTGCTGATGCTTGGCAGCCCACCCCTCTTTCTCCTGAAAGTATTGCCTTTCTGCAATACACCTCCGGTTCCACCGGTGATCCAAAAGGGGTCATTGTCAGTCATGGCAATTTGCTCCACAACTCCCGAATAATTCACAATAGTTTCGGCCACTCCACCGCTAGCAGAGGGGTTATCTGGCTACCACCCTACCATGACATGGGACTGATTGGCGGGGTCTTGCAGCCTCTATACGGTGGTTTTCCCGTTGTGCTGATGTCACCCCTCGATTTTCTGCAAAAGCCGTTTCGCTGGTTGCGTGCTGTTACCAAATACCGAGCTACTACTAGTGGTGGTCCTAACTTTGCTTATGACCTCGCGATTAAAAAAGCTACACCCGAAAAGCTACAAGGTCTCGATCTTAGTTCCTGGGAAGTTGCTTTCACAGGGGCAGAGCCTATTCGAGTGGAGACTTTAAATCAGTTCGCTGAAACCTTTGCTCCCTATGGTTTTCGCCGTGAAGCATTCTTTCCCTGCTACGGAATGGCTGAATCTACTCTAATCATTGCAGGGGGTACGAAGTTAGCTCCCTTTTCGACCTGTTGTGTTGATGCCCGACTTCTAGAGCAAGATCAGGTAAAAGTTGTACCTAATGGTGGAAATGCCGACACCCGAACCCTAGTTAGCTGTGGCCAGTCGATTCAAGACCAAGAGGTGGTTATTGTTCACCCTGATCAGCAGCTACCTTGTTCTTCCGGGCAGGTTGGAGAAATTTGGGTGAAGGGCCCCAGTGTAGCTCAAGGCTATTGGAATCAGTCAGAGCAGACGGATCTAATGTTTAGGGCAAAACTAGCTGATACTGGTGCGAGATCTTATCTACGTACCGGGGATCTTGGATTTATTCAGGATGGACACTTGTTTGTGGCAGGGCGAATTAAGGATTTGATTATTATACGTGGGCAAAATCATTACCCTCAAGACATTGAGTTTACGGTTGAGAGGAGTCACAAAGCTTTTCGGCCCAATTGCGGAGCGGCATTTTCAGTGGAAATAAAAGGCGCTGAGCGGCTCGTAGTGATCTACGAAGTGCAGCGCAGCTTTATTCGGGAGGCTTACGATAAAGCCAACTTCAAAGAGATCCGACAGACCGTTGTAGCAGAGCACGGACTTGACCTTTATGCGGCTGTCCTAGTCAAAACTGGCAGCATTCCAAAAACCTCCAGCGGTAAAATCCGCCGTAGAGCCTGCCGCGAAGCTTTTTTGAAGGGCGAACTCATTATCGTTCATGATTGGAGTCAGGATCCTGAATTTTTGAGTAAATTTCAGAGCTTGCAGTCAGATGTTGACAGCGTGTTAAATCAGTTGCTAAATCATGGCTAGTTTTGACGCTAACTGCTTGACACATCTCTGGAAACCCTTAATTTCTCGTCAGAGACATTGGTCGAAAGCTCGGCACTGGTCTGCTAATAGGAGATAGGTGGCTGAGAGCCTGGCCTGGCAAACACTTCTAATGTTTTATAGCTGATTGGCTACGACCCTTGTACAGCAAGGGTCGTAGCCAATTTGTCTTTTTTTAAGAGACCAGTGCCGAAAGTTCCTTAGACTAAGCTTTCCAGCTTCAGGCTGTAAGCTATGGGCCTCAGCTTTGAGGCAGCGTATTCTCGCGGCTTTTGGGACTCATGTTAAGTAGCTAGGTTCTAACGTGCCTTCCATGATTGCTTAAGAAATCCGTTGACCTAGTCGCTTTAAGCCGCTTTGGTAATAGAAGCGTTTTTCTTAAACTGCAATTATTGCTGCCTAATTGATTACAGGACGGTTAGGCTAGCCTAACATCAGTACGTGCAGCAAATAATTGCTTAATAACACTAGAAAAAACAATTTTGGGCGATTTTGACGCAAATTCAATCGCCGTAAATTCAAATTTCATTACATCTAGATTCAGGGTGTTTAACTAAGTATTAAATAGCAAGATGTACCAGTTTTAGGGTTGACTTTTTGGGGTTATTGTTGTTTACTAAATATTAATTGTTGCCACAACTACAAATGTTGCTACAACTATGCCCTTTCAAGGAAATAATGATACGCATGTTAAAGCCATGCGATATTTCCGTGAGCAATTGGTATTTAAGAATTTATTTTTGAGATCGCTGGAGCAAACGTGAGAGTTATGAATCAGAAATTAGCTTTGGATATAAAGTCTGCTGACGAGATTAGGTCTTGGGTGGTGAATTACCTCTCAGATCTGCTCGAAATTGATGCGGATGATGTGGACATAACAATCCCCTTTGATCGCTATGGACTGGATTCTTCAGCAGCCGTGGGTTTAACTGGAGAGCTAGAAGATTGGTTAAGCAAAGAAGTGCCTCCAACCTTGTTGTATGACTATCCAACTATTGAGACCTTGGTTGAGCATTTAAGCAAGGATTGATAGTTTTTGGTTTAAGAAAAAGTCGAATCTTAGTAATGTAAGCGCTCCCTAGTTCTTTAAATTCAGGTGATATCTATGGTGTCTATTAGGGAAAACACAAGCCTCAAAGCGCTTTCTTCAACCTCGACCCGAGAGTCGAGGCACTCAAGAGTTATCAGAAAGACCTTTTCTAACAATAAGGATTCGGACTACACCGAGAAGATCAGAGACTTAGGTAACGGATTTAGTTACGCTGATAACAATGGTATGTTGTGGGGAGACCGTGAGCTTTCGCTGCTATACGGCACCCCTCTTTATGAAGCTTGTTCTGAATCTCAAAAGCTGGCGCTGAATCACCTTTACTGGGTAGGGAACTACAACCATACGGCAGTCAGTGAAGCCACCACCAGCATCTACAACATGGTGACTAATGGGGTTTTTCGAGCCCACGGCGGCTATGACACCCTCTGCGATGAGCTGGATTTTGAAACCGACCAAGAGAGTTACCATATTCGGGCGTTTCAAAGAGTCGGATTCAAAACGAAAACAGCGCTTGTTGGTCGAACAACCTTGGGCAACTCACTATTTGAGAACTTGCAGCAGGGTAATGATAGGGATTGGCTTAATCTGTTAATGCCTCAAGCTGTTCGCAGCTATTTTGTTTCGACCAAAGGAAGTTCTCCCTTTTCGCTTCAGCGCGATCGCGCTCTGACCTTCATTGCTAAAGTCATGCTGAGGGATAAGAAGCAGTATTACTCTAGTTATTTGAAAAGTCTAGAGGAAAAAGGCGAACAGATTCCGGCTCCGTCAGATGGATTGGGGGGCCGAATCGCAGAGCGATACTGGTTGAAGTTCTTCACTGTTCACTGGGGTATGTCGCCCTTCATGGCCTGTCAGTACTACTCTCTGCGTTATACCGCCAACGCTATTTTAAAGAATCAAGAATATCCTTACGTTCGCTACTACCGCGAACTTGAACGCAGGGGCCAGTTTATTCCAACACCCACATCGATATCTTACTACCATTTGCTAGATGAGGCGTTTCATACAACGATTTCTCAAACACTAGCTAAGGACGTCTATAAAGATTTTCCAAAGCCAACCGCCTACGAAAAGTTTATTTCTGGGTTTATTATCTATAGGCTACAGAACAGTCTTCTAAGCGGCCTGTCTGGTATCTTGCCGGGAAGATGTGTTTACGATGACCATCTACTTCTCACTTTCTACTACAAGCTATTTAAATCTCCTCTTTTTGATATGAGTACTGAAGAGGCTCTTCAGTGGTTGGAGAGGTGTGTCTGCGAGAATCACGAAGGGTATCAGGTTGGTCTTAAATATCATCAAAGCCTTTTGGAGCTGATGCGCAGATTGTTTAACAATTTGGACTATCAGTGGGAGATTAACCGTAATATGGGAATCATGGCCGCTGGAGGTTCCATTGAGAAGGCTCTAGAACAGAATAGAAAGGCATTTCAACAGTTTTCAACCCTAGTTCTCTCTCGCAAAAATTAGGG
>JANPIO010000178.1:0-1547 GCA_031425055.1 Phormidium sp. VAR_61_metabat_6
ACTCGATACAGCCATAATTTTTCCTTTAACGTTTGAAATTTGCCAAACCCCCACCCCAAATTATCCGGTAGTTCTAAATTGGTAAAGATTTTTGATGGGCGGGCTTTGCCCGCCCATCAAAAATCCTTACCTCAATACCACTACCAATTATCCTCCTCAAGAAACTCTCTGGAGAGATATAATCACAGCATTTTAATTTTGACCAAATTATTTTCTGTGAAATTGCCATGAGCAGAGGGGGAGAATCCTGACAGAACATGGAGTTGCGACGGCAAGGCAAGAAGAAAAAAGAGTTGATGAGAATTACGTATCGGATTGTAAAATTTTTCGTATGTACTTATCATGATAGAAATCTGACCCTTCTTGGCAAATCCTCCAGAGTTCTTATGAGAGCATATTGGGATTGAGTGCTGCGATGGCTTTTCCATCTGCTCACGTCTGCCAAGTTCAGTGACAATACCTGCTTCAACATCGGTGCCATTCTTGTTTTGAGAATTGGTGCGGTCATGGGAAGATAGGACTTTGAAGCAATATTAAGAGGTTATGAAATGACCATAGCAATGGGGCGTGCCCAGGCCAACCGAGGGTGGTTTGACACCCTCGACGACTGGCTCAAGCGCGACAGATTCGTATTTGTGGGATGGTCTGGAATCTTGCTCTTTCCTTGCGCCTACATGGCGTTGGGCGGATGGCTGACCGGAACCACCTTTGTCACATCCTGGTATAGCCACGGCATCGCCAGCTCTTACCTGGAAGGTTGCAACTTTTTGACCGCTGCCGTCTCCACCCCCCCGAACAGTTTGGGTCACTCCCTGCTGTTTTTGTGGGGACCTGAAGCTCAGTGGGATTTCACCCGGTGGTGTCAGCTTGGCGGTTTGTGGGCATTTGTAGCACTTCATGGTGCGTTTGCCCTCATCGGCTTCATGCTGCGCCAGTTTGAAATTTCGCGCCTTGTCGGTATTCGTCCTTACAACGCATTGGCGTTTTCTGGGCCAATTGCCGTCTTCGTTAGCGTATTTCTGCTCTATCCGTTGGGTCAGTCTGGCTGGTTCTTTGCACCCAGCTTTGGAGTAGCGGCCATTTTCCGTTTCATCTTGTTCATTCAAGGGTTCCACAACTTCACGCTCAACCCCTTCCACATGATGGGCGTAGCGGGAATTTTGGGTGGAGCACTGCTGTGTGCCATTCACGGAGCAACCGTTGAAAACACACTGTATCAAGATGGCGAGAACTCCAACACCTTCCGTGCGTTTAGCCCAACCCAGTCTGAAGAGACTTATTCAATGGTGACGGCTAACCGTTACTGGTCTCAGATTTTTGGGATTGCCTTCTCCAACAAGCGCTGGTTGCACTTCTTTATGCTGTTTGTGCCAGTCACCGGGTTGTGGATGGCCAGCATTGGTATTGCAGGCTTGGCGTTGAACCTGCGCGCCTACGACTTTGTCTCGCAAGAGATTCGGGCTGCTGAAGACCCTGAATTTGAAACCTTCTACACCAAGAACATTTTGCTGAACGAGGGCATCCGCGCTTGGATGGCTCCTCAAGAC
>JANPIO010000179.1:0-4840 GCA_031425055.1 Phormidium sp. VAR_61_metabat_6
CCCTCGGTCAGGGCAGCGACGGGCATAGCCGATAGAGGCTGCTATGCCCTGGCTAGAGAGCCCTGCCCTGATACGGTTGGTAACAGCTGCGGCCACATCCTCCCCACAATCGGACATCAATACCCAGAACTCGTCACCCCCAACTCGGGCCACACAATCCCCGATGCGGCAACAGTTGGGCAATGTCTTGGCTGTGGCAACAATCAGGGCATCACCAGCGGCATGCCCTTTGGTGTCGTTGACTTTTTTCAGCCCGTCCAGGTCGATCGCCATCACAACAGCGGTATTCCCGTAATCGCGGCATCGGGACTCTTCTAGGTCGATCACCGAATCCCATCCCCGGCGATTCAGGATGCCGGTTAGTGCGTCGGTCGTGGCCTCAGTCTTTACTCGCTCCAGTAGCCGCCGTTCAGACTCGATGAGAATGTCAGCTTTCAATAGATCGTTCAGGAGCTTAGACAGAATCTCTAGCAGGGGTAGCTCTTGCGTGATTTCCTCTGGCTGTGGCTCCCCGTCGATCGCGCAGAGTGTGCCGAACAGCTCGCCGTTAGGGTGGTACAGGGGTAGGCCAATGTAAGCCCCAATTTTCACTAGGCGGTTGCAGGGGGCTTGGTAATACGATGCGATTGCTTGGCAGTTGGGGGCAACCTTGGGGGCTTTACCCTCAATCATCTGGCGGCAATACGATTCGTCAAAGCTGAACGTAGCACCAGGCTTGGCCAAAGGCTCATCACCATTGACCCGTAGCACCGTCCAGTCGTTGCCCTGTATCCGCGAGACCATCCAGGTGCCAAAGCCAAAATGAGTGCGCAGGAATGCCAAGACTTCTTCGGCAGCGTGGGGGAAGGAATCACTCACAGGTGTTTTGCCCTCCAATAATCCCACGGCTGGGGCATCCCAAAAAATTCACCCTGCCCCGCCACACATCCCCACGACAGCAACAGTTCGGATTGCTCTTTGCTTTGCACCCATTCCGCGATCGTTTCCAGTCCGCATTCTGTGGCAAAGGTGACGAATAACTTGCAGGCTCTGGCGGTGCGATCGTCGGTCAGTATGTTTTGGGTCAAACCACGGCACAACTTGAGTCCGTGGAAAAACTTGGCATAGTCCCCCACTAGCCGGTCAATCCATCCAAATTCGACGCTGCCAATGTCATCGGCCTTCAAAATGTGTCGGTTGCCAATCTGATTAATAGCGGCAACGGTGGCGGTATTGAGCCGCACCGACTCTAGAATCTCAACGTGAATCCCTAGCTCATGGGGGCTAGTGCTTAGCAGTGATGGGAGCTGAGGGACTGCCAGGGTGCGCTGATTGATGTTGAGGCTGACCCAGACGGGCGGATAGACCTCAGCCAGCACCATATCAATATCAGCTAATTGCTGCCGAATCCAGGTGAGTTCTAGGTTGTGGGCTTCCACCACAGCTGCGATAGTGGGCGGCGGTAGACTGCCCCATCGGGCTAGGGCTTCATATCCAATTAACTGGTGGGTAGCCAGGCTGTAGATCGGTTGATAGTGCAGACAGACAGCGCCGTTGAGCAGCGCTATTTTAGTTTCGGTGTAGGTGGCCATTAACGCTCCCGTAGCCAAACAATCAGCACACCGACAACCGCACACAGCAGCCACCATAGCCACCGATTCACACCAGGGGGGCCGGTCAACACCAGCACCGCCACGTCTGCCAGCGTTCGCCCCGTCGCTTCATTGGGTGGCGATTCTTTCTTTGTCTCATTTATCCCAGTGTTGGGGTCGGTGTCGTTTTCGATTGGCCCGTGGGTGTCGTCAATATCAAACGAAAATTTGACCCGCGCTTTGTAGCTCCCGAACTGGGCCACACTGCCTTCGCTGATTTCATAGGGCACACCAGGGGCTAGCCGATAGGGGCTGTGGCCATTGGCCTCTAGGTAGGTGCCGTTGGTGGATACCCGATCGATCAACTCCCACCGCCACATCAAATCTTGCTCGACCAACGTGGCAGACTTGTCTACCATGGCGCTGATGACGGCATGGGCTTTGCTGACACTTCCGTTGCGGAAACAGATGGCACTGATAGCATGACGACCAATCACCCAACCCCGCTTTGTGGTGCCGTCGGTGTCGGTGTACTCGGGTTGGTGTTCGGCTTCAAGCACACGGGTTGCCCCGTCGCCTTGGCCAATAAAATAGAGGGCCAGTTTTTGAGTCATTTAGTACTCGCGGCAATTTATCAGTAAGAGCAGCGGGCACGATAACCCTTCTGAAGGTAAAGTGCCGAATCGCAGAGCACCGCTTAGATCCTAGCGACATGCCACTACCCTTGCGACCGCATCCGATATACCTTTGGGGCAACAGTCTTTTGCCTCAGCCTGCCTCAGCTTGCCTCGCAATCTAGAGCCTGCGAGGCAGATTGCCTCAAATCCGAGGACCTTAGCTATAGCAGTATTTAGGGGCATGGAGCTGGTGTATCTAGAACCGGCTCTCTGCCAACTCCCTAGCGATATTCTGGGAATCGATCAGCAAGTTACGACCCAGTGAGGCATTCAGAGCTTACGCAAGCTCATAAGCTGCTGACCCAAGCTGACCATCGGGACTTTCCTAAGCTATTCCGAACCCGTGACACAACTACGATTAAACGTGGTAGGATGATCGCAATCGAGGCAGATTGCCTCAGGTTTGATGCAAATAGAGTCGAGGTTGAGTGAATGGTTGCGGCAAAGGAACGAAGTATATCTAGGGCAGAGGGGGCTGTAAAAAACCCTGTCGTGTCCATAGACGCGGGCAATGGGTATTTCAAGATGGTCGCTCCCGACGGGCGGCAGATTAGTTTTGTGGCGGCGGTGCGGCGGTTATCAGAGATTGAGGTTGACGATGTGCGGCCCGATGCAGCATCTGTGCTGGTCACGCTGGCTGGGGAAGTTTACGCCTTTGGTCAACTGGCCCGCGATATGGGCGGCAAAAGCTTGTTTGAGGCGGGCAAAATCGAGCACACCCCATTGGCCGTGGCGGCTGCTCTGGCGTTGTCGGGCGTGCGTAGCGGAGAAGTTAAGGTGCGATTGCTGGTTCCCGACGCTAGCAAGTTGGAGTGGAAGTCAGTGGCGGCTGAACTTGGAAGCGCCGTTGCCGATTTCCACGCACAGGTTTTAGGTACTGGCTTTGAACGCTATCAGCCTAAGGTGACGGTACAGCTGGTGAGCGAGGGCCATCCCGTTTGGGCCTGGGCTCACGAAACAGCGCAGATTCCCCACGCATTAAAAGAGCATCCCTTGACGGGAGTGATTGACGCCGGCACTGGCGATTTGACCTGTAGCGTGTGGACGAAGGGCGGGTCATTGGTACGGACAGTTGGCGGGACAGACCAGGTAAGTTTTGTGGCCCCGGCCATGAAGGGCTTGGCGGGTAAAATCTCAGCAGGGTTCGCCCATCGGGTTAAAGGTCACACGCCCGATCGCAGCGCCATTCTTGACATCATCCGTGCCCAGGGCGCGAGGCCTAAAGAAGAGCGCCGCTACGTTTACGAACAGGCGGGCGAGGCTTACGATTTTTCGGGGCTGGTTGAATCTACGGTGAAGGACTGGAACCGCGAGCTGCTGCACCAGCTGCTGCAAGATAACTGGCAAACGGTGTGGCGACAGCTGGGCATGGTGTTCATCGTTGGTGGGGCCAGTGATTTGTTGAGCCCGTTGGAGGATGCGACCAAAGGCCGGTTTCGTGTGGTACGGCTGGCGGGGGTCGAACCGCAGCTAGTGAATGCGGCTCTTATGGCGCAAATGGGCTAGGGGGCGATATGGCTCCTACTGAACGACAACGGGTTAAGCAAGAGACGCTGCGGTTTAATCTCGACAATCCAGAGCAGGCCAAGGCGATCGCCATCTACACCGCCATGCTCAATACTCATCCCTACGCCAAAAGCCTGTGCACCTTGTTGCCCCATGTGCTGACGGTGTTTGCAGAGCAGGCCAGGGCTCACCCAGCGCTGAACAACCAGACAGCCCTGTTGATAGCAAAGCACCAAGACAAGGTAATGGCACTGCTAGCGATGTTGGAGCGGGGGGAGACAGTGCCGGGGTTAGACGAGGTGCAGCCCTTGCCTGTGGTAACGGGGGACGTAGAAGAAGTGCAGCGGGCGGTGGGTGCCATGGGTGCGCCAGCTATCGGCGGTGAAATCGAAGTGGATATGAGCAAGTTATGAAACACTACCCCTACTACCTACTGGGCTCGATCGCATTTGGTGGCGCGATCGCCAAAGCAGTCCTCGAAAACTGGATCATTGCTCACTACTTGGGTGGGCGGTTCGACCTGGTTGACGTTTACAGGGCGGGCGGGAATGTCGGCATTCTGGGCAGTGGCTTGGCTGCTAGCTGGTTGATGGTCTCTATCCAGCGCCATTTAGCGGCCACTGTTCGGGCAGAGGCGATCGCCCTACTCCTGACCCAAACCGGACGGGAGGATTTGCCCTCTGGGTATCGGGCCGCGATTGCATATGTGATTGAAGACCTCAAAGAGGTGAAGTCGTGAAACAGAGAACTTTTGTTTTTATAGGTAGCTTAACTACATTGATTCTGGTGCTGGGGTTTCTGCGTCATTGGTCGACTCAGCGAACGGAAGTGATTGAGGTGCCACTGGCTGGAATTGAGACTGGTGTTGATGCCGTCTTACAGCAGCGCGATCAGCAGGCTCAGGCTGAGTCCGAAGCGGCGCAGTCGGGGCTGGTTGAAAATCAGATGTTGATCGCTCATCAGGCGATTAATGCAGCGCTCCAACAATGGGGGCCGGTTGAGGAAATGGTTGACGGGCAGTTGGTGGTGACCGATCCCCTGGTCTGTGCTCGTGCCAAAACGCTGGAACGGAAGCTGACTGATTGG
>JANPIO010000180.1:0-3945 GCA_031425055.1 Phormidium sp. VAR_61_metabat_6
TATCAATTTGCGCAACCAGGACAGTGGCTCATCCGAAATGGTTGATACTGGCCGCAGTCCGTATTCTGTTGGGAGTAACGCCCATGGCTGGGATGCTAATTTTGAAGCCGTTAGGCTGTGTCTTAACGGTCGCTCTGGTAACCACTACACCTCTCCCCGCCGATGCCCAGAGCAACCCCTACCGGATCGCCTGTGAAACGATGGTTTCTCTGGGCCAGAGAGGGAGTTTAACCTATCGACTGGCGGGCAGCCTGCCGGAAACCACTGCGGCGGACAATCTTCAAAACCCGATCGCAACAGCCTTGACCCTAACGGTGCAGTGGCGAGATCAAATGGGTCAGGTGCAAACTCTGCTCAATGCCGCTGCCCTGAGCGATTATGAGCAACTAGCTCCCGATGCCGACTATGCTCAACTGTCCTTTGAAGACCCTTTTCGCGGTCAGCCCAACAATGCTGAGCGTCTCTATGGAACACCCGATTCGGTGCATGGCCTCTACGTCAGTCTGCGCCCCACCAGCGAACTGCCCCAGCAGATGCAGACCGTCCACTACTTGAGCCCTAGTGAATACGTGCGCTCAATGGCAGGCATCTGCCAGACTGCGAATGCCGACTTCGACGGGGCAATTGACGAGCAGTTGACGCTGTTAGAAGAACGATTGCAAGCCCAGGACTGGGCCGCTGCCGATCGCATAACCCGACGGTTGCTGGCCCCAGGGGCAACCTCGCTGCCACCCTTTGATCCCCTACCCGCTGATCCAGTATTGTTGTGGCCAGAGCTGATCAATGCCATTGACCAGATGTGGCTGACGGCCAGCAGTGGGCGATTTGGGCTCAGTGTGCAGCGGCGGCTTTGGCGGTCGGCGCTGGCCGAGCATCCCAGCGATGGTGCAGCGGCGGTCAATGCCTTTCGCGATCGCGTCGGCTGGAAACTGGCGGCCCCTCGCGCTGAGGTTGACTTCATCAGTAGTGACTGGCTGAATGAGTCGGAGTTGACCTACTCGTTGCAGGCTCCCGAGGGACACCTGCCCTGGGCTGGCGTGTCGGATGAAGTGGTGCAGGCGATCGCGGTTCCACCAGCAGGGGTACATTGTGGTGTCTGCACGGTCGATGCCATGCAGCTCCGCAACGAACGCTTCTATGGATACATTCCAAAACTGATGGAACGGGTGGCGTTGTATCTAGGGATGGGGGCGATCGCCCCGTCTGTCCACACCCATATCACAACCGGCAACCCATAGGGTAGGCTAGGAAAGCAAACGACACACCCTAAACCTATGGCCAACCTCGAACCCACCGTCACCCCCACCATTGAGCGTTCTAAGGCGGGCTTTAACGACTACGCCGAGCGGCTCAACGGGCGCGCCGCCATGCTGGGGTTTGTAGCGCTGGTGCTGTTTGAGCTAGCTACCGGACAGGCGATCGTCACCTGGCTAGGGCTGCGCTAGATAAACTATTTTCCCATCTTCGGGAAAGCTACTTTATAGCTGAGATAGCTCTCCCCAGGCCCTTGTCGTAAAAGTTACCCTCAGCACCCCCCTGGTTAAGGGGACAGGGGGGATCTCCAGAGGCCCATTCACCGTCATTAAACCTGCTACATCTAGGAGACCGACCCATCAAGGCACTGTTTAGAAAACAACCGTGGCTAGCCACAGCGCTCACCGTAGGCGCTGTCGATGGCCTTATGGGGGCGACAGAGGACAAGGTCTCTTTAGCGTTGTTTGGCCTGCTGCTAGCGGGCGGGGCCGTAACCCTGAGCTGGGGACAGATTCAGCGTCACGCTACGTCCAGCAGAATGCCGGTGATATTGCAGCCGCCGGGGCAAATTTACATTCCTACATCCACGGGCCGAAACGACCTACAAGCCAGCACGGGCGACGAATCTACCCCCTGAAGTGGGCATTTAGTCTGGCTACAGGAACGGCAGTTGGCATTGAGCAAATATTCCAAACTGCGCTGGCGGTAGAGGCTGACGTTTTGGCGAATGTAGCCCTCGACTTCGAGTTCTGACAAATCATCGGCGATCAAAATCGCCTGGGGAATGCCTAAAGCCTGGCGGCTGAGGTTGATTTGGGCCAGGTTGTCGCAAAAGCTGGCCTGGGGCGAATGCACCACCACCGGCAGCTTTTGGGGCTGGCTGCGAAAGCCCTCGGGGCGCTGCTGGGCATAGTGGTCTTTAAATTGCAGGGTGACGGTGCCGTCGGCGTAGCAGCGACTGCGAATGTGGCGCTGAAAGGGCACGGTGAGAAACCCATCGGGGGCGAGGCTGTACCACCACGACCTGTGCCACCCCTGGGAGGGCAGGTTGAGAATGTGCTGCACCTCGTCGGGGTCAAAGCCCGATCGCGCCAGCAGTGCCTCCGCCTCGGTCAGCGAAACATTTTGCGCTAGGGTGGCGAGGTCAGAGTGGCAGGGGGTGATGGCCTGGTATTCGCGATGGTTGTGGACATCGGGCAGCGGCGGCGCATCGGGGTACGAGCCGGCCAGCACGCAGTTGATGTGCTCGAAGGTGAGCACGGCATCTATGCGGCCCTGGGGCAGGGGAACGCCGACTTTGACGGTGACAGAGCCAATCTCGTGGGGGTGGGCGATCGCAGGCAAACCCTCGGTGAGCAGCGATCGCAAAAACCCATCGTCAGCCACGGCCAGAGCCAGTTGTGGGTCAGCGGCAGACAGGCTCCCGGGCTGGGTGCGTTGAAAAGGTTGGGCGAGAGGAGAGCTAACCATAGGTAAACACTCGCCAAAATGAGGAGTATTGCTAATGCTGCTGGGCACAGGCCTGCTGGACAAAGCTAGATCTAGCCACCAAATCCGTGGTTTCACTGTTCTACCAAGTTGGCTTGCCGCTGGGGAGCGCAACGCCAGGAAACGTTGCACAGGTTTGCACAGCGCAACGTAACCACCGTACTTTGTTACCGTTTTTGGTGCTCTCCGCATCAGAACCGCATCCTCAAGAAAAAAGCGCCCCGACGATGTTGCGTGGGGGCGCTTTGCTTTACCTAGGGTTCAAACACACAACCAACCAAAACTAAACGTTCGTCGCGTCATCCGCCGGGGTTTCGACATCGTCTAGCACAACAATGTGGACGGGGGTGGGCGCAGGGGGCTCAGCGGACTGGCCCAGTTTGCTGTAGGCCAGGGCCACTAGGGAGCGGAAGCCGCGCACTAGGGGGCGCACAACGCCGTAGCGATCGCCATATTCCGTAGCCATATCGGTATCGAAGCGATCGACCTGGGTCTGGAGGCCAGACAAAATTTGCTGGGCCCAGCCGACTTTGCGATCGTCGGCCAGGTAGCGCAGGTCGGCAAAGATTTGCGCCCAGGTGGGGGCAGGGGCATCGGTTTCAACAGCGGCTTCAGCCTCTAGGGATTCAGCCTGGACGGCCTCGGCCACTGCATCGGCGACGGCTTCAGCGGCAGCGGCATCAGCCGCTTCGTTGGCCCGGAGTTGCGCAATCATTTCGGCCAGGGTTTTGCGGCCCTGGGTTTCGATTTCGCCAGAGCCTTCTCTGAGTTCAGCCAGGGCTTCGGCAGCGGCAGCTTTGACAATTTCGCGAATGCGGCTGGCGCGCTGGCCGCCCTCTTTTTGGGCTTTTTCCCACTCGGTCTTAACGCGGTCTTGTACGGGGTGAGTCATGGGGGCTTCTCCTAATTAAAAATGGGGTTTAAAGGATGTTAATTAAGTCCAGATTGGTGGCGGTGGATTCTCACCGGCAGCGCCTCAACGCTGAACTTAAGCTAGGTTTAGTGAACGGCGACAGCATCTACATCAATCACTGTTCCACTGGTATCTACCAATTCTGTCATCGCGATCGCCTCATCGACCTGGCGCAGGTTGCGTCTGCGATCGAGCAAGATTTGGGTGATTTCGGTGATGGCGATCGTGGCGATTAGGCCGTCATCAACCCAACCCAAAACGGGGAACACATCGGGAGAAATATCAATGGG
>JANPIO010000181.1:0-3294 GCA_031425055.1 Phormidium sp. VAR_61_metabat_6
CGCCCCGCTCTAGGGTTTCGAGAAAGCGGGCTTCTTCGCGATCGAGTTCGGCTTTGATCACCGTCTCGCGCTGCCGCGTGTTAGGAAAGGGTTCCTCCGCTAGCTGAATGGCACTTTCTGCCACCTTGCTCATAAACGCGCCCTCAATGCCAATCAGCCGCCCGTGGCGCACCACCCGACGAATCAGCCGCCGCAGAATGTAGCCCCGACCTACGTTAGAGGCGGTAATGCCATCGGCAATCATGTGGACGACGGCCCGCACGTGGTCGCCAATCACTTTCAGCGAAACCTTGGTTTTTTCGTCAGACTTGCCGTAATCCAGCCCTGCTAATTCTGCTGCTGTCTTGATGATGGGCAAAATCAGGTCGGTTTCGTAATTGTTGGGCACCTGCTGCAAAATCTGGGCCATCCGCTCTAGGCCCAGGCCGGTGTCAATGTTCTGGTTTTGCAGCGGCGTCAGGTTGCCCTCGGCATCCCGGTTGTACTGCATAAACACCAGGTTGTAAAACTCGATGAAGCGCGAGTCGTCTTCCAAGTCAATTTTGTCGTCGCCCAGCTCGGGGTGAAAGTCGTAATAGATCTCCGAGCAGGGGCCGCAGGGGCCGGTGGGGCCAGAGGTCCAGAAGTTGTCGGCCTCATCCATGCGCTGAATGCGGCGGGCGGGAATGCCGATCTGGTCGCGCCAGATGGCGAAGGCGTCATCATCTTCGCGAAAGACGCTGACCACCAGGCGATCGGCGGGCAGTTTGAACACCTCGGTAGAAAGCTCCCAGGCCCAGGCGATCGCCTGCTCCTTAAAATAATCGCCAAAGCTAAAGTTGCCTAGCATCTCAAAGAAGGTGTGGTGCCGCGCCGTACGGCCCACGTTCTCAATATCGTTGGTGCGAATGCACTTTTGCGAGGTGGTGGCGCGATCAACATCCGCCGGGCGCTGACCGAGAAAGATCGGCTTGAAGGGCAGCATGCCTGCGATCGTCAACAGCACCGTGGGGTCTTCGGGCACCAGCGATGCGCTCGGTTTAATGGCGTGCCCCCGCGCCGCATAAAACTCCAGAAACGTCTGGCGAATCTCTGCGCCGGTCATCGTAGTGGAAGAGGTGGGGGGCTTTGCCATGGAACGGGAAGATGGGGGGTGGATGGGTAGGGGGGTAGATGGGCAGTCAGCCGTAGAGTGCATCCGCAACGCGATGCACCGCCTTGGGAGCTTACAAATATCCCAAACTTCTATTTTGACCGATGATTGCAGATTGCGAAGCTAACCGGGTCAGATATTTGTGTAAATGAAGGGCGCGATCGCCTCAATCTCGGTATCGGTACCCCTCAGCCCACTCGACTGAGGGCGCATTCCTAGACAGCGGTTGCGATCGCCAGGGTCAGAGGGGTATGGGCCAGAGGAGTACGGAGGTAGAGCAAACGCGCTATGGGAGAATCTTGGCGTGACCAACCTACAGGCCAGGGGCTATGGAACAAATTCGAGCGGTGGTGCACGGAACTGTGCAGGGAGTTGGGTTTCGCTATCACACCCACCAGACAGCCCAAAGGCTAGGGGTTAAAGGCTTCGTTCGCAACCAGCCCGATGGCACCGTAGAAATTGTGGCAGTGGGTACCAGCGACCAGCTAAAGGCCCTACTGCACTGGGCTCATCAGGGACCAGTGGGTGCCCGAGTTACCCAGGTAGAGACTGAACCTTATACAGAATCAGCTCATTTTGACGGGTTTACCATTGAGCGCTAGCCGCTGTGTCTAAATGTTTAGCAGCGCCGATCGCCCGCAGTTCAGCCAGGGCAGCGGAATACCGGTGATGGGAGCCAGATCAAGGATCATACCGATGGTGAGCAGGTGACTGTAGCCACCGTAGGGTGGGCATTGCCCACCAGTAGAGAGAAAGTTTTCCAGAGGTTGCGTATGCCCCGCTATGCTCTCAACCGATGTTGCTAGGCGGTGCGCCCAGAGGTCACTAGCGATCAAAAAAGACCCGTGGCTGGGCCACAGGTCTGTAGGAGGGAACTTTGTTGGCGATCGCGGCGGCGGCACGGACGCATTGCTAGGCGCTACGGCGGCGGGGGCGCTTGCGCTCTGACTTTTTCTTGTAGCCGATGGCCTGGGCGGCGTTGCTGTCGGGGCCAAACTGAGCCCGCACGGCTTCTTTCATGCCCAAAATCGAGTTGTGAAACTCCCATTCGGCTTGGCGGGCGGCATCGGCGGCGGCTTTGACCATCACTTGCAGCTCGGTTTCTTTTTGCTGCATAGCCAGCATGGCGTCAAAGTTAGCCTTGAGGGCTTCGGGCGATGCATCGGTGCGAACGGGGAGATAGCCTGCGACGGTGCCGAGGCCGTTGAGGGAGTCGATGTCGTTGCTAATGGTTTTAACGGGCAGACGACGGGCGATGTTGACAACGGGCATGGTGATACACCTTGGGTAATGGTTTATATACGGGCACGATCAAATAGCCTGCCTGAGGAAAGTTCAGGAATGGTGACGGAGATTTGGGGGAGCGACGAAAGTCAGGGCAGGCGATGGGAGACGACGGGTGGGGCGCGGCGTCTAGTTGTCTCGTCTATTGCCAAGATTGCCCGGTACAAAGGGGCGATCGCGGCCTCAATTTGAAAGATTGTGACCAAACACCAGCGGTTTTGATGAAGACTGGATGAATGTTGCAGCGGCTCGAAGCGAGGTGTGGCGCGACAGTCGTGATGCAGGGCGAGAATGATTGATTTGCAGCAATGACAGCAGCACTGTGTATTGAGCAGGTAAGCGTGCAGCGGGCGACTATGCGAAGTTGCTCTATGACAGAAGCATTGTGTATTGACTACTTGATGGGTTGTGCTGTTGCAGCAGCATTGTCGTGCCGCAACTTAAGATGTTGCCGCCTGACAATCGAATGTTGCGCGATCGCACTAAAGCATTGCGGCCTGACAATAGAGAGTTGGGCGATCGCACTAAAGCGTTGCGGCCTCACACTAGAGGATGCAGCCCTGACAATAAAGCTGTGGGGTGCGGCAATAGGCGATCGCGCCAGAGCCGGGGAAGGTGTTTAGCTTGCTGCGGCGTGATGATTAAAGACCGGCCCGTTGAGTTTCATCGTCCCGACGCTTCAGCGGCGAGACGCACTCCAGACGCTCCAGCGTCATCTATCTCAGTGCGCAGCAGCACCAAGGGCGAGGTCCCCACGGAGAGCATGGGAACGAAAGTCACAGACTTTAAAGCAGCCTTCCGAAGCGATTCGGAAACATTCGCTATTTCTCCTCAAGTTCTGCTAAGTTCTCTATCCAGCACAGGTACTTAGACCAGCT
>JANPIO010000182.1:0-14926 GCA_031425055.1 Phormidium sp. VAR_61_metabat_6
CTAGCGCTAGTTTCTCCAGTTCTGTCAGTACAAAGACTTCTTGCACCGTTTTACCCTTGCGGGCAATCAGCTTAAACCCGCCGCGAATGGGCACTGACACCTTCACCCGCAGCTCGGGGGAATGGGCTCTAACATTGGCAATTACCCCCGGAGTCACGGTGCCAATACCGGGTTGTTCTAAAAGCCGTTCGAGGATGGGAATCAGCCCGGGCAAATGGGTGGAGTGGTTCCAGACTAGACGACCGTCCGAGGCTTGTGTCATTGGGGTGTTTTAAGAAAGATTTAAGAAAGTCTATCTGATTATGCTTTTTCGAGGGGGGCCATCGTCAAGCCAGCGCGGGTGAGCTGGGTGTGGTAAAGCTCCGCCTGCTCAAGCGGGCCCACCCAGACAACTGCCTGACCGTCGTGGTGCACCTGGTTGGTGAGATCCCAGGCGCGATCGCCATCCATCCCTGGAATGTACTTCATTAAGCACTCTGCCACATGCTGAAAGGTATTGACATCATCGTTGAGCACGATGATTTTGTAGTTGGGATACGACTGGCGCGTGGTTTGGCGAGTCTTTGCGGGGGCACTGGCGGGGGCTGAGGAAACCGCTTGGGGCAAAACCGGAGTCATGGGACGTGAACCTAGCTGAACCTAAACCTATTGTCCTGCACACCGTTGCCAGAAGTGCATTGGAAACCGGCGATCGCGGCGGCGATTGACCGTTGTACCGCTGCACCGATCCCCAAATCGGCTTGTAGTCAGCCCGCGCCGTCCACAAACCCCTCAGGGAAATTCCAACTAACGTCTAGGCCGGATTTTCTCCCCTAGTGTATCGAATTCTGGTCGCCCCAGCCTCGGGGACATCGCTAGCCCACTGCTAAAGCGAGAGCATGCGCTCCAGCTTAGGAATCGTCAAGGGCAGGTCGATGTAGGCATCGGCCATGGCCGAGCACCCAGCCGGCATATGCGCTGGCCGCAAAATTACCACCTTGATCGGCTGAGACACCAGCGGTGGCTTAAGCTGCTGCAAATGGTTCTCTAAAGCTGGATTGCAGGCTTCGCGATCGCCCACAATCAGCAGCTGGGGCAGGTGTCCTTTGAGCTGCTGCTGCACCTCGCTCCAGCTGCGACAGCCGTTGACCTGCCATCCGCAGGCCCTCACGTAGGCCACCAGCGCCCGATGGTGATCGAGGTCGCTGTCTACCACTACTAGCCGATGGCCCCCCGCCCCCATCGGCACCGGCCTAACGGTCGGCAGATCGGCCGCAGAGCTACCCTCTGGCCCATGCATCGGCAGAGCTAGGACAAAACAGCTGCCCTGTCCTACCACCGACGTCACTCGCAGGTGGCCACCGTGGAGCTGGGCCAGTTGTCGAGTCAGCGCCAGCCCTAGACCAGCCCCCTCGTATTGCCGATCGAGGCCGCGATCGATCTGAGTAAAGGGCTGAAAAATCTGCTCAAGCTGATCTGCCGGAATCCCGATGCCCGTATCTTCTACCCTAAATTCGACCAGGGCCTCGCGATGGCTCACCGTCAGGGTCACCTGACCTTGGGTTGTAAACTTAATCGCGTTTGACAGCAGGTTGAGCAGCATCTGCCGTAGGCGGCGCTCGTCGGCAATACAGGTGGCTGGCCCTGCAATAGTCACCTGATGGGACAGCCCCACACCTTTCTCAGCGGCGCGAGGCTGCATCATCGCCAGACAAGCCTGGCAGATTTCCGACAGAGACACCTGCGACAGCCGCAGATTCTCGTGACCCGACTCCACCTTAGACAGATCGAGAATATCGCTAATAATCGCCAGCAGGTGCTCGCCGCTGCCGTGAATATAGTCGAGGTATTCTGCCTGCTTCGGATTGAGCGCGCCCACCACCTGCCGCGACAGCAGCGCCGACAAGCCCAAGATTGAGTTGAGCGGGGTGCGCAGCTCGTGGCTGATCATCGCCAGAAATCGGCTTTTGGCCTGGCTGGCAGCCTCTGCGGCTCGCCGTTGCGTCTCAAGTGCCTGGGTGCGGTGGGTCTGTCGCGCCACATCTAGCCAGCCCTGCTCGCGACTGGCCTCGCGCTGCTTGAGCACCTGCTTCAACTGCTCAAAGGCGGCGTCATCGCGGCAAAAGGGGCGTAGGTCTTCAAGATCGTTGGCGGTCATAGGGTCATAGCTGAACAGACAAGTATAGAAATGCAGAATGCTGGATCCGGTCTAAAACGGGATATTTTTTCATTAAACCCCACCTCAATCGGGCCATACCATTCCGAATACATTCTTTAGGGCAGGCTAAACGCGATCGCCCCACTGAGCCTAGATGTCGCCCCTAGTTGAAGTGCTGAAACCCTTGGCTAAAGCTGAGCACTACAGGGGTGGCCCGGTCGTCTGGCCATAGCTCGACTCCAGTCGCCACGGTTGTCTCACCCACGATCGCACAGTCCTTCCCTAGGGCTGCTTGCAGAGCCTGGGCCTGGGGAATAGGCAAACATAGCACCAGCTCAAAGTCTTCGCCGCCGTAGAGACACCAGTCGAGGGCCTGCGATCGCCCCACCCAATCGACCAGCGCCCCATCAATGGGCAGATCGCTCTCTCGCAAGACAGCTCCGACCCCGCTGCTCTGACACAGGTGCAGCACCGCATTGGCCAGTCCATCGCTGGAGTCCATAACGGCGATGGCCAAAAGCCGGTCTTTGACCATCGCGCTGGCATCGCCGTCGGCCTCCAGTACCTGCCAGAGGGCGGCGATCGCGTCTAGGCGAGGCCGGGGCCTTTGGTGGGCGGCGATCCAGCGATCGCGATCGGCCTGGGCTACCTCAGGGCCCCGATCGGGATGCAGCAATAGCTCTAGCCCAGCCCGCGACAGACCGTGGTAACCCGTCACCACAATCGCCTGCCCCGCTTGAGCCCGACTGCGATACAGCGCCCGCTGGGGGACGACACTGCCCAGGGCCGTAATGGCCACGCTGACGGCGTCAGCCCGGCACAGATCACCACCGAGCACGACCCCGCCCCAGCAGTTGAGGCAGTCGGCCATCCCTTGGTAAAGTCCCTCTACCCAGGCCAGGGGCGTATGCCCCGGCAGGCTGAGGCCCACGGTAATGCCCTCGGGAGTTGCGCCCATCGCCGCCAAATCTGATAGATTGGCGGCCACGGCTCGCCAGCCCACGGCAGCAGCAGAGGTAGTGCGATCGCTAAAGTGCACCCCCTCCACCAGCACATCGGTGGTCACCACCAAGTGCCGTCCCGCAGGCAGGGCCACCACTGCCCCGTCGTCGCCAATCACGTCCCCGGGGCAGTAGCGAAACAGCCGCTTCAGCAGCCCCAACTCCCCCAATTCAGCAATGGTTTGCGGATTTTCCATACAGATGTTCCCCGGTGAGCCTAGACCTGCGCCCAGGGGAACGCAGTAGGTATCAGAATCTCCCTACCCCCTACCCATCCACCCGCCCACGCTCGACGACAGAATCCTAGGAAGGCTGAACTAGATTTTCGGCCCCAGACACCACCCGGATCGACTCAATGCGATCGCCCTGGGTCATCTGGTCAAGCGCCTCTTTATTGTTCACCACGTAGCCAAACACTGAGTAGCGACCGTCGAGCAGATTGAGGCCCGCCGGGGTCATCTCCGGCTCAAACAAAAAGAAGAAAAACTGCGATGACGCGCCGTTGGGGTCGGTGTTGGGTCGAGCCATGCCCAGGGTGCCAAAGGCCGAGAACGGCAATACGGGCGCGTCTAAAAAGCGGCCCAACTCTTCTAAAGTGTTGCCGTAGACCGGCGCGTCGTCACCCTTGACCAAAATTTCCAGCGGAATCGCTCGGTAAGCCTTGGTTTTGGGGTCAACAAAGCCATCCTCAGAGCCGGTCGGGTCGCCAGTTTGCAGCACATAGTTGTCTTCGGCCCGGGTAAATTCCATACCGTCGTAGAAGCCCCGCTGCACCAGATCGACAAAATTACCGCCGGTGACCGGAGCGCTGTAGCCGTCGATCACCGCCTGCATAGTGCCTTTGTTGGTGGTGATTTCTACCGTGGCCCGCCCCTTCAGCTGAGGCAGGTTGCTGTAGTCCTCCGGCACCTCAAAGGGAAAGGCTTTCACCATCAGCTCTTCAATGCGGCTGACATCGTCGAGCATGGCCGATCGCTTGTCCTGCACGGTGGGGCGATCGCGCCCCTCCACCGCCTCCTTTAAAGGCACCAGCTGAGCCTGAATATCGTCGAGGTAGGAAATCGCCGCCGCCCGCTTGCCGTCGGGCACTGCCGCCAGCATCGCTTCGCGGCCGCGCATCAACACCCGCTCTAGTTTGGTTAGGTCTTTGGTCATCGGCCCCCAGCGCTTGCTGCGCAGCCACTCTGACAGACCTTCTAGGGTGGCCTGCACCGTGCGAATGTCGGGGTTGTCGATCGGCAACGAGTAGCGCAGCAGGGCACGACCATCGGTAATGGCGTTGCCCGGCGGTAGGTAGGCCACCAGCGGCCCGGCGGGCAATGCCAATGCGGGAGACAGGGAGCCGAGCCACACCCCCACCGCTACGGCCAATCCCCATGCCAGCCGCACCAGGGTGGCCCAGCCTAAACTCTGCCGTTGATTCATCGCACGCATGTCCTTAGCAATAACGCTTTGCTCCGCCCCAGGCGGCCGTTCACCATGTGGCGCACTGCGCCCCTAACAATCTTGTCATACTCTGGCGGCTCCTAGGCTGTAACTCCAGCCCCCAGTCCAGGTGACGGCGGCAGCAACGCTGAGACTTTGCTGGTTAAGGCAAAATCCTGTGGGAAATGGCCGCAGGGGGGTAGAATGAATTGCCAAACTTAACGACTGTCCCCGTAGCCAGCGCCATGATTTCCAGCAACGATTTTCGCACCGGTACCTCCATTGAGCTAGACGGCTCCGTCTGGCGCGTAGTCGAGTTTCTCCACGTCAAACCCGGCAAGGGGTCTGCCTTCGTGCGCACCAAGCTCAAGAATGTCAAAGGCGGCAATACCGTTGAAAAAACCTTTCGGGCTGGTGAAACCGTACCCCAGGCGGTGATTGAAAAGAGAGATATGCAGCACACCTACCGCGATGGCGAAGACCTCGTGTTCATGGATATGGAAACCTATGAGGAAGTGCGCCTCACCACCGGTGAAATCGGCTCCCAGGTGAAGTACCTCAAGGAAGAAATGAGCGTCAGCGTCGTCAGCTGGAATGGCCAAATTCTAGAAGTTGAGCTGCCCAACTCTATTGTGCTTGAGGTCACCCAAACCGACCCCGGTGTCAAGGGTGATACCGCCACTGGGGGCACCAAGCCCGCCATTCTCGAAACCGGCGCGCAGGTGATGGTGCCGCTGTTTATTTCCATCGGCGAGCGCATTAAAGTAGACACCCGCACCGACGCCTACCTGGGGCGCGAGTAGAATTTTTCCTGGCTTTTTGACGCCTGCGGCCCTGGCCGCTGACCAAGCCTGACCCATTACCCCTATCAGACCGTATGAGACTTACGCCGTGGAACTAAGCGTCACCGATCTAAGAGAGTTAGTCACCGCCCTGAGCCAGAGCGACATTGTGGAGCTCACCCTCAAGAGCTCAGACTTTGAGCTCACCCTGCGTAAGTCAGGGGCGATGGTTTCAGTAGTTGCACCGGCTCCGGTGACTCCTCGATCGCTAGAGGACACAGCCCCCAACCCGCCGCTGGCCGAGCCGGTGTCGGCATCGCCGCCTGCCCCTCCTGCTACCCCACCGGGCAAGGGTAGCGATCTGCTGTCCATCAATTCCCCCATGGTGGGTACCTTTTACCGATCGCCCGCTCCAGAGGAGTCGGCTTTTGTGGGCGTGGGCGATCGCATCAGCAGCGGCCAAACCGTGTGTATCATCGAAGCTATGAAGCTGATGAATGAGCTAGAGTCCGAGATCAGCGGCGAAATCGTCGAGATTTTGGTAGAAAATGCCCAGCCCGTGGAGTTTGGTCAAACCCTCATGCTGGTTCGTCCCGTCTAATTTTTGCCCCTTAAGCCCCGGCCCCTATGCCTATGACCGTTGACCAGCGCATCATTGTGCCCCTGGACGTGTCCTCAGCCTCAGCCGCTCTGGCTCTAGTGGATGCAATCCCTGAGGTGAGCTTTTGGAAGGTGGGTCTAGAGCTGTTTGTCAGCAGCGGGCCAAGCCTGATTCAGGAACTTAAGGCGCGGCAAAAGCGCATTTTTCTCGATCTCAAGTTTCACGATATTCCCAACACCATGGCCGGGGCCTGTGCGGCAGCGGGGCACTACGGGGTTGACCTGCTGACCATCCACGCGGCGGCGGGCCAAGAGGCGATGGAGGCTGCTCAGCAGGCCGCGATCGCCGGAGCTGAGGCCGTCGGCGTAGAGCCACCTCTGGTACTGGCTGTTACCCTACTGACCAGCATTGACCCCCAAACTCTGGCTGTTGAGCTAAAAATTCCCCTTGACTCGAATAGCTACGTGCTGCAAATGGCTCTACTCACCAGAGATAGTGGCCTGAGAGGCGTGGTATGTTCACCCCAAGAGGTCAGCCAGCTGCGGCGCTTTTTGCCCGCCGACTTTGCCCTAGTGTGCCCTGGGGTGCGCCCTACCTGGGCCGACAGCCAAGACCAGCGCCGCACCATGACCCCGGTGCAAGCCCTCAATGCTGGGGCCACCTACCTGGTGATTGGTCGCCCGATCACCGCTGCCCCCGACCCCGCAGCCGCCTTTGCGCGCATCTGTGAAGAATGTTCTACTGCGATCGCCCCCTAGTCCGCAGTGCGGCTCTGGCTGCGGGCACCGTACTGCTGCTGGCGCTGGGTGGAGATCTTCAAGCCCAAGATCTGCCTGAGCCTGAGCCCAACTATCTCCGACCCGCCGAACCTTGCCCAAGCGACCTCCAAGTGCTTGCCCCTCAGCTTTTGGGCGACCTGCCTAGTTATGCCAACCGGGTGTCTAGCCGCAACCTCGATCTATCCACCAATCCCATCCAACCGGTCACCACTATCTTGGTGGCCAGCACCCCTGACTTCATCCCCCTAGACCTATCCCAGCTATCTCCCGCCGGGGCCGCCAGCGATCGCAAACCCGATGCAGATTTGCAGCAGGTGTTTTTTACCACTTTAGAGCGGCAGTACTGGCAAGGACGGCCAACATCCCTGCAACATCACCACTGGTTATTTCTTACCCCTACCCAGGACGGTTGGCACATGGCCCTGCTGTTTTCTAGCCTGGGCCCCTATCCCAGCGATGGCTCCTTAGGCTCCAGCGGTCGCGCCCCCACCCCACCCCAGGAGAGCAGCGACGGCATTGTCGGTCAAGCGGTGAGGCTCTGGCTGCGTGACTGTCGGGCTGAGGCGGTGTTTCCAGCCGATGCCGAGGTTGAAATGTCCCCAGGCCCATCGACAAATCCGTAGAGGGTGTCGCGCTGGCGGGCGGGGCGGTTCAGACTGGCGATCGCCCCTCGCAGCTCCGCCACTGTCATACAAGTTCCCCCCTGGGCCCCGGCCATGGTGGTGATGTGCTCTTCCATTAGGGTGCCGCCGATGTCGTTGCAGCCCCAGGTCAGCGCCTCGGTAGCGCCGCTCAGCCCCAGTTTCACCCAGCTGGGCTGATGGTTGACAATCCAGTTGCCCAGGTAAATGCGGGCTACCGCCATCAGCAGCAGCGCATCGGCCAGCACCGGCTGGTCGCGCCCCACCCGGCGGCGCAGGGGCTTGGGGGCCTCCTGACCGACAAAGGGCAGCACGATAAATTCAGTGATCGCCGCCGAGTAGCCCGCCGCTAGAGACTGGCGCTGGAGTTGACGCAGCTTTTCCAGGTGAATGATTTGCTGAGCGGGCGTTTCAATGTGGCCCGACAGCATGGTGCTGGTGGTGGGGAGCCCCACCTCATGGGCCAGCCCTACAATCTCCAGCCAGGTGGCGCTGTCAATTTTCTCGGGGCACAGCACCCGCCGCACCTCGTCGTCGAGCACCTCCGCCGCCGTTCCCGGCAGCGACCCCACCCCGGCATTTTTGAAGGCTAGCAGCACCTCGCGATAGCTGATCCCGTCCTGCCGGGCGATGAACTGCACCTCTTGGGGCGAGAAGGCGTGCAGGTGCAGGGCCGGGAACGAGCCCTTGATGGTGTCCACCAGCTTCAGGTAGTAGTTTAGAGAGCGACCGTTGACTTGGGCCTCGGGGTTCAACCCGCCCTGCATACAAATTTCGGTGGCTCCCACGGCGACGGCCTCGGTGGTTTTTTCGACCATGGGGGCAACGTCGAGCCAGTAGGCCCCCTCTGCTTCGGCATCGCGGCGAAAGGCGCAGAAGCTACAGTGCTGCTCACAGATGTTGGTGAAATTGATGTTGCGGTTGACCACATAGGTGACAGTCTCCCCCACCTGCCGCTGGCGCAGGGTGTCAGCGGTGCGGCGAACTGCCTCCCGGGCTGCTGGATCCCGCTGCTGCAAAAGCGCTACACCCTCAGTCGGAGAGATGTCGCCCCCAGCCAGTGCCTTCGCGAGAATCTGCTCAATGTCCATAAGCTGTCAGCATCCACCGTTACAACATCACTTTCCTTATTGTGGCGATGGACTGGGTTTTCTCGCAGATAAATTTGGGTATTGCTGAATTGACGCATGAATTCGGGTAAGGGCAAACGGCCATTTGCCCCTACGAGAGACGTTGCAGCTTTGATTTATACCTGTATCCAGCAACGCCTAAATTTGTTCTTCCAAAAGACCGTGCCGCCAAAACTGGTAGCACGGTCTTTTGAGTTACTATGCTCACCACCTTTTAGCCCTGGGCGACAGGCTCTAGGGTGGGGATGGCAGGAGCCTTGGCCAGCATGTCACTCAGTAGGCACTGGTCGCTGACGCTGCGATCGAGGGCGGCCTCCAGGGTGTAGCGGGGACTCCAATTCAGCATTTTCTTAGCCTTGGCGTTGGTGTAGCGGAAGGGCTTTAGTCGCGCATCCAGGCTGGCGGGAATCAGCAGACCTGGCAGGCGTGCCTTGCCCTTGAGCAATTGCTGGTTCACGAACCAGGCCAAGCTGGAGACGCCGCGCATCATCCCCCAGGGCATGGGAATCACCTAGGGCGGGTTTTCCGTGCGCTTTATCAGAGCCTTGGTGAACTGGCGGCGGGTGGGCAAATTGTCGTCCACCACGTTGATCACTTCGCCAGCGGCGGCGGCGCTGCCCACCGACAGCACAATGGCTTCGGCACAGTTTTCGACATAGGTGACCGGAATCAGGGCGTTGGGGCCGATCAGCAGCCATTTGGAGCCAAAGTCGGCTCCGTGGCAGGCGTTCCATAGCGCTTCGCGGCCATAGATCATACCGGGGCGAATTAGGGTGACAGCAGCGCCGTTGGCATCGCCCCACTCGCGCATCAGGTCTTCTTGAATCAGCTTGGTTTGGGCGTAGGCATCGCGATACTCGGGTTCAGACTCGATGGGGAAGGCTTCGTCGATCACCCGATTAGCTGGGGGGTGAAGTAGTCGTACACCGAGAAGGTGCGCCTGGTTGCCACCTGATCCGGAGGGTGCGGCAGCGGCAAATTCAAAATTGGCGCCCTGCTGCGCCCGAGGCTGCGCTGCACCCTGTCCCACCGCTAGAAAAATGGGTCAATATTGGGTATTCGTCCACTGCGATCGCGTCCCAGGTTCAAAGCTATGGTTTTTTGCGGTTCAGCTCAATGGTGGGGCGTTGGGGTGACGGGCCTTTGGTTGGCGATCGCGATTGCCCCAGCGATCGCCCAGCCACCACCAGCGGCATTACCCGATCACCTCCCAGGTTCTAGCCTAAGGTTAGAATCCGAGCGCCAAGATACCGCCTTTGACGACTACCGTCTAGGGCCTGGAGACGGCATCTTTGTTGGAGTGCAGCGGTTTCCCGACCTGAGCTTTCCGGCTACCCTAGATATTCAGGGCAATGTGGTGTTGCCCTTAGCGGGCACTATCAACCTAGTCGGACTCACCCTAGACGAGACCCGCGAAACAATTTTCAACCTCTACAACCAGTACGTGGTCAATCCCGATGTGTCGGTGATTCTTACCACCCAGCGCCCAGTGGAGGTGACGGTGGTGGGCGAGGTGCCCCGTCCAGGGTTTTACCCCTTGCAGGCTCCACAGCTATCGGTGGCGCTGCTGACCGCAGGGGGCTCTACCACCCTAGCTGATCTGCGCCTCGTGCAGGTGGATCGGCCCCTAGAGAGCGGCGACATACTCTCTCGCACCATAGATTTGTTCACCCCCCTCCTCCAGGGTGAACCCATCCCCCAGGTGAGGTTACAGGATGGCGATGTGGTCACGGTGCCCCGCCTGGCCCCAGAGAATGTGGAGAGCTACGATCGCGCCCTAGTAGCCAGCTCAACCCTGGCCCGCCCCGAAATCACCATCCGCATACTCAACCGAGCCGCCGGGGCACGGGGTGGGGAAGCTCGCTTTGGAGCCATTAATTTGCGTAACGGCAGCCGTTTTTTAGATGCCCTGGCTGTGGCGGGGGTCAACCCCGATGTCGCCGCCTACAACCGCATTGCGGTGCTGCGATTCAACCCCGAGACCGGATTGGCCGATACGATTACGATCAATGCGACGGCGGCGGTAAATGGTGATTTGAGCCAGAACATTCCCCTTCAGGAAAACGACATCTTAGTGGTTGATCGCAACCTGCTGGCGCGGGTCAGCTATGCTCTCAATACCTTTACTCAGCCCTTTCGCGATGTACTGGGCTTTTTACTCTTTTTCGACTCGTTGACCGATTCAGCAGACTCATTATTTAGACCCTAGCCCCCAAGCAGCGATGGTTTCTCCTTTTGTTAAGCGCTATCTGCTGGCCCTAGACCGCTATAAGTGGCCCAGTTTGGCGACCCTGCTGGGGATTTTAGGAATTTCGGCGGTGGTGGCTATGCAGCCCCCTCCGCCCCCCCAATACCGAGCTGAGGGGGTGCTGGTACAAAACGCCCCGGTAGTCGCCCTCACCACTACCGGTACTGAGGTGCAGCAGCGGGGCCAGGGCATTATTTCAGAGGAATTTTTGCTGGCCGACGTGCTGGTTCAGCAGGTGTCCCAGGAGCTGGAGCGGCGCGGGATTTCGATGGATCCGGCAACCCTGCGCTACCGCACCACGGTTCAGCTGGAGGGGGAGGAAAACGTGGTGCAGCGGGTCACTGTCATCTTTCGCGGAGTTGACGAAGAGCAGACCCAGCTCACCCTCAGCCTCCTATTTGAGGCCATGGTGGAGCTGAGCCGAGTCACCAACCGGGCCAGAATTGGGGCCATTGTGACGGCCTTAGATGAGCGTCTGCCCGCTGTAGAAGCCGACCTGCGGGCTGCCGAGCAAGCCCTCGAAGCCTACGATCGCACCGAAGGCCCGGCTATTCAGGCCGCCCTCGACGGCAGCCTGCTGGGGGCGATCTCAGGCGGGCAGCAGCAGCAGCGCCAGAACCAAATCGCCCTGGCGGGGCTCGACTCCCAGATTCAAAGCCTGCAACAGCAGCTGGGGCTGACGCCGGGACAGGCCTTCACCGCCTCGGCCCTGAGCGCTGACCCGATTATTGCCCAGCTGCGATCGCAGATTTTAGAGAGCGAAACCCAGCTCAAGCTGCTGTCGGCCACCCTGCGTGAGTCGCACCCCACCATTCAAGATCTGAGACAAAACCTGGCCGCCTACAATGCCCTGCTGGCCGAGCGCGCCCAGGAGGTAATTGGCGGGCAAGACCTAGCCGCCCTGCCCAGTGTCAGCGAAGTGCGACAAAACAGCACCCTCGACCCGGCCCGCGCTGCCCTGGCCAACCAGCTGGTCACCCTCAGCGCCCAGCGGGCCGCCTTGGCCAGCCAGCAGCAGGTACTCAGCCAGAGCGATGGCCAACTGCGGCAGCAGTACTCCAGCCTGCCCAACAAGCAGCTAGAGCGCAATCGCCTGGCCCAGCAGGTGGCCCTCAACCAGGCTCTCTACGACCAAATTCAGGCCAAACGCATTGATGCTCAGGCCGCCGAGGCTGAGACCGCCAGTAGCCTCACCGTCGCCCAACCGCCCACTACCACGCTCCAGGCTGACCCGCCCACCAGCCCTGTCGTGGTGATGGCCGTCGGTGGCCTGCTAGGGATTGTCGCCGCCGGGGCCGTGGTTTTTCTGCTCGATCTGCTCGACAGCACCGCCCGCACCCCCGAAGACCTCCAGGGTATTCTCACCGACCAGGATGTGCCGGTGCTGGGGTTAGTCCCGGCTCTGGCGGCTACCTCCTCCCAGGGCTGGCCAATTCTATACCAGCCCCAGACTCCCGATCTCGAAATTTACGAGCGACTGCGCAGCAGCCTGCGGCGGGCGGGCAGTCTGTCTGAGGCCGGAGCACCCCTACGGGTGGTGCTTGTAGTCAGTAGCCGGTCGGGGGAAGGCAAAACCACCAGCGCCTTTAACCTGGGCATTGCCTCCGCCCGCGCCGGTCGCCGCACCCTAGTTGTCGAAGCCGACCTGCGCCAGCCCTCCTGCGGCCACCGGCTGGGGGTCAAACTCGATCCGACGGCGCTGTCTGAGCCGCTGCACTACTACGCTGGGCGGCAGCATGAGCCAATTCAGCTCGCGCCCTGGGTCGAAAACCTCTATCTAGCTCCTAGCCCCGGCCCCCAGCCCCACCCGGCGGCGATTTTAGAGTCGAGCGAAATGGGGCAATTTTTGACCGATGCCCGCGCCCGCTTTGACCTGGTGCTGATCGACGCGCCGCCCCTGGGCAACAGCAACGACGCCCTGCTGCTCGGGGCCGCCAGCGATGGGCTACTGCTGGTGACCCGCCCCGGCTACACCGACAAAGCGGTGCTAGAGGCTCTGTTAGAGCAGCTGTTAGAAAATGAAGACCTGCCGCTGCTGGGTGCGATCGTCAACGCCGCCGATCGCACCGCCATCTCATCCCCTGCTATCCCCCCCGCCGATAGTTCCCCCGTTACCCCCAGCCCTCAGCCCTTAATTCGCTCCATCGACTTTTAGCAAGGTAGGCCGATAGGGTAGGATCGTAGGCTGTAGCGTCTAGGAACGTTAAGGAGCGATCGCTTGCCTACCCTGGGAGTCAACATCGACCACATTGCCACGATTCGCCAGGCCCGCCGCACCGTCGAGCCCGACCCTGTGGCCGCCGCAGTGCTGGCCGAATTAGCTGGTGCCGACGGCATCACCGTGCACCTGCGCGAAGACCGCCGCCACATGCAAGACCGCGACGTGCGCCTGCTGCGGCAGACCGTGCGCACCCACCTAAATTTGGAGATGGCCGCCACCGACGAAATGGTGGCGATCGCCCTTGATGTCAAACCCGACTACGTCACCCTAGTGCCTGAGCGGCGCGAGGAAGTCACTACTGAAGGCGGGCTAGATATCGCTGGTCAGCGCGATCGGATGAAATCCGTAGTCAACACCCTCCAGAGCGTGGGCATTCCGGTCAGTCTGTTTATCGATGCCGCCACCGACCAAATTGAGGCTTCAGCCCAGGTCGGCGCCCAGTTCATCGAGCTGCACACGGGCCCCTACGCCGAAGCCAAGGCAGAAGCTGACTGCCACCGCGAACTCGATATTTTGGCCCAAGGAACGGCCCAGGCGATCGCCCTCGGCCTGCGGGTCAACGCCGGCCACGGCCTCACCTACTGGAACACTACTCCCGTCGCCCACATCCCTGGCATGGAGGAGCTCAACATCGGCCACAGCATCGTCAGCCGCGCCGTACTGGTGGGCCTAGAGCGCGCCGTCCGCGAGATGAAAGCGCTGATTTAGGGTGAGGGGTAAGGCGTTTTGGCTTTGTACCCCCTACCCATCCACCCCCTACCCCCCTACCCACACAGGAGATACCCCATGACCACCTACTACTACGCCGTTGCCAGCCAAAAATTTCTGCTCGAAGAAGAACCCCTCGAAGAATGCCTCAAGGAGCGCCGCCGCTACTATCAGGAGCAAGAGCAGGAGGTGAATTTTTGGTTGGTTAAGTCCCCCGCTTTTCTAGAGGCTCCCGAACTGGCCAGCATTAAGGCCCGCTGCCCCCAGCCCGCTGTAGCTCTAGTTTCCACCAGCAAGCAGTTTATTACCTGGGTCAAGCTGCGGTTTGATTATGTAGGCATCGGTGAGTTTGAGGCCCCCTCTGCTGCCATTCCCGATCCCCTCGCATCGTTAGATGCCGTAGCGTCCTAAGCTGAAGCCAGGTGCGATTGCGATCAAAACCTAGAATCTCTGCCCGCGATCGCCGCTTTAGGCTAGAATCGCTGGCAGATTACGGCGGTAACAAAGAGCAATGGTAAAGGGTTTGAAACGGAGCAGCGCACAGATGTCGCTTAGTTGGATAACACTGCCTCGAGCGGGAAGCATTGCCCTGGGGTTATTGTTGGCACCGCTGGCAGGGCTGTGGACTGCTGCCCAGGCCCAGTTTCCGCCCTGTCCGCCTCCATCCGCCAACGAGTATCTGCTGCTGGTACGCAGCAATACTGAGGCCGAGCGCACGCGGGTACAAAACCTGCTGCCCTCTAATAGCACCGTCCTAGTTTGCGACTACCTCAACGACACTGTCGTGCGGGCCGGGGGGTTTACCAACCTGGAAAACGCCAATGCCTGGGCCCAGTACATGACTGAGGTTGAGGGCTTCCAAGCCTTTGTGGCCCGTCCGGCCACCACTGCGGCCCAGCCTGCACCCCCCACAGGTGGCACAACTCCGCCTGCGAACAGTGAGGCTCCCCCCGCTAACAACACCCCGCCCAGCAGTGGCACTCCTGCTCCGGCTACTCCCCCGGCGACGCAGTCAGCGCCGACCGCCTACGCCCCTCAGCCGCTGGGCACAGGCTTTGCGGTGCTGGTGGACTACCAATACCAGCCTGAGTCAGCGATCGCCATTCAGCGTCAGGTAGGTCAGGCCGTGGGCCTAGCGGTGCACCGCCAGCGCTCCTACCTACTCATTGCCCACAGTCCAGATGTGGCCGGGGCCGCCTCTACCCTGTCTGTGCTCACCAGCCTTAACATCGCTGGCTTTATCGTCGATAGCC
>JANPIO010000183.1:0-2848 GCA_031425055.1 Phormidium sp. VAR_61_metabat_6
ACCAGGGTGCAGCGATTTTTTGGCAATGCGGTTGCGAAGGTAAACCCATAGACAATTTAGGCTTTGTCTCTGGGCACTCTAACAGGCAAGGGCAAATGGTCACAATGAAAATAGGGCGGTGGTGATTTCGGTCAGTCTGTAACCAGCAGACCGCCCTTAAACAAAATCCAGTGACCTAATAGACCAACTTTGGCGCAGTTCTTCTCTAGATAAGTTATGGCTCAGCAACACCCCTGTCCTCACTGCAACAATCGCCAACTACTGCGCATTGGGGTGCGCGGTATTCGCCAGTGCTCTAGCTGTAAAGCTTACGTCGATGTGCGATCGCGTCACTGGTTGAAGCGCCTAATTCGCGATCGCGCTGCCTAGGAACTCAGATTTGGGTGACAATAAAAGTGCCCTAATTTGCGAGGCACCATGGCCGGCAAGTTTTTCCACAAACCAGGCCCCGAGCTAGCCGATCGCGTCCCTCCCGGCCAGCATTTGGCCAAGGGCTTCCCGGTGCTCACCTACGGGGATACGCCCCAGGTGGCCCAGACCGACTGGAGCTTGAGCATTACCGGCCTGGGCCAGGCGAAAACCTTGACCTGGGACGACATGATGGCGCTGCCCCAGGTGGAGATCACCGCTGACTTTCACTGTGTGACGACCTGGTCAAAGCTGGATGTGACCTGGGGGGGCGTGCGCGTTACCGACGTGATGGAGCAGCTAGTGGTGGAGCCCGAGGCGACCCACGTCATGCTGCACTGCTACGGCGGCTATACTACTAACCTCACCCTGACCGACTTAGTTCGACCCGAAAACTTTTTTGCCCACACCCTGGAGGGTGAGCCTTTGCCCGCTGAGCATGGCGGCCCCATGCGCCTGGTGGTGCCCCACCTCTACGCCTGGAAAAGCGCCAAATGGATCAACGGCATAGAGTTTCTGGCGGCCCCAGCCCTGGGTTTTTGGGAGCGCAATGGCTACCACGAGCGGGGTGAGCCTTGGGCCGAGGAACGTTACAGCGATCGCTAGCCCTACCGATTGCCGTAGCGGCCCCAGCTTAAAAACGCTGTGACTGTGTAGAGCACAATGGTCGAACCGATGATGGATGGCACCAGCGGTACGCCCTGAAAGCTCCAGGTCAGCCACGGCAGGCTAAAGCTGTATTGCAGCAGCAGGTAGTTGGCGACCCACTGCCCGACAAATACGCCGATCAGGCCAATCAGCACTAGGCCCAACAGTTTGCCAGGCACTTGTCTAGGCACCAGGATATTGGCTGCGAAAGCGCAGGCCATGGCAATGAGAACTTGAACGAGAAGGCTAATCAGATCATCCATCGGGATCGTGCTCATAAAGCTAGGGGTCTAGCTCGCTAGTAGAGGTCGTGTAGAGTTAATGTGCCCATTCCGTAGCCGTTGTAATCCCCGAAACGTAAGCTTCAGAGCCGTTTGGGGTTTAAATCCACCCTTGAATAGCGGCTTGGTAGACGGCCTGGTAGCGGTTTTTAGCCTGTAGCTTGGTGAGGCTATTGTTGATGTGGAACTTTACCGTGCTTTCGCTGATGTAGAGGCGGTTGGCAATGTCGCGATCGCGCAGCCCCTGGGCCAGCAGAGCCATGATCTCTCGCTCTCGCTCGGACGGGCGCGGATAGCTAGGGTCGCTGAAGGCTGCTTCTATCGGCTGCCCTTGGCTAACCCGCTGGACAATCTGACGCAGCTGGTCAACGTCTATGGTCCAGTCGATCACAGCTTGGGCTGTTGGTGGGGGCAACGCCTTAACCCGCACCCAGATGGCGCGGGTTGTGACTTGCGCAATCGGTTCGCTGTCAGTAATCACTACAGCCTCTAAGTCAAAAGAGTCACACACCGTTAGCTGAGCTTTGTAGGCCATGCAGGTGAGGGCGACTTGCACCAGGGCTGTGGAGCACTGAATGCTGACCTTGGCTCCTAGCTGCCCACTGGTGTAGGGGGTTTGCAGGGTAATTTGCACCATCTGCTGCTGCGGCCCAGGCTGGGTTTGCAGACTGCCCCCCAGGCAGGTAGCCATAAACCGCAGTTGGTGACAGCGCGATCGCCATTGAGCCACCGCGTCAGGAGCAGTTTGAGCACCGTCGGCAGTCGGTATCGCTACGATCGCTTCTAGCGCTACATCGGTCGCACCGTAGATCAGCCGAGCATAGTCACAGTTAAACTCGTCCAGTAGCTCAGCTAGCTGTACAAACAGGTGGCTCATAGAAACCGGCAGCGCCGTTTCGGTACCCACCAGGGCCATCGTGGTGGTCTTCAAAATTGTTGCCAGATGGTCAGATAGGGTCAATCGCTGGGCCAAGATCGCCGCTGGGCCGATTGGTTTGGTCTCAACGCTCAGCGCTGCGTCGAGGGCAATGGTGGCGGTCATGCAGAGCACCTGCAAGACCTCTAAAAACTCTGCTGCCATGGGGCTACGACTAAAAGTAGCCAGCACGCCAATGACGCGATCGCCGGTCATCAGCGGATAGCCCGCAAACCCTTGAATGTTGTTGGCGATCGCCCAGTCTCGATCTTTAACCCAGGCTTCTTCGGCCAGGCGATTGCTGAGAAAAGGAACCCGATTTTGGGCAATCTTACCGACCTTATAGGCCCCCATGGGCACCCGCGCAAAGAAGCCGTTGGTGTGGGTATATAGCCCCGAAGAGGCCACCAGCCGAAGGGCGGTTTGCTCCGGTTCTACAACCCAGATCCGAGCAAATGCACAGCCAAACTGATCCACTAACCCATTGGTAATAAACCGGGCAATGGCCTCTACCTCAAGGCATCCCGACAGCCGCTGGGCAATTTTATTGACCCGCTGCAGATCGAGCAGCAGCCGAGTTTGGTTGGGCAAATCA
>JANPIO010000184.1:0-4254 GCA_031425055.1 Phormidium sp. VAR_61_metabat_6
CTTTTACACCCTCGACAATCAGCTAGAGTTTCAGTCGCTGTTTAGTTCTGGCGAGCCGTTTGTGGGGGCAACGGTGAACATCTACGCCCCCAATAACCCCGACGAGCCCTGGATGACCACCACCACCGATCGCGAGGGCCGGTTCGCGTTTTTGCCCGACGAGTCGATTCCAGGTGACTGGGAAGTCTCGATTGAAGATGACACTCAGAGCCACGCCGACTACTGGACGGTGCCTGTAGGCGACAAAGGCATTGTCTACGACGGCATCAGCCTCGACTCGACCGAAGATGTGCACTACCGCGCCGCCGCTGCGTTTATGCCGCTGGTGATTTCGATTGGTGGAGCGCTGGCCTGGCTAGGGTTTACTCGCCGCCGTCGCTAGACAATTTTCTCAAACAGGCAGCAACAATCGGCCTCCGGTATCCCTCAAAGTTGGGATGCCGGAGGCTGTTGCTATGGGCCATTCATACTTTTGCCTAGACGGTCTGTCACTTGAGGGCATGGGAATTAATCATCGCGGCTGGTGAGAACGATCACCAACCCCCCGCCGTAGTCACCGACGTTCTCTCTGTAGTTTCTCCTGCGTTCCCCCCCAATTTGCCAGGGAGAGACGTTCCAGCGCTGTGCTCTGGTTCACCCCTGGCCAGATTTCGCCAAGCCCCCCAGGAGAACTTTCCCATGACTGCTCAAGCCCCCGTTTTAGAAAGCTTTATCAAGCGTTACGGCGATCGCAATTACCGCTACCCCGTGCTGGTGCGCCACCAGGGCACCGTCATCGCCCTGGCGATGGATGACCAGCGCCGCATCTATTATTCTGTGCTCAATCTCAATGGCCAGGGCGATGCCCTCGATGTGAATGGCTGGGCCGATCAGCCCCAAGAGCTGGAGTTTCCTAAAGAAATTGCCGAAGTGGGTTTTGGCCTCGCCGATCAGCTGCTGCTGCCGACGGTGAAAAAGGGCAGCCGCACCCCGGTCGATGCGGGCGTGGTGGTAGCCGACAACGAAGAAGACAAGTTTCTCTCCAGAACCGCGCGGTTGACGGCGGATGCCCCCTTTCAGGTGATGTCGGACGGGCGGTTTGTGTATGTGTTTCGCCAGGCGATCGCGGCCAGCCACCCCGACCAAATCACCGTCGCAGGCCCCGAAAAACGCCAGATCCCGATTGTTGACTCGACGCTGCTGGTCGATCGCTTTGTGCTGTCGGGGGCGTCGGGCGCATCCCAGACTGGGGAAGCCGCCCCGTTACCGCAGCTCAAGCTCAACCTAGAGGTGCGCTTTCGCCGCAGCCGCAGCAAGACCCGCCCCCAGAGCACCAAAGACAGCCTGGGGGCGCGCGACATGCAGGATCAGCCCTTCTTTGAGCCCACCCAAGAGCTGTCGTTTATTCGCAACTTGCAGGGGGGGTGGTTCTCAATCGTGCTGCTGCCCACCACCATTGCCGAGGTGTCGCGCTGGCAGATCTTTGCCTTTAACAGTGCCACGGGGATGATCGATGCCTACAACGTGGAGCGATCGCTGGAGGGCCTATTCAACACCCGTGGGACGCAGGCGACAACGACCGATGCCGCCGAGACCGCCCTGGACTTTAGCCGCCAGAGCGATCATGTGGTGCTGGCCCCGGTTCGCCTCGGCCAGGGCTTTAGCCAGGAGGTGTGGATTTTTCCCCGCGTCACCGCGCCGGAGCCGGGGGAATCGCTAGAGCAGGCCCTGCTGGGGGCCGACGCCAAGACCGCCACGGCCCCGCCCTCGATCTGGATTGTGGACAACCGCCGGGTGCGGGTGGGCTTTGGCGATGGCGCTGAGTTCCATGCCTTGATCACGGGGGAGGTGCTGCGATCGAACCAGTGGAACCATCTGGCGGTGGTGTTTAGCAGCGACCCCGACGACGCGGGCTACCAACTCTACGTCAACGGTCTGCCCGTAGATGTGCGGCAGGAGGGCGCAGGCACCAGCCTGGGCAAAGTGCCGGTGGATTCTGCCATCACGCTGATCGGTGCGCCCAGCCGCAGCTTTGCTGGCCTGATCGACGAGATTCGCCTGTGGAATCGGCCCCGCTCTGAGCGGGAAATTCGCAGCGATCGCAGCCTCCGGCTCTCGGGCCATGAGCTGGGGCTGGCGGCCTACTGGCGGCTCGATGAAGGCTCTGGCAGCGAAATTTTCGACCAGACCGGCAACCACGCCCCCGGCACCATGACCGCTGGCTTTGCCGCCCGCGCCTGGGTGACATCGGACGCGCCCATCGGCGAAAACGCCGGGGTCAGCCGCGACAGCTTCCGCATTGAGGGCCGCACCGTCGAGTCGGGCCTCGCCTCGCTGCTCTACTTCCAGCAGGAGGAGGCCCGCACCGGCTACGACCAGCAGGCCAAGCCCCTGCGCCAGGGGGCGCGGGTGATGCTGGCGGTGGCGACCCAGGAGGCTGGCGGCGATCGCAAAGAAATTGCCACCCTCGACTTTGGCGTGTCTGCCAATGGTCGGCTGGCCAAGGTCGCCGACAACTTGCAGCTCAAGCCCGTGGCGGTGGAGCGCGACGGCGACCCGGTGGATGTCAGTGCTGAACTGGCCCAAATTCAAACCATTCAGCAGGTGATTGACACCGCCCTCAGCGCCGACGACACCGCCGATGTCAGCGCTGAGCTGGCCCAGATTGAGCTGTTGCAGGCCACTATTAGCCAAAAGCAGCAGGCAGCTCGCACCGTGGATGTCAACGCCGAGCTCGATCGCATTGGCACCCTGCAGGGGGCCATCAGCCAAAAGACCCAGCGCGTGACCACCCTGAGCGAGGAAATCGACTACCTCAATCGGGTGTTTAGAATTGTCGATGACGCGATTCAGAACCAGAACCCCGTCATTACCGTTCCGGCGGGCAGCTTGGACAACCTCAATTTACCCGCCAAGCTCAGCCGCCTGCGCGAGTTGCGCAACCTCCAGGCGAATGGCCAGAGGGACTTGCAGCAGCTGCTAGACTTTCTGCGCAATGCTCGGGTTACCCTGCACGAGCACGCCAACTTTGGGGGCCGCTCGCTGCCCTTTGGGCTGAATGCCATCGGCAACAGCTTTTCGCCCCGCTTTGTGGGCTATACCCAGCTGAATCAGCACAGCTTCAACGATCTGATCAGCAGCATTAGCATTTCGACCTTTGTGCGAGTGGGGCGGGGAGAGCGATTGACGCTGCCAGCGCTGCAAGTCACCGTCTTTGAGCACGCCAACCGCAACAGCGGCCAAGGGGGGTTTGTCCACACCTTTACCGAAACCACGGCCTTTGTGGGGCGCGATTTTAACGATCGCATCTCCAGCCTAGAAATTTCTGAAAACCCCGCCTTTCGCAGCCACCGCGACGCGCTGCAGCGATCGCTCGACACCCTGGCCACCGATTTGAGCACCCTGCTCGACGAGCTGCGCGGCATTCGCACCAGCATTGAAACCCTGCGCGCCGACCAAGACCAGCAGCGGCGGCAGCTAGAGCAGGCGGTGACGAGCGATCGCACCACCCTGGCCGCCCTGCAAAACCTGCTGAACAAGGGCTTTGCTGCCACTATGCCCCTGGTGCACAGCGATGTCAGCGGGCTATCGATCGCCGGGGGGCTGCTCACCTTTGCCTGGTCAGACGACACCCCGCTGCTGTTTGACAGCGCCGTGGGCAACGTGGCGATGTACTTTCGCGGCACCGGCGACCAGTTTTTTGTCGCCTACTACAAAACCCTGACCCAGCGGGCGCGCTACGCCCTCAACGATGCCCTGGGGGCAGAGGCGGTGGTGGGTTTTGCCCGCTCCACCGAGGCCGAGATGGATCGCATTCGCCTCGATGTGGCTGGGGAGGCCACCGCCCCCACCTGCACCGTCACCATTCAGGTCAAGGCGGGTGACCAGACGATGGTGGAAACCTGGCGGCAGGTGCCCCGCGCCCCCGAGGGCTTTGCCAAGGTGCTGAATGGCCTGGCGGGCGATCGCACCTTTGTCGGTCGCGGCACCATCGGCCTCACCGCCGGGCGGGCCGACACCCTGACGGTGGTCGACGGCATTCACCGCTCTCTCCCGGCGGGGGCCACGCTGTTTATCGGCGACCTCAAAGCCATTCTGGCAACCGCCGTAGACCAGGGTGCCACAGAGCTGGCGATTCGCACCGAGGTGGCCAACCCCACCGCCGAGCCGCTGCCCGTGTTCTTTTTGGAGTATGACTACGCGGTGCAGGCCAGCACCACCCAGGGCGGTGCCGACCTTTCCTCTGGCTCCAAGCTGTTGGCCTTGATTGCCAAT
>JANPIO010000185.1:0-3118 GCA_031425055.1 Phormidium sp. VAR_61_metabat_6
CCAGCCAGGGCTGGGTCGAAATTCTCACCGACCTGCTGACGGAGCTGAGCGAAATGGCCAGCTACAAGGCGATCGGTCAGGTGATGCAGCGGCGTATGCTCAATCTGCAAAAGAACTCGGCCCTGATGCGAGTCTGCTTCATGGAAGCGCAGTTTCATCCCGAGCTGCGGGAGCAAATTCAAACCGAAGTGATCGGCAAAATGATCGACGTTGCCGAAGCTTTCTTTCAAACCGCTATGGATCGCGGCGTCTACCGACCGATGAACGCCCGCATGGTAGCGCGAGTCTTTTTGGGCATGTTTACGGTCGCGGGCTTTAGCCAAGACACCCTCGGCGACGAAGCCGCCTCGCCCCAGGCGATGAAAGACCTAGCGGAGTGTTTGACGGATATTTTTTTGAATGGGGTGTTGGCCTAGGAAAAGATAGGGAAAATGAGGAAGGTAAGGAGGATAAGGAAGGTTTTGCTGCTTTTCTTCCCCATCTCCTCATCTTCACCATCCCTCTTATCTCTTTCTACCGCCGTCCCTGGCCAAACAGAATCGCCTTGGCCTCGTCGCTCATGGTTGATTCAGCACGCATTGACTCGGCAATCGCATAGGCCCGCTCCACCGCTGGCCGAGCTTTGATCGCCTCAAACCAGCGCTTCAGATGGGGGAAATCCGCCAGATTTTGCTGCTGAGCTTCGTAGGGCACAATCCAGGGGTAGCAGGCCATATCGGCGATGGAGTAGTCGCCGGCGATAAAGTCTTTGCCCTCCAACTGCTGATCTAAAACGCCGTAGAGGCGCTCGGTCTCTTTGACGTAGCGGTTGATGGCGTAGGGAATTTTTTCGGGGGCGTAGTTGTTGAAGTGGTGGTTTTGGCCCAGCATTGGCCCTAGCCCGCCCATCTGCCAAAACAGCCACTGCATGACCTGGGCGCGATCGCGCCGCCCCGACGGCAAAAACTGCCCGGTCTTCTCCGCCAGATACTGCAAAATTGCTCCCGACTCAAACAGGCTCAGGGGCTCGCCGCCGTCGGCTGGCTCATGGTCGACGATGGCGGGAATGCGGTTGTTGGGGGCGATCGCCAGAAAGTCGGGGTTGAACTGGTCGCCCTTGCCGATATTGATCGGCTTGAGGGTGTAGTCCACATCAGCTTCTTCGAGAAAAATGGTGACCTTGTGGCCGTTGGGGGTCGTCCAGTAGTAGAGGTCGATCATGGCGAGCATCCTTGGGGGCAAAGCATAGGAGCAGACCCAAATAGCCTAAACCAAGTCCTCCGCTGTTGTGAAAAATTTAGTACAATTGAACTAAAAGACAGCGGCAGTCACCGCGTCTTAAAGCAGCAACTTGGAGAAAATGCGCTGGGATCAGTTCAAAACCCTAACCTGCAAGACGTCGCCAGCCATAAGTTGCGCACGTGGCGCAACATTTCTTTCGATTTTGTTCCCATCCGAATCTCCATCTGGCCTTAGAATCAAGCGATAATTTCGGACTCGCACCCGAACAGATCGGCCCCAAAGGCCAGCCCACCGCCCCAGAGGATGACCCATTATGGCCATTATTGCCCTCAAAGCTTGGTATCTCGAAGCCTACGAGCCGGTGCGCGAGTTAGAGCAGCGCCCCCACGACCTGCGACTGAGCAAAAACAGCCTGCTAAAGTCTGCACTGCGGGCCGACTTTTTAGACGACAGTGCCGAGGTGAAGCAGTCGGTCTGGTTTCAGCGGTATCTCGATGGCGAAACCGTGGAGTTTTACATCGAGGGCAGCGGCGGCTACGGGATTGCCAACATCGACCTGATTAGCCACGAGATCTACTTCACCAAACTAGATGTGATGGCCCACCTGGAGCCAATTATTTACTTCTGCTACCAGCAGGAGTACAGCGAGTCAGCGGAGGCTCTGCACCAGGCGCTGACCGATGCGATCGCCAGCTTTAACAAAAAGTCTCGTGTTGCCCTCACCTTGGAGGTGTCCCACCGGCTCAGCGACGGCCCGGCCCGACTCAACAGCGCTCTCACCCGCAAAATTCGCAAGTCGCTGCTGTTTGTGGCCGATGGCACCCCGATCGCAGCCGTAGAGGGCAACACCACGCTGCTGGTGCCCAGCCCCCATGTGTGTGTGGAGATGGGCTACGCGCTTCAGGCCAAGCCCGCCGAGCAGATTTTGCTGGCCCAAATGGAGCGAGCCGATATTGTCGGGCAGTACCCCTTTGACCTGCCCGCCCAAAACCGGCTGACCTTTAAAACCAAAACCGATATTGCTAAGCAGATTCCCAAGGCCCTAGAGCAGCACTTATCTCGCTTTAATCTTTGGGCTTAGCGGCATCGATAAGATAACACCTGTAAACCCGTAGGGCGGGTGCGCTCGCGAAGCGTCCCCTTTGGGGAATGGCTCATCAGGGCCGGGCTTTGACCATCGCTCAGGTGACCAACACCCGAGATTGTGTGGCGAATCACGGTACCGGTTGAGGGCTGTGCCCTAAAGTAAGAAAAACCTTAGCCCCCACGCCATCTCCGCAGGAAGCCCCATGCTAGACGCCCCCGATCTGCTCAGACTGCTGCACCCATTTCTAGCCGTCACGGTGGTGATGCCGCTGATTGGCGTAGCCGTTTATTTTGCGGTGCAAACCCGTCAGCGCCGTCTGGCCGTGGCCGACAAAACCAAAACCGCCATTTCTCCAGTGGTGGGCAAAGAGCATGTGCGGGTCGGGCAATGGCTGGCTGGGGCAGTGGTAAGTTTGGTGCTCTTGGGTCTAGCCCACCCTATCTTCAAGACCTTTCTGCGGGAAAATGTCTGGGCTGAAGACCCCTTTCGCGGGGTATTTGTGGTGGCGATGTATGCCTTCACCCTGGGGGCTTTGGTGCTGCTGTATCGCTCTAGCAGCCGGGTTTGGCGGGGTACCTTTGCGACCCTGACCGGCATGGGACTCTGGCTGCTGGGGATGCAGCCGGGGGTGTTTCGGCGCGGCTATGAGTGGCCGGTGTCGCACTTTTACCTGGGTATGACGGCGGCCATGCTGATGATTTTTGCCCTCGCCACCCTGCCCGAAATTTACAAGTCTAAGCGCTGGCGGCTGACCCACGCTGCTCTCAACACGGTGGCGGTGCTGCTATTCATTAGCCAGGGAGTGACCGG
>JANPIO010000186.1:0-8382 GCA_031425055.1 Phormidium sp. VAR_61_metabat_6
GGGTCTGAGGGCTGCTTCCCTGGGCCAATTGCCCCGTCAGCCGAATTGTGGGCGCATCTCCCGTGCGCCAAAGCGCTAGAGGTGTGGTGGGTGCTCCAGCCGCTACCGTTGTGGAATCGTTTGCCACCGGCAGCGGGCCAGCGGGTAAGGGCTGGGGCCACGACACCGCCAGCGGACTGCCTACCTGGGTAGGGGACAGTTGTAGGGCGATCGCATTGCGGTTGAGAATCAGGCTGTTAACCGGAGCCGCGTAGGCAAACTGGGCATCTTCCCACTCCCAGGTGGGGTTGGTGGCAAACCCTGGAAAATATGAGTCGTCGATGGTGAGGCGACTGACCTGATTCACCCCAGCCTGGGTCAATTGCTGAACCAGACTATCGATCTGCGCCGTTGTCAAACTGGGATCACCCCGGCCCACCACTCGCAGCGCGGTGCTTCCCCCTCGGCCAGGAGTGCCATACACAGAGGTGCGCAGGCGGTAGTAGCCCCCCAGCTGGTGAGCTGCCGCCGCTGTGGTCAGCAGTTTGATATTAGACGCTGGTGTAAAGAGGCGATCGCCGTTGCGGTTGTAGAGCGTGCGGCGATTTTGCCCCTGGGTTTGCAGCACCATCCCGGTATAGGCCGTGTTTAAGGGAGATTGGCTAAATGCGCTGTCTAGCTGAGTTGTCAGCTGTGCCGGACACAGAGCCGCTAAGGCCTCAATAGCAGGAAGCATTGCCCCCAACCAGCCAAGAGCTAACCCTAGACCGACAGACTTAGCCCGCAACTTCACCATGCGCAAACCCATTGAACCTGCCTTAGCGTTCAGATTTAGCCCCTAAAACCGCGATGGCGCTTTTGCAGGGTTTCGACCTGGGCAGCGATCGCCGGATCGTAGAGCCGCAGATAGTTCCAGTAGCCGCCAAATACTGATTGCACATAGCCCTTCGTTTCGGGATAGGGAATTTTCTCGGCAAAGTCGTCGGCATCGACAAAACCACCCTTGTTGATCCAACCCGCCACCGCGCCCGGCCCGGCATTGTAGCTGGCCACTGCAAACAGCGAGTGGTTGTCGTACTCCGAATGGGTGTAGTCGAGGTACCAGGTACCCAGCTTGACGTTGTCCTCAGGGTTGTTGAGGTCGTAGCTCTCTAACCCCGCCCGGCCCTTGATCCACTCGGCGGTGGCGGGCATCACCTGCATCAGACCCGCCGCCCCCACCCCCGAGCGAATTTTGGCCTCAAAGCGCGACTCCTGGCGCATGAGTGCCGCCACCAGCAGGGGGTTGAGCTGCCGTTCCGCCGCCCAGGTAGTGATCAAACCTCGGTAGGGCATCGGATAGACCCCATGCCAAAAGTCGGGGCGCTGCTTGAGATCGTGCACCACCTCAATGTCTTTAGGATCTTCGGCCAGGCTGAGGCTCGAAACCTGGTAAATGCCGTTGATGTTGTCGTTAGTCCCCAACCGCATCAGCCCATCGACAAACTGTTCTTCCGGCGTTGGGTCTTGGTAGTTGACGTACTCCAACTGCCACTGCTCCCAGGCCCGCTGGTCTTGCCCCAGCAGGTAAAGCTCTTGCAGGGTGTCAGAACCCGTAGGCAGGGGGGTACGGTGGGCAGGCGGGGTCACGGCTGGGGTCTGCGATCGCACCGATTGAAAGTCGCCCACATTCCAGCCGAGGGCCACCGCCGACCGCCAGGCGTAGTACGACTCGGGGTGGCGGGCAATTACGCTTTCGAGGGCATTCTGCGCCACCTCAGCCTGACCCAGCTGTCGGCCCCATTTGCCCACCCAGTACCCGGCCTCGGCAGCCAGGTCACTGTCAGGGCTATACTTGAGCACATCGCCGCCCCAACTGCCGGCCATGGTCAGGTCGCCCTGCTCAGCGGCATTAAGGGCGTTTTGCAGGCGAATGTCGGCCGCTGCATCGGAGTCTCTGTACTCCTTGAGAATCAGCTCGCGGGTGCCCTGGGCCGATTCAGCGCTGTTTAACTTATCGAGAATTTTGGCCCGCTCTAGCAGCGCCGCCGCCGCCCGATCCGGGAAGCGGTTGACCACTTGGTCGAGCACCCCGAGGGCTGCTTCGTCGGGCACGCTCTGGGCCAGGCGCAGCAGCCCGGTGGCCGTTTCAGACGCGTCAGGAAACTGCTGATCGAGGCGGTTATAGAGGGCGATCGCGCGATCGCGCTTGCCGCTCACCTGGGCTCCCCGCGCCGCCCGATACAGGTTGCGAGGCGACTGTGGGGCCTGGGCATAAGCTACTGCCGCATCGCCATAGCTGTCAATCCGCCAAAAGCCAAAGCCCACGGTCTGCCAATCTTCCGGGCTGAGCTGGCTGGCAAATTCTGTCTTGAGCCGCAGCAGAGCCGCCCCGGCATTGGGGTGGTGCAGCCCAGCTCGCGCCTTAATCATCAGCAGCGGCAGGGTGTCGGCCCGGTTCGGGTCGGCGGTCAGCCGCTGGTGGGCCACCTCCACCGCCTTGGGGTGGTTGGGAAACTGCTGCACCAGTTGATCCCAGTAGGCCGGGTCTTGCTGGCCTAGCTCAAAGAGCAGCGGGGCGATCGCGCCACTTTTCTCATACTCTTGCAGCAGGCGCTGCTGGGTTTGCTGGGCCGCCTCGGCCTGCCCCGCCGCCCGCTGGGCCTGAACCAGCGCCAGCGCCACGTAGGGGGCCATCGCCGGATACTCCGTCTCCAGCCCCTCCAGCAGAGGAATTGCGCTGCCGCCGCGATCTTGGTTAATCAAATCTAGCGCCAGCAGATAGCGGGCCCGACTCTGGGTGAGCGAATTTCCCCCATCGGTCAAGGCCACTAGCGCCGTCTGGCGCTGGTCTGCGGGCTGTAGCGCAAGGGCCAGCACTGGGTCATTGGCATCTAAAGCGGGCGATCGCCCCAGGCTTGGCAGCAGTGATTCTTCTAATATTGTTGTGGAGTCGCCCGTTGACGACACCGTATTCACTAGGGCAGCGGCCATCCCCAGAGACAGGGCCCCAAGCCCCGCGATCGCCACCAGGGGCAGCTTCGCCTTTAACCGTTTCACCATGGCACGCCCATGCACTCTAGATAAGGGTTGTAGTCGAAAAGTCAGCCCGTGGCGCAGCGGGGAAGCCGAAGTTCAGATCTCTCCCTGGCTAACCCATGCCGTTATATCTTACCTAGCCAATTCAGGATTGATGACTTGACTCGCTCTATCCCCGCCAGAGGCGACCTAAGGTTTATAGTAAACAGAGCATACTAGCCCCAAGGTTGAATGGAATTTCACGCTTCTAACACACCCCTTTTAGACTGGTCTGGCGACGCCCTCATCATTGGCCTTAGCGAAGACGCCCTACCCCTGACCGGCACCCTAGCCGAGCTCAACAGTCGCGTCTCTGGCCTGTTGCAAGACCTGATCGACGATGTTGAATTCACCGGCAAAGATGGGTCTACCGCCATCACCCGCGTGGGCGGTGGGGCCAGCTTTCGCAAGCTAGGGCTGGTTGGGCTGGGGTCTAGCAATGCCATGACTGCCGAAACGTTACGCCGCGCCGCCGCCGCCGCCGCTCGCCTTGCCAAAAAAGAAAAATCGGCCTCCCTCGGCCTGAGCATGCCCGTCGTGCAAAACAATCCGGCCCTCACCACCCAGGCCCTAGCCGAAGGCGTCAGCCTAGCCCTGCATCAGGACAACCGCTTTAAGTCGGAAGATAAAACCGGCAAAAAGAACGGCAAAGCCCCTGTCGAACATATTCACCTGCTCGGTTTAGCCGGGCAAGAAAGCAGCCTTCAAACCGCTCAAGCGATCTGCGACGGCGTTATTTTGGCCCGCGAACTGGTGTCGGCCCCGGCTAACATTGTCACCCCAGAAGCCCTGGCCCAAACCGCCCAAGACATTGCCACAGCCCATGGCCTAGAGCTAGAGATTCTAGAGCAAGCCGACTGCGAAGCGCTGGGTATGGGTGCCTATCTGGGGGTAGCCAAGGCCTCCGACCTGCCAGCCAAGTTTATTCACCTCACCTACAAACCTACCGGTACACCCGATCGCAAGCTGGCCATTGTTGGCAAAGGCCTCACCTTTGACTCCGGTGGTCTCAATATCAAGGGTGCGGGCAGCGGCATCGAAATGATGAAAATCGACATGGGCGGCGCTGCCGCTATGCTCGGGGCCGCCAAGGCGATCGCCCAGCTCAAGCCCAGCACCGAAGTTCACTTCATCAGCGCCGCCGCCGAAAACATGATCAGCGGTCGAGCAATGCGCCCCGGCGATATTCTCACCGCCTCTAACGGCAAAACCATCGAGGTCAACAACACCGACGCTGAGGGTCGCCTCACCCTGGCCGATGCCCTGGTGTTTGCCGAAAAGCTGGGCGTTGATGCGATCGTTGACCTGGCCACCCTCACCGGAGCCTGCATCATTGCTCTGGGTGACGATATTGCCGGACTGTTTAGCGAAAATGACGAGTTAGCGGGGGCGATCGCTGCTGCCGCCGAAGCCGCTGGCGAAAAGTTTTGGCGTCTGCCCATGGAAGAAAAATACTTCGATGGGCTCAAGTCCATTGTGGCCGACATGAAAAACACTGGCCCCCGACCCGGCGGATCGATCACGGCAGCCCTCTTCTTAAAGCAGTTCGTCATTTCCACGCCCTGGGTTCACCTCGACGTAGCCGGCCCTGTCTGGACTGAGAAAGAAAACGGCTACAACAACCCTGGTGGCACAGGCTTTGGGGTTCGTACCCTGGTGCACTGGGTTCTTAGACAAGCGGCCTAATCAGAGACAACCTACGGCAGCTTTGGCGCATTAGCTGGAGCTCCAAACCGTGCCTGAGAGGCCTATCCTCAAAATGCGGTTTGGGGCTCCATTCGTTTGTCTGCCAATTAATCTAGTGCCTACAGGTGTCACACAACGGGAACAACCTATCTTCAAGTCCGTGTCAACCTCAAGCACACGCACGAATTTCACAAAGCCAGTGACGCAACCTAAAATCGTTGACACTACAGACAATTTTCGTGCCTAAAAATACTCAATCAGCCATACTTTTGTGCTAAAACGCAAAAGCTAAGTACATCTCAACGCAAGCTAATTAGCTTCTGAATTCACCATTGTGCTCAAGCGACCAACTAATCGCACCAGCACTTGCCTACGACTTTTTCAGATACAAACTTTTTTACCTGCAATCGCTTCCCTAGCAAGTTATACGGCCTCAAGTGCCGCTATGCCGAGTGATTTACTCTTCAATTTTCTATATCACTCTCAAATTTCTTGTTTTTCTCTAAATAATGAGCGCCCAAAGCAGGCGCTCATTACTCATCACAAATCAGCAAATGCTTAGTATTTTTCTAGGTCAGGCTTATGTTACGGAACAATGATTTAAGCCGACCAAAAAGATTATTTTAAGGAACTTATTATATCAGCCTAAAGATAGGTGTTTATCTATTGACTACGACTGTATTATCGTTTCAGCTAGAATATTTGTTCATTTGATGAATACACCCATGGCTTTAGAAATGAGCACACCGTCCTATGTCAGTTCCTACTTTGGATAAAAGCTAGATGAATGCCGCTAGTACTGCTTGGCGGAATTATCTCCACTACTGTCGCGCGATCGTCTCGTTTGCAGCAGGCTAAAAGCTAACGGGACTGTAGGAAGACTTCCGCCGCCGGGTACTAGGGTGTCATCGCCGTTTATTTGTGTTGTCTCATCAGAATAAGTCTATGAAGTTCACCGATTATTTTGACCGGGTTGCGATCGTTTATCTGCCGAAGCGAAAACGACGGTTTAGAAGTATTCAGCGCCAAGTTAAACGACTGGGTATAGCAGATAAAGTCCAATGGTTTCAGGGCTTAAAGTTCGATGATGCGGGGCAGTTTCCTAAAGCCAGCGTAAGGGGCTGCGTCATGAGCAACTACGAACTGCTTCGCCAAGCTGCTGATGATAACGTTGAACGGCTCCTGCTATTTCAAGAAGATTGCGTACTTAGCCAACGCTTGATCCGCCAAGAGTCAGCGATTTTAGATGAACTCACCGATCGCAGCTGGGATTTTGCCTATTTTGGCTGTCAGCCCTATTCCAACGATATGGCTAACGGCAAAAAGACAACCCTCAGCCCTACGCCCGATCGCTTTTTCTCCCAAGTCAAGGTTCGACAAAATATTCGCGAAACTCATTTTTGGACTTGCCAAGGCCGCACTATTTCTAAACTTGTGGAATTTATGGAAGCATCTTTTGATCGCCCCATGAATCACCCAGATTATGGCCCGATGTATTTTGATGGATACATGAACGAGATTCGCTACCGCCACCCAGACTTAGTTACCCTGGCAGCTACGCCAAACTTGGGTTGGCCCTTGAGCAGTGTCAGCAACCTCAACCCAGGCCGATTAGACCGCGTTCCTGGAGTGTCGTCAGCATTACATGTTGTTCGAGGAACCAAGAATTTTTGCTTAGAAACAGCAGACTTCGTTCGACATAGTTTCACGCCTAGCAATCAGCAGGTTAATTAAAGCTTTGCCAAGCCCTGACTGCTTCTAGCGCTATTCAATCTTGCCCAATAGGAATTGACTCTCAGTCAGCGTCCTCACCAAAGCCGCAAACCAGGCGCAGGTTATAGGACAGTGACATCTAAATAAGTCTGGTGACACTCGTCCCTAGAGCAGTAAGACATTGTTCTAGGGGCGAGTTGCAAGAAATCACCTAGGTGTAAGGTGGGCTACTGCTCTGTACAAACTGATCGGCTAGTATGGCGGAAAATATTGCGCCTTGAGGCCAAGGGTAAAGCGTTTGGCTCCCTAGCCTGTTGGTGCAATAGCTACCACCTTGGCATTTTGGTTCGGAGAGACTCGTGACTATCTACATTGGGAACTTGTCATTTCAGGCTTCTGAGGACGACATCAAAAGCATTTTCGCCGAATACGGTGAGGTCACCCGCATTAGCCTGCCCATCGATCGCGAAACCGGCCGCAAGCGCGGCTTTGCATTTGTCGATCTGGCTGACGACGCTAAAGAAGATCAGGCGATCTCCGAGCTAGATGGTGCCGAATGGCTGGGTCGTGAATTGCGCGTCAATAAAGCCCGTCCCCGCACCGATAACGATGGTGGCGATCGCCCCAACCGCAACAATCGATTCTCCCATAACCCGCTATAGACGAACCTTTCCAGACCTCAGACACAGATTGAAGTAGCTCTGTGCACAGTCGTATTGGCTACATGGTAAGGCCGTTAAAGTCCTGATCATAGAAGGCTTTAGACTGTGATTTTACGCTATTCTTCATCCACTGCCGTTGGTTGAACAGATAGCTATGGGACGGTGGCAATGGGTACTTTTTCCGCTAGGACTACTGGTTGGCTTAGGCGCTTTGCTGTTGCTGACCGACTCGCTGCTGCGCCTCTACACCTTGCTAGCTCTGGTATCGCCCCTGCTGGCTAAGGCAACGCTGGGCCTAGTTATAGTTCTTGGCCTAGCATCTCTAAGTACTGTTATCTACCGACTGTGGCCTTTTTTACGTCCTCGCCGTCGCCGTCATCTTCAAGCTCCTCGTCATCCTGAAGAGGCGGCAACGGTCAACCTAATTGCGGTGCAGCGCCAAGTTGACCAAATTCAAGACTATGTAGCTCGCCAAGCACTACAACAAAAAGCGTTAAGTTTACAGTCAGAGCTAAACACGCGAGCTCTAACCATTGCCGTATTTGGCGTAGGGTCAGCGGGAAAAACGGCGCTGATTAACGGGCTTTTAGGACAACCCGTTGGTGAGGTCGGCGCGGCAATGGGCACAACCCAAGTTCAGCACACCTATGCCTGGACCATGCTCAACGGTTCCAGAAATATTCAAATTATTGATACACCCGGCATTGCAGAAGTCGGCATCGCTGGTACAGAGCGAGAAGCAGAGGCTCGCAAAACTGCCGCCGAAGCCGATCTGGTCATATTTGTTCTTGACGACGACCTACGGCAAGTAGAATACACGGTCTTGAAAACGCTGATGGACATAGGCAAGCGGATGCTGGTAGTGCTCAATAAGGCTGATCGCTACGTTGAAGCCGACCTAAACACATTGCTAGACCGACTGCGATCGCGTGTTGTGCCACCCCTCAGCCCTGATGATGTCATTGCTATAGCGGCATTACCCCAGCCACTGCCCCAAGTCGGCGGGGGTTGGCTGCAAATGCAGCCTAACCTCTTACCCCTACAAACACGCCTCGCTGACCTACTCCGTCAAGAAGGCGAAACTCTGATTGCCGATAACCTGTTGCTGCAGACCCAACAGCTCGGAGAAACGGCTCGGCAGATGATCAATGACCAACGGCAGATCCAGGCCGAGGCCATTGTCGAGCGCTACCAGTGGCTTGGGGCAGGGGCGATCGCTGTTACCCCCCTGCCCGGCCTTGATTTTTTAGCTACAGCCGCCATCAATGCCCAAATGGTCGTTGAA
>JANPIO010000187.1:0-1566 GCA_031425055.1 Phormidium sp. VAR_61_metabat_6
GCAAAGCATACGCTGCCTGCACTACCGGAGGTTTGATCGAGCAGTCGTTGTCATAAACAAGGGTGAGCGATCGCATTCGGTCACAGATTAGCCCCAGGTCGCTATGCACCCCGCCCCAAGCACCCTTAAAATTCCAGACCCCCCCGAGGCCGATACAGGGGAACCCTTCGAGTGTGGCCTTGAGTGCTTTCTTCTCCCCCTCCGTAATTTCGGCGTCGGTGGTGGGGTAGGGGCTGAACGAATGCTCCTGCTCGTCTAGCTGGGCGGCATGCCCCCACGATGACCAGTCCTTGCGACGGCCTTGGGCGAGCTGCGGGAAATAGGGGAAGATGCCGCTGCCGCCTGGCTGCGTATATTTCTGAGAACCCTGGGGCTTGTTCAGCTTGGCCCTACAAAATGGGATGCGATCGCCCTCGCTCGACTCCCAAGTATAAGGAGTGCCCCATGGGTCAAGGTAAAAGAACACGAGCAACGGCTCAGCGCTGCGACCAACGGGAATACCAAGGCGCTCTAGGTAGACTGGCCCCACAGAACAGATACCGGCGCTGGCGGCATCGATCGCGCTGATGCCGGACTTGGCCAGATCGGCCTGGTGCTGTGGTTCCAGATGCCAGCGCTCGGGCAAAAACTCACCCAGACCCTGGCGGCAGTAGGCTTCATATATATCTCGCTCCCAAGCATCCTGGTGTTTCGCGCTTGAAACGGGCAGGAGCTGGAGGCGTGGCTCTATCGCTGCAATCATGTGCTAGTCTCTGAGTAGTTGGACATGCGCTGTTGTTACTGGCGTTGCGCGGCGCAATGAATCTCTCACTCGAACCCTGGAGGCCCACCCTCTGGGGTTTTTAAGTTTTCTTCTGTCCAATGTAGCATTTTCGTTGGACACTGTATCGAATCTGGTATAGGATAGGCACAGGGCGAAACACTAAAGCGATATGCCCTGATATACCCAACTATACGAGAGCAAAGACTATGCCTTTCAAGAGAGTCGGTAAAGATTCTTCCCCCGCTGCTGTTGCAACCGCTGAACCCACTGCCGTCGCTACGCCTGAGGAATCTCCTGCCCCAACTGTGGCCGCTACTGCTGCGACGGTTGCCCCTGTAGCCGCCCCTGCCCGATTAGCCGATCAGATTGATCGGTATGCTAGCGAGGTGAGCGCCGCCCTTCAAGAATCGATGCTCATCACTCCCGACAGCGAGTTTCTGCCCCCTGCCCTGGTAGAGGGATTGAAAGCGGTGGCTGCGAAACTGGGCTTTGCTTACGACCCTACCAAAGTCGGGACGTTTTATTTCGTGGTGACTCAAACCGCCGCGAAATACTTAGCCGGGCCAACCCTTCAGCACATGGGCGGGCAACCCGTTATCAAGTGGGGCAGCGAGTTCATTCAGCTGAGCGCTGACGAGTCAATGTACTCCGACAGCTGGCGGCTGATTGTTGGCGGTGAGAATGATCAGACTATCGTGGTGTTTGACCCCAAGGGCCTCTACTTCCCTGTGACGGTCAAGCCCGATGTAGCTACGGCTGATGAGGCCAAGGAGTTCAAAAAGCAGTTGGGCACCCTCGATACC
>JANPIO010000188.1:0-35969 GCA_031425055.1 Phormidium sp. VAR_61_metabat_6
AGTTTTTCTTCGAGGGCCGACAGCAGCACGTTGTTGACCTCGGGACGCGAGCGGTTGAACTCGTCGTACACCATGGTGAAGCCTTCGCGGCAGGCCAGGGTGAGGCGCGAGTCAGTCCAGTTATGGCGCAGCTCGTCTTCCACCTTTACGACGCTGTGGATGTAGTTGTCGACCACTTTTTTGCGGGTGTAGCCCGACTGGTTGCCGATCAAGTCTGAGGTCTTGAACTCGTCATCGCCAAACAGCAGCATGATCGGGCGGGCCAGCAGGTCAGCCAGGTGTAGGGCCAGGGTGGTTTTGCCGGTGCCGGCGGGGCCTTTGAGGTGAATTGAGTACCCCGATTGCAGGTACCGCAGGGCTCTGATGCTGGTGCGCTCTAGGGTGGGGGTGGAGACAAAGTTGCGGGGGCGGGCTTGTAGAACGGTGTTCACAGAACGGCTTCCTCTTGCACGAGATAGGTACGGTCTTGCTTGACGACAAGGTCTTTTTGGATGAGCGATCGCAGCGCGTCTACTGCCTGAAATCGGTTGATACCCAGCTCAGTCTCAATTTCGCTGAGCCGGGCACCCTGAGCCAGGTGCAGGTAGTTGTAAACCACCTCTTCAAGGGAAGGGGACTCGGGGGCCGGGGGCGGTTCTACAGCCACCGCTGCCGGGGCTGGGGCAATGATGGGGGTAACTGGGGCAGAGTGGGATACGGCAACAGCCCGAGCCGGAGCTGCCTTAGCCACGGTCGATCGGGGCGAAGCAACTTTGGCTACCGGGGCTGCTTTAGCTGGTGCGGCTTTGGCTACCACAGGTTTTGGCGCGGCTTGAGGGGCCGCTTTGACTGGCGCTGTGGCACGAGTGGGCACCGAGGTAACGGCAGGCCGAATTGCGGCTGGGCGAGGGGATGGAGTTGTCTGAGCTACGGCAGCACCGCCCCAGACAACCTGGGAGAGCTGAGCCCGCTGGGCCTGAAGCTGCTGGCGAAAGTCGGCCAGTTCGGTGAACATGGCGTCTACGGAATCGGTGAGGGCGGCGCGATCGCTCTGCCGTTGCTCCTGGTTAACCACCGCTGCCTGCTGGCGCACAGCGGTCAGATCTTTGAGGGTGGCCTGCACCTGCACCTGGAGGTCTTCGACGTAAGCGGTGAGCTGGGGTAGCAGTTCAGCCCGCACTATGGCCTGCTCTTGGCGATAGCCCGCTAGGTCTACGGCTGTTTGAGCCTGGATTTCGGCCACCTGCTGCTGAATTTGGCGCAGCTCTTGGGCAATCTCTAGGCGCAGTTCGCTGACGGTGGCTTGCAGCACCTGGCAGTCGTACTCTAGCTGCTGGCGCACTTCGGTAGCGCTAATTTCGCGATCGGCCTGGTAGCTAGCAAGCAACACTTCAGTATCGGACTGGAGCTGCTGAATATAGTCTTGGCGGGCCTGCTGCCGGGGCAGAATCTGGGCGGCGCGATCGGCGGTCGTTTGAGCCAGCCACAGGGTAGTATTGGCGCGCAGGTCGGCCATGAGCTGGTCGAGATCTTGGCGCAGCCGCACAGCGTGGGTTAGCCGGTCAGCCTGCCAGCGCTCTAGGTCAGCAGAAACTTGATCGCGCCGATCAACTACCTCGCTCTGGCGCAGTTGTCGTGCGGCTTGCCACTGGTCATAAAGTGCTGTCACAGGACTGCTCTCCCTTTAGTGAAAATGAAACAGGGTGAATTTACGGAGAATGTTTGAGGACGGCAAGGAGAGGAAATGGCGCGGAGAGAAGAACGTTGCCAGACTCTAAAACTTAGCTATGCTTGAGTGTCTTAGTGCAATAATAATGCGCTGTTCTAAAGCTTGCCGACGGCAGCGTAGCCGTTAATAGTCGCTATTTGAAGCATTAGATTTACTTGATTTATGGGGCAGCTAAAGATTGGTTAATCCAAGTATTCTGCTGCCCCATTAGGTTTCAAGAGCGGTGGCGCTCTTAGGCAGCAGGTACAGCAGCTTGAGCGGTCAGACCAACGGCTTCGGCGTACTTGAGGTAGGTGTCAACGGAAGCGATTACAACGCGGGCTTCGATAGCCAGCAGTTCAATCCCGACCAAAGAAACACGAACCCAAGCATCAATCACGATGCCTTTGTCCAGAATGCGGTCAACAACTTCAGCCAAGCTAGAGGAAGAGTTTACTTTTTCGACAGCCATGGTTTTGAACCCTTAAACGATTAATGTGTTTAATGAAATTGCAAGGAGAACTCCCTCAAATACACCTAGCTGCTACTGCGAAGAAGCGGTAGAAACAGACTCAGTGCGTAGGGCTTATTCCTTGCACATTTGTAGTCTGCCCATCTCCCTATAACAGCTCACAATTTTGGAAAAATTAGTTCACTTATTGTTACCTGTAGGGCATTGGGTTCTAGCCTTTAACGGCCAAACCGCCTTCGGGCAGTCAATCTTAGCCGGATGTCTGATAATAAAAGGCGCAGCGCTATGGGCAGGCAATGACATGATAGATGACTCAACTCTGGAAGTGCTGCTGCAAAGCCTAAAGCAGGAGGATGAGTACCAGCGCGAGTTGGCAACCGCCGCCCTGTGGCAGCGCTGGTTTTACCAGAAGGGAGAGTTGGGCAATCAGCAACTGCAAGACGCCCAGGCTCTGGTAGATAGCGGTCGGCTGGATGCAGCGGAGCAACTGCTCTCAACCCTAGTGGACGAACAGCCAGACTTTGCCGAGGCCTGGAACCGGCGGGCGGTGCTCTATTACGTTCAGCACCGGTATCGAGAGGCTATGGCTGACTGCGAGCAGGTGATTGAGCTGGTGCCCTACCACTTTGGCGCGCTACACGGGCTAGGTCTGTGCCATGCGGCTCTCGGGCAATACGCAGCCGCGATTCAGGCGTTTCGTCGGGCGCTAGTGGTGCAACCCTACGCACTGGTCAACCAGCGACTGATTTTAGAATGTACAGCGCAGTTGAGCTAGCGATAATATCTACACCAGACGGGAGGTCAGACAGGTCTATGCCAGAGAATGCCTCGACGATTTTGACCCGGTTAAGGAATAGCAAGGTGCATTTTGTGCGGGTGGTGTGGTGCGACAACGGCAACGTTATTCGCGGTAAGGCCATCCATATTGATGGGCTGACGCAGCAACTGGAAGGGGGAGAATCGGTTGCCGTGGGGCTATCGGCGGCGCAGCAGGCGATTCCGGTGATGGCCGATGCAGTGGCCCCCGACAGCGGGCTGGGGCCAGTGGGGGAGGTCTGGCTGGTGCCCGACTGGGGGACCTTGCAGATGCTTCCCTATGCGCCGGGCCAGGCGCGGGTGATGGGAGAGATGGTAAAGGATGGCCAGCCCTGGCCCTGGTGTTCACGACAGTTTCTCAAGCGTATGGTGCAGCGGGCCGCAGATCAGGGGGTTGCGATCAAAGCGGCCTTTGAGCCGGAGTTTTACTTGCTCAGGCGAGGCGACAGCGGTGTTCTCCCCGCCGACAATCTGCCCTTTGCCACTACGCTGGCGATGGATCTGAATCAGGAGGTGGTGATGGCGATCGCAGATGCCCTCACCGCCCAGGGCATAGCTGTAGAGCAGTACTACCCCGAGTCAGGGCCGGGCCAGCAGGAAATTTCGGTGCGCTATACCGATGCTCTAGCCGCTGCCGATCAGCATGTGGTCTATCGCGAGACGGTAAAGGCGATCGCCCACCAGCACGGTCTCGTAGCCTCCTTTGTGCCCAAGCTGTTTGAGGGCTGTGCAGGCAGCGGGTGCCATGTGCACCTGAGTCTGTGGGAAGGGGATAGAAACCTGGTGCCCGATGGAGCTGGAGGGTTGTCCAAAACTGCCCAGTCCTTTAGCGCTGGGCTGCTGCATCACTTGCCTGCTCTGATGGCGATCACTACTCCTAGCCCCAACTCTTACCGGCGGCTGCAACCCCACAGTTGGAGCGGAGCCTACGCCGCCTGGGGCATGGATAACCGGGAGGTGGCGCTGCGGGTGCCGAGCAATTTCTCATCGCCCAGCCCGACCCACTTAGAACTAAAGACGGTGGATGGGGCGGCAAACCCGTATTTGGCGCTGGGAGGGGCGATCGCTGCCGGTCTCGACGGCATAGCCCAGGGCTATTCGCTGCCGGAGCCAGTGCAGCAAGACCCAGGCAGTTTGTCGGAGGAGGAAAGATGCGATCGCGGCATTGCCCGGCTGCCCCAGTCCCTGGCAGAATCCCTCGCCGCACTGGAACAGAATTCTCTCTTACTCGATGCGCTGGGAAGCCCTCTAGCCAAGACCTACCTGGCAGTGCGACGGGTGGAGCTAACCGCGATGGCCGGTATGACCTTGGACGCCGAGGTCAGCCTACTGTTCGATCGCTACTGAGCCGCGTCACCCTAGGCGAGAGTGCATCGCCGCCCATAACCCAAGGACAGCCTACTCAACGGTTAGTTCATGGATGTTCCAGAGGGCACCGCCGAGGGCCGTATATTTCACCCCCTGCACCCGGTTGCGCACAGCCGTGAGCGATAGGTTGTTGATCAAGTAGGTAAACGGCAGGTATTCCTGGGTGAGCTGCTGGGTTTCTTTATACAACTCAAAGCGCTCGTCTTCGTCGATGACCTGGGCGGCCTGGATGTAGAGATCGGCAATGCGGCGCTCCCAGTCGGCGGTCTGCCAGCCCTCCAGCGGATCTTGACCAGGGCCAGCGTTTTGGTTAAAGGCGTGGAGAGCACCGTCGAGCAGCCACACATTTGCCCCACCGTTGGGTTCGGTGCCGCCCGTGAGACCCAGCACCAGCGCCTCCCATTCCAGGCTATCGGTGAGGCGATCGACTAGCGAGTTAAAGGCCAGGGGCTGAAAATCCACCTGAATGCCTAGCTTAGCCAGGTCATTCTTAATTTGCGCCCCAATCGATTCGCGAATTTTGTTGCCGGAGTTTGTAATTAGCGTGAAGCGCACCCGATTACCCTCAGCATCGAGCAGATCATTGGCCGCGTTGTACTGAAACCCATCAGCCAGCAACAGCTGCTTTGCCTTCTCAAGGTCGTAGTCGTAGGTGCGAATGCCCATCTCGGGCGGGGCGAAGAAGGGGCTGGGCACCGACATTGGCGAGGTCTGAGGTTGCCCCAAGCCCTGGAAAATATTGTTCACCATAGTCTGGCGATCGATGGCGTAGGAGACCGCCTGGCGAAACGCGACGCTGTTGAACCAGGCCGACTTTATCGGGTTGACCAAAGGCTTGCCGTTGCGGCTGGCGCGGTTGAGGTTAAAGGCAAAAAAGTTGGTGCCCAAGCCAGGGCCGCCGTTGTAGATGGTGAAATCGCCGCGCTCTTCTTCGCGCTTGAGCAGCGAGAAAAAGTCGGGCTGCACGCTCTCTAGGTCTAACCCGCCCGAGCGAAACTGGAAGAAAGCCGTATCGGTAGAGCCGACAATCTGCCAGACAATCTGCTCAATGTAGGGCTGCGGGTTGTCCTGGCCGTCTTTTCGCCAATAGTAAGGGTTGCGCTCAAAGACCAGCCGCTCCCCAGAAACATATTGAGTTAGGCGGTAGGGGCCATTGCCCACAATTTTGCCGGGGGCCGTGTCGGTGCCCCAGGTCGAAAGAAACAGGGGGTTGCCCTGGCCATCGGTGCCCTCTACCGTGGGCCGCAAAATATGGGCAGGGATAATTTCTAAAGACGTGTTTTGCAGCATGGGGGCAAAGGGTTCGGGTAGCGTAAACTGCACCCGGCGCTCATCTACCTTGGCGACCTGGGGAAAGCGCCCTTCGGTGCCGATGCGAAACCCGTCGCGGCTGTTGGTCGGAATGGCCGGGTTAAACAGCACATCGTAGGTAAAGATCACGTCGTCTACGGTCAGGGGCTCACCGTCGGCCCAGCGCAGCCCGTCGCGCAGGGTAAACACTAAAATGGTGCCCTCGTCGGAGACCTCCCAGCTTTCGGCCAGGGCGGGTACGGTTTCGCCGCTAACACCATCGGTGGTGGTTAGCCCCTCAAAGGTCAACCCAAAAATGTTGGGCGACTCCTGGCTGAGAATGGGGTTGAAGGTTTTGGGGTCGCTCAGGGCGCTCAGCACCAGGCGGGGCACATCGGCACTGGCCTGGGCAAAGCGAGTCGGGTCGCAGCCAGCACTGGCTAGTCCAACCAAAAACACCAGCATCAGGGCCACAAGTCGCCTAGTCTGACTGCGCCAGGTGGCAAGGCTGAGCCAATTTGGGGTTGTACGCGATGCCGTTGTCATGGTTGTGACCTCCTAACCCGCCAAGACAATGCCTCACACACTATAGCGAGTTACCCCAAAGGATTTTCATCTGCCGCCGTTTGAATTGCGATCGCCCCAAGTGCAATCCTTCCCCAAGGCGCTAAACCGACGGTGGGATCGGTGGCCCAAGATCTGCCCCAGCTTAGCCCACCCTGTCGAAGACCCGCAGGGTTTAGGGCACCCTAGGGGCATCCCCCAAGAGACTGTCCTATGGCTGATCGCTACTATCTTTACGGTATTTTCCCGGCCCCTGGCCCCGCCGAGCTACCCCTGATGGGTTTAGACGAGCAGGCGGTGCAGGCTCAACAACTGGGCGACTTTACCTTTCTCTATTCTCTAGCCTGCCAAAAGCGCTACCTGTCGAGCCGCAAAAATCTGCTGGGCCACGAAAAGGTGCTGGAAGCTGCCATGGAACAGGGCCACCGCACGCTGCTGCCGCTTCAGTTTGGTCTGATTGTCGAAAGCTGGGCCCAGGTGCAGGAAGATTTGGTGACCCCCTATGCTGAAGACCTGACCCAACTGTTTGGGCGGCTCAACGGCTGTCGGGAGGTGAGCGTTAAGGTGCAGTGGGAGCCCTCCACCGAGCTGGAGTTGATGATGGCCGAGAATGCTGACCTACGAGCCCAGCGCGACCAGCTAGAGGGCACCCAGCTGGGCATGGAGCAGGTGATCTTCATCGGTCAGCAGATTGAAGCGGCCCTAGAGGAGCGCAAGCAGGGGGTTATTGACCAGTTTCGCCAAGCGCTGTCCCCATTAGCGAAAGACGTGCTCGAAAACGCGCCCCAAACCGATGTGATGATCTACAACGCCGCCTTCCTAATTCCCTGGGAGAGCGAGGCTGAGTTTAGCCAGGCGGTGGAAGCGATCGACAGCACCTTTGGCGATCGCTTGCGCATTCGCTATAACAATTTCACTGCTCCCTACAACTTCGCCCAGCTCAACTAGCCGCTCCCCACGCCCTAAATCTATGCTGTTTAAACTACTCTTTGCCCCCGTGCTGGGCCCGATTGAGGGTATTAGCTGGGTCGCCAACAAACTGCTAGAGCAAGCCGACGTGGCTACCAACGACCTCGCAAGTCTGCAAAAGCAGCTGCTGGCCCTCCAGCTCGCCTTTGACATGGGGGAGGTGGCTGAGGCAGACTTCGAAATTCAGGAAGAGGAAATTCTCCTCGCCATCCAAGCTATTGAGGATGAAGAAGACGAAGATGAGTGACTTAAAACTGGGGTGCTAGGATTCGAACCTAGGAATGCCGGGACCAAAACCCGGTGCCTTACCACTTGGCGACACCCCATTGCTTTCGCTTTGATAATATAGCAGGTTGAGTGGCGCTACTGTCAAGATTATCTGAAAACTTCGATTCGGAGCGCCTATCTCTGGAGCGACGGGGTCGATTGCCTTTAGCCATAGTCTGAACACAGTATACAAAGATATGGTGTGGCTTGTGTTGGGCATCCTGAGAGCAACAATATTGGGCTTCACAATGGTAGAAACAGGTAGTTTGCCTGGGGTGATTTAGCGAATCGTTACTACAGGATTTTAGACCTGCTTTGCCATGGCTTCTGATACGTTCTATGCCGACCTGCCGCCCCTCGAACAGTTTTTAGATTTAGCTAATCCTCAAAACTATGCTACGGCTCCAAACGACTGGTACGCGCTGATTACCGACGTGGTCGATTCGACCCAGGCGATCGCCCGAGGACAGTATAAAGAGGTCAACGTGCTGGGGGCGAGCGCGATTATGGCGGTGCTCAACGCTGTGGCTCCGCTGGATGTGCCCTTTGTGTTTGGGGGCGACGGAGCGGTGCTGCTGGTGCCGCCGCCTGCCTTGCATGGGGCAAGGCAGGCGCTGCTGGGCATTCGGGCGCTGGCCCGCGAGTCGTTTGGGCTAGATTTGCGAGTGGGTATTGTGCCCCTGGAGGCGATCACCCCCGAGTACCCGGTACGGGTGGCAAAATTTCGCCTGAGCCCCAGCTACTATCAGGCCAGTTTTATTGGGGGCGGCCTCACCTACGCCACTGAGCTGGTCAAGACTGATTCGGCGTATCGGCTAGATGTGCCAGGCGATCGGTCAGTCACCAACCTGACTGGGCTGGAGTGCCGCTGGCAAGATATTCCTAGCCCGCAGGGCCATACCCTGAGCCTGATCGTGGCGGCGCTGCCCAGCGGTGGATACGTCAACGAATATTTGTATCGAGAGATTCTAGAAACCATTGGCGACATCTACGGCGAGGGAGAAAGCTACCACCCCGTGGCCCCATCGGCGCTCAATCTATCGCTCAACCCAGGGCGGCTGCGGGCCGAGGCAAAAGCTAAGGCCAAAAGTGCTAAGTGGGGCGATCGCGCTACCTATACGGCCCGCGCCTATCTAGAAAGTCTGCTGGGCTTGGGCCTGATGCGGTTTGACGTGCAGGCAGACGGCGTTGACTGGGGCCGCTATAAAGCCTCGGTGCGGGCCGCCTCGGATTACCAAAAAATTGACGATATGCTGCGCATGGTAATTGCTGGCAGCCCTGCCCAGACCGACCAAATTGTCGCCTACTTGGAAAGTCGACTGGCCCAGGGCCATTTGGTCTACGGGGTGCATGTGTCAGACCGAGCGCTGATGACCTGCCTGATTATGGATCGCCGCGATCGCCACTTTCACCTAATTGATGGGGCCGATGGCGGCTACGCCCTGGCCGCCCAGCAGCTCAAGGCTCGGCTCCAGGGCAAAGCCCAAAACTGGCAGACCTACTCGCGCCTAGCCCGCCGCCGTCAGGCTGTGGGGCTTAGATCGGGCAAGCAGTCCTAGGAATAGCGTTTTTGACTGTTCAGTCAAGGCTCAAATGGTTTTCCCAAACAGGCAGGAACACCGCTGGGCTAGGTCGTATATTCGGCGTTGATTTTGACGTAGTCGTAGCTCAGATCGCAGCCCCAGGCCTGGCCGCTGCCGGGGCCATCGCCAATGCTGACCCCAATGGCGACAGTGTCGGTTTTGAGGTAGTCGCCCTGGGTAGCTGCCGTCAGGTAGGCGCTGGCGGCGGGGCGATCGAAGTCTAGGGGCTGGCCGTGCTCCATCAGCAGAAATTCGCCCAGCTGCACTCGCAGGTCGCTCTGGTCGAAGGTGACTCCGGCTCGGCCCGCAGCGGCGGCAATGCGGCCCCAGTTGGGGTCGTGGCCAAAGATGGCTGCCTTGACCAGGGATGACCCGGCAATGGCCTTGGCCACCTGACCGGCGGCGGCGGCGGTAATGGCTCCGGTGACGGTGACTTCGATTAAACAGGTGGCCCCTTCGCCATCGCGGGCTACACACTTGGCCAGGTACTGGCAGACAGCGGTGAGCATGGCCTCTAGCTGGTCGGCCTCGGCCCCTTCGTCGGTGATAGCGGGGGTGCGCGACTCACCGTTGGCCAGGGCGATTAAGGTGTCGTTGGTGCTGCTGTCGCCATCGACGGTGATCTGGTTAAAGCTGCGATCGGCAGCGCGGCGCAGCATGTCTTGCCACAGGGTGGGCGACACGGTGGCGTCGCAGGTGACAAAGGCTAGCATGGTGGCCATGTTGGGGTGAATCATGCCCGAGCCCTTGGCGATGCCGCCAATGCGCACGGGGCGATCGCCGATGGTGGTTTCCATAGCGATGACTTTGGTCACCAGATCGGTGGTGATGATGGCCCCAGCGGCGGCATCAGAGCCTTCGGTTGACAGACTCTCAACCAGCTTGGGGATGCCTGCCTTGAGCTGGTTCATTTTGATCCGCTGGCCGATCACCCCGGTCGAAGCGATCAGCACGGCTTCGGGGGGCAGATTGAGGGCAGAGCCAAGGGAGGCGGCGCTTTCGACCGTATCGACCCAGCCCTGGTTGCCGGTGCAGGCGTTGGCCTGACCCGCATTGATCAGAATGGCGCGGGCGCTGGGACGCGATTCGAGGCGCTGGCGGCAGTAGTCAACGCAGGCGGCGCGCACGTAGCTGGTGGTGAAGACCCCCGCTGCGATCGCCTCACAGTCTGAATAGATCAGCGCCAGGTCAGGCGCACCAGAGGGTTTGAGCCCTGCGGTAATCCCCGCTGCCTGGAATCCTTTGGGTGCCGTGATGCCCCCCTCAATCACCCGCCAGTCTGCCATGCTGTTGTTGCCCCATAGGTCTGCCGGGGATTATACCAAGCTTCTGTAGGAATGCTTCTAGCGCTCACGGCCTGGGAACTCCTCAATCGCTGACTTAATCTTCACAGGCGGTTAAAGGATGCTCCAAAAAGGCAAATTCTTCGACGACCTGACCGCCGATTAGGTGTTCCTGGATGATGCGCTCGATCACCGCTGGAGTGGCGCTGTGGTACCAGACACCGTCGGGATAGATGAGCAAGATCGGGCCTTTGTGGCAAACTCGCAGACAGTTGGCCTTGGTGCGAAAAACCGAGGTCGATCGCTCCGCCGTGGGCCGATCTAACCCCAGTTCCTTCAACCGATTTTTTAAGTAGTCCCAGGCGACAATGCTCTCGGCTTTGTCGCAGCACTTGGGCTTGGTCTGGTCGGCGCAGATCAACACGTGGCGCTGAATGGTGTTGAGCGCCAGGCTCTCTACACAGGCGGCCAGAGAATCACAGGCGTCGGGAGCATTACTCATCGGGGGTGGCAGCAGGTTTGGTGAGATCTGGGGCCGCTGGGACCTCGACGGATGCTGGAGAGGCGGCGGATGCGGCGGGTTCTACAGCCTTTTCGGACTCAGTTTTAGCAGGCTCAGGTTCCGGGGGCTCAACGCTAGGGGTAGTGGCCGCAGCCGCAGGGGCAGATTCAGGCGCAGGAGGCACCACCGTTTCGAGCAGGGGCATTTCAGGGCGCACTCGGCGAATGGGTAGGTTGGCGATGAGGGCCGTCATGCGCTGGTCGCTTTCGAGGGTAAATTCTAAATGCTCTTGATCAAGCTCAACGTAGCGAGAGACGACTTCGAGAATCTCTTTACGCATTTTTTCGACCACCTCGGGGGTGAGGTCGGCGCGATCGTGGGCCAGCACAAACTGTAGCCGCTGCTTGACCTCGGCTCTGGGGGTGATGGTGCGGCTGCGGTTAAACAGCCTATCGAGAAGTTCACTTAGCATCGGCACTGGCGGCTAGGTAGAGAAACATCAAACACCGTGGCAAGAGACGGCCTAGCCCCGAAAGAAGCGGCGCAGGCGGCTGAACAAGTTGTCGTGGGTGGCGTTGAGGTCGATCAAGGGCACCTCTTCGCCCAGCAGGCGGCGAGCGACGTTGTTAAAGGCGACCCCAGCTAGGGAGAGTTCCTTGTCGAGCACCAGGGGCTCACCCCGGTTAGAGGAGACAATCACCCGCTCGTCGTCGGGCACCACGCCCAGCAGAGGCACGGCGAGAATATCGAGCACGTCACGCACCGACATCATCTGGTCTTCTTGCACCATCTTGGGCTTGATGCGGTTGATCAGCAGCTTGGTAAACTTCACGTCGTTGGCTTCGAGCAGGCCGATCACCCGGTCGGCATCGCGCACGGCAGAAATCTCGGGGGTGGTGACGACGATCGCCTCTTTGGCCGGGGCGATCGCATTCTGAAACCCCATCTCAATCCCCGCTGGACAGTCGATCAAAATAAAGTCATGGCTAGGGGCTAGACCAGCTACTAGCTGCTTCATCTGCTCAGGAGTGATGGCCTCTTTGTTGCGGTTTTGGGCGGCGGCCAGCAGCCCCAGGGTGGGCTGGCGCTTGTCTTTGACCAGGGCTTTTTCGACCGTACAGTCGCCCGCTAGCACATCGAGCGCCGTGTAGACAATGCGGTTCTCTAGACCCAGCAGTAGGTCGAGGTTGCGCAGGCCAAAGTCGGCATCGACGACGGCGACCCGCTGGTTACGCTGAGCCAGGGCCATGCCCAGGTTGGCGGTGCAGGTGCTCTTGCCAACGCCCCCTTTGCCCGAGGTCATTACGATAATGCGAGTCATGGCCGAACCCAACTTTCCTTAAAGAACCAACTGCCCAATGAAAACAACCGTTAATAATACGCCATGGTCGGCCGGTGCGAACCTAAAACGCATCGGTCGGCTGTGCGCCCTGCTCTAGGGTGGCGTTGAAGTGCTGGCGAGCAAAGGCCTGGGCCTGGGCAATGCGAATGCCGTTGTCGCCCACGTAGGCCACCTCCGGCAGGTAGTCACTGGTGGGGCCATCGGGAGCGCGAGCCACCAGATCGGCTAGGCGCAGCTGGGTAGGGTGCATTTGCAGGGCCATAATGCAGCGGCTGCGATCGCCCCCCGACCCCGCGTGAGCCGTTCCCCGCAGCCGCCCCCACACTAAAATGTCGCCCTCTGCCACCAGCGAACTGCCGGGGTTAACATCCCCCATCACAACAATCGTACCGGGATGGCGAATCTCGACCCCGCCCCGCAGGGTGGTTTGTAGATACAGCGGTTCAGCCAGGGGTTTGCCGGGGGCGGGCGGCGACTGCACTAGGGTGTCTTCTGCTTCGAGCTGATCGACCGAGTAGCCCGCAGCCACAGCAGCCATGGCGGTCTGGCGGCGGCTAGTGGCGACCCGCTTGAGGGCGAGCTGAGCGGCGGTGAGAATTTCTTCTAAAGCCTGGAGCTGGCGGGCATCGAGCAGGCGATCGCGGGCGGCCAGGTGCACCACCGTATTGGGCTGCCAGAAGGGCTCACCACCATTCAGCCGCTGCTTGAAGTGCTGCAACAGCTCGCCCCACGACAGGGCACCACCTTCGGCCTCGACCTGGGGGCCGTTGGGCATCAGCAGCACCAGGCGATCGCCATCGTTGCGCAGCCGCAGCTGGGTGCGAGGGTCGATCGGGGGCGCAGGCACTGGGGAAGCGTCCGCCGCAACCTCGGCGGCATCCGAGACATCTGAATTGGTTTGAGCAGCGGCCTCCGGCATATCCGCAGGCGCTGGAGTAGAGGCATCGACCGAGAGCAGATCTGGGTCAGCGGTGGCCTCGGGGATAGCCAGGGAAGCAGAGTCGTCAGGAACCATAGGGGTTTGCGGAGGTTGAAAACACTGGGCCAAGCCCGGTGCTGCCATATTAGATCACGCTGGTAGAGATGGCGGATCGGGTAAGGTCGGTTTTCCCCTTGCGGTTTGTCCCGGGCTGTTGGTTATAGTAGAGGAGGCCTCACTACGGCGTTGGTGACTACCAACAATGTTTGTCGATCTATGTTTGTTCCGAACGGGAGCCAAGTTGCACCGGCGGCAGTAAACCGAGCTTGTACTCGGAAACTTTAAGCCAAATGCCACGGCACCCCCCTGGTTTTCCCAGGTCGGAAACTGAGGTAAGACGGCGTTGCGGTGAGGCCTTTAAGACTTTTGACATTCCCCTGTCTCTCGCAGATGGGGGAATTGTTGTTGAAATGTGATTTAGCTTACTTGAGCGCTAGTATTGACAACATAGCTAGCCTCAAATGCCGATGCTGCGATCGCTTAGCAGATCGGTTTTAGGGTGGCTTGGTGGTTTCTTGTAGGGCCTGCGCCGTTGAATTCGGTCGATTTTCCCGCCAGTGTAATTCGTTTGGAGAACGGGCTGACCCTGATCCACCAGGAGATTGCGGCCACGCCCGTAGTCGTGGCCGATGTGTGGGTGAAGGCCGGGGCCAGTACCGAACCGGCGGAGTGGGCGGGCATGGCTCACTTTTTGGAGCACATGATTTTTAAGGGCACCGATCAGCTGCCGCCGGGGGTATTTGACTACGCGATCGAAACCCAGGGGGGCATGACCAACGCCGCCACTAGCCACGACTACGCCCATTTCTATATCACCATTGCCGCCGACATGCTGCCCCAGACGCTGCCCTACCTGGCCGATCTGCTGCTGCACGCAGCGATTCCCGCCGATGAGTTTGGCCGCGAGCGGCAGGTGGTGCTCGAAGAAATTCTCCAGGCCCAGGATGATCCCGACTGGCTGGGCTACCAAGCGATGTCAGAGCTGGTCTACCAAGACCATCCCTACGGTCGCCCGGTGCTGGGCACAGCCGAAATTTTGCAGCAGCGATCGCCCGAAGAGATGCGCTGCTTTCACCAGGCCCACTACCAGCCCGACAACATGACGGTGGTAATTGCGGGCGGCATTCCCCTAGAGCCCACGGTGGCCATGGTAAAGCACGCCTTTCGCGGCTTTGCCTCGCCGCCGCCCTGTCCACCTGCGGCGATCGCGCCCCTTCCCTCCCTGCCGGGGGTGCGCCGCGAAACCCTTCACCTGCCTCGCCTAGAGCAGTCGCGCCTGACTATGGCCTGGCTGGCCCCCGGCATCAACCAGCTCGAAACCGCCTACGGCCTAGACCTGCTGGCGGCCATTCTGGCGGAGGGGCGCAGTTCACGCCTGGTGCGCGAGCTGCGGGAAGACCGCCAACTCGTGCAAGACATCAGCGCCGGATTCTCGCTTCAGCGCGATTGCAGCTTGTTTACCATTCAGGCCTGGCTCGACGGCAAGGATGTGGATCGGGTGGAGGCGATTGTGTGCGATCGCATCAGCGAACTGGTGGCTAACCCCATCACTGAGGTCGAGCTGGCGCGCGCCAAACGCCTGCTGTGCAACGACTACGCCTTTTCTACCGAAGCTCCAGGGCAGCTGGCGGGTCTCTACGGCTACTACGGCACCATCGCTCACGCCGATCGCTGCCTCAGCTACGTCCCCACCCTCAAGCGCTACACCAGCGACCAACTACAATCGCTGGCCGCTCAATACCTCACGCCCCTGCGCTATGTATCCACTATTTTGCGCCCGGCCTGATGCCGCCTGGGCAGACTATAGTTAGACTGGCCAGCGCCGCGATCGCTCAGGCCATCCTGAGCCAGATGATGTCAAGATCGTTCACTGTTCTTTTCGTTAACCCACCTCTTGCCCTGTGACAGCTTCTCTTCTTCAAGTGCCTCGCCTGCACCGCACCGTTTTAGCCAATGGCCTGACGGTGATTGTTCTAGAAAACCCCGTCGCTGATATTGTGTCCGCTCGGCTGTTTATTCGGGCTGGGAGCGCCTTTGAGGCTCCCCACCAGGCGGGGCTGGCGAGCTTTTTGATGGGGCTGCTAACCAAGGGGACTGAGACGCTCTCATCGATGGCGATCGCCGAAACCGTCGAGTCGGTAGGGGCCAGTCTGGGCACCGATGCCGCTGCCGACTATAGCGTCATCAGCCTTAAAACCGTCTCCGCCGACTTCCCCGAAATTTTTGCCCTAGCCGCTACCCTGCTGCGGCAGCCCAGCTTTCCCCTCGACGAAATCGACCTAGAGCGGCGGCTCACCCTCCAGCAGATTCGCTCGATGCAGGAGCAGCCCTTTACTGTCGCCTTCAACCGACTGCGCCAGGATATGTACGGCGAGCATCCCTACGCCCTGCCCGGCATTGGCACCGAGACCTCGGTTGCGGCCATTACCCAGCAGGCCCTGATCGACTTTCATCGCCAGCACATGCGCCCCGACAACGTAGTGGTTACGATTGTGGGCCGCATTAGCCCTGAGGTGGCCCAGGCCCAGATCGAGCAGACCCTGGGCGACTGGCAGGTACCGGCAACACCGCCCCCGGTGCTAACCCTGCCTTCAGTGACCCCCGCCGCCACCTGCTCAATGGTGGCCCAGGACACTAACCAGGCGATCGTCATGGTGGGCTACCCAGCGGCCCCGGTTAAGCACCCGGCCTACGCTGCCCTCAAGCTGATCAACACTTATCTGGGCAACGGCCTCTCCAGCCGCCTATTTGTCGAACTGCGCGAAAAGCGGGGTCTGGCCTACGATGTATCAGCCTTTTATCCCACGCGCTTGGGGCTGTCGCAGTTTGTCGCCTACATTGGCACCGCCCCAGAAAACACCGCCACGGCCTTAGAGGGCCTGCGTTTTGAGGTGGAACGGCTGCAAGAGACGGTGCTCTCCGACGACGAGCTACAGTCGGCTAAAAACAAGCTGCTGGGCCAGTATGCCTTGGGCAAGCAAACCAATGCCCAGATCGCTCAGCTATTGGGATGGTATGAAATTTTAGGGCTGGGGGTCGAGTACGATCAGCAGTTTCAGGATATGGTGACGGCGGTGACGGTGCTCGACGCCGAAGCCGTCGCCCAAGAATTTTTCCACACCCCCTGCATTTCGCTGCTAGGGCCAGAGGAATTTGTTGCTCCGGTGGCTGCCGCCCAGGCGTAGTCGGTCAGGGAGATCACTGTTGACAGCTCTGGCCTAGAGGGCAAAGGAAAGGTGCGGTGGGAAGTGAAATAGTATTAGCTCTGGCAGGGCTACTGGCCGGGGTGCTGGCGGGTTTTTTGGGCATTGGGGGTGGCACCGTGATGGTGCCGGTGATGGTGGCCCTGGGGCTGTCAGGGGTGCAGGCGGTGGGGACGAGCACCCTGGCGATCGCCCTGATTGCCCTAGTCGGCAGCGTACAAAACTGGCGCATGGGCTTTCTCAACCTCAGCAATGTAGCTATGTTGGGCCTGCCCGCCTTGGTCACCGCCTACCTGGGCAAAGAGCTGGCTACGGCCCTACCCGAATATGCCCTGCTGGGAATTTTTGGCCTATTTTTACTGCTCAATATTTATCTAATTGGTATCAAAAAGCAGGTTATCCGTCAGGCCCAAAAGGCTGAAACCGGCGAGGCAGCTGCGGTGCCCAAGGTGCGATCGCAGCCAGTATCGCCCACAGTGTACCGTCTCGGCATTGGCGGACTGGCCGGTTTTTTAGCCGGGCTGTTTGGCGTTGGCGGCGGCGTAGTGATGGTGCCGCTGCAAATTTTGCTGCTGCAAGAACCCATTAAGGTGGCGGTGCAGACCAGCCTAGGGGCGATCGTAATTACGGGGCTGTGGGCCTGTCTATGGCATGCTCAAGCGGGCAACGTGCTGCTGGTTACCGGCCTGATTTTGGGGGCGGCAGGGGCGATCGGGGTGCAGGTGAGCACTCGCTACCTGCCCCGCATGCCCGACCAGACAGTCAATGTCATGTTTCGCCTGCTGCTAGCCCTGCTGTCTGGATACTTCTTCTTCAAAGCCTGGGCCAGCTACACGGCCCTCTCTGTCTAGGCCAACCAAAGCACGAAGCTAGTGGTTTGGCGATAGGCACGTTTGATAAAGCTCGCTGAAGAATATCCTAGGCCTATGGCAACTGGCAGGTAAACGGGCTAGCGTGCGGATAAATGCGTCTTCACTGCCCATGCGACCTCTTCTGACCGGCCCCCTGACCGTTGAAACGGTGATCGTTCCCATTCGCGATCTGCCCCAGCGGCTAGAGGGGTGCCGCATTGTGCAGCTCTCTGACTTTCATTACGATGGGCAGCGGCTCTCGCCCCGGCTGTTGCAACAGGCCGTCGATCGCGTCAATGATCTAGCCCCCGATCTGATTGCCCTGACGGGCGACTATGTGACCCGTGACCCCGCCCCTATTTTCGAATTGGTAACTTACCTCAGTCAGATGAAAAGCCGTTTTGGCACGGTGGCAGTGCTGGGGAACCACGACAATATTACATTGGAGGGGCGCAGGACAATTTTGCGATCGCTCCAACAGGCAGGCATTGCGGCCCTATGGAATGACGTGGTTTATCCCCTGGGGGACGATCTGCCCGTGGTCGGTCTGGCTGAATTTTGGTCGCGCGATTTCCACCCGGCCACGGTTCTCGATGGCCTGCCGCCTAGCCAGCCCCGGCTGCTACTCTCCCACAACCCCGACAGCGCTGAATATCTGGCCCGGTGGCGCGTTGACCTACAGCTATCAGGGCACACCCACGGCGGGCAAATTGTACTGCCGGGGCTGGGGCCAGCGCCAGCTCTGATCCAGCGGTTACAGCGATCGCGAGCTACCCGACGGCTCTTTAAACTGTCCTACTTGAAACGTAAACACGTTGGGGTGGTGCGCCACTGGGAATGGGTGTCGGGTCTGCACAGGGTGGGGCAAAACCAGCTCTATGTGAACCGGGGGCTAGGCACCTACGCGCCAGGGCGCTGGCAGTGCCCACCAGAGGTAACACTGGTGAGGCTGGTGAGGGGTTAAGACGCCAGAGAGGTCTGCGGACTCGCAGTCTGCGGACTCTCTGGGGTAAGGGCTGGGCGATCGCCGTTCTCCTGAGGCAAAAAACCTACCGCTCCCATGATGGCCCCTAGGTTAACGCCGTCTTCGAGCAGGCTGACGTGACCGCTGTGGGGCAGGGGGTAAATACGGGAGCTGGGTAGTAACGCGGCTAGGCGCTGGGCTTCTTCTAAAGAGGGCAGGAGGCGATCGCCCAAGGAGGCCACCAGCAGGGTCGGCGCAGTCACTCGGTCCAGACGCAGGGGCTCTAGGCGAAACTGTGACAGCAGTGACAGCCGCCACGCGGCACTAGCCTGACTGACCCCACCCATAGCCCGCATTAGCGATTGGCGACTGACCTCTCCAATCCGGCTAAGATTAGCCAGCACCGGCAAGCTGGTCAGGGCGGAGCTTTGGTATAGGGGCGGGGCGACCCAGGGGGTAAGGTTGGCCACCAAATGCAGCCACGGAAAGCGGTGGAACGCCGAGGCCGAGTTAATCAAGATTAAGTGGCTGGCCAGGGTTGGGGCCAGGGCGATTACCCGCAGGGCCAAGCAGGCACCAAACGACTCACCGCAGAGATATACCGGGGCGGTTCCAGCTTCATGGCGAATCAGCTGCACCGCCTGGTGGGCTAGACCTTCCCAAGACGACATGTCATCGCCCGGAATCACCAGGCAGCGAATATCGAAGTGAGATTTAAGCCCGGCGCTTTGGAGACCAAATAACTCGCCGCTGCCATCCATGCCGGGGAAATAAATCAACAGGGGATGTTGGGGATTTTTACCAACGGGGGCATAGAGCTTAAGAATGGCGGGTTCAGGCATGGAGACGTAGGAGTGACAACAGGCTTATAAACAAGCCAACCAATACAGTTATAGCCATTGGGGCCTCAAAAGCACCCTAGTAACACCCCTGCTTGAGCAGCATAGCCACTTCCTCTTGGCAGCACTGGGTCAGCTCTGAAGCCAAAGCGCCTTTGCCTTTGCTGCGGTAGTGCGATCGCAGCCGGGCATCCACTCGCACTGGGCGGCCAATCATCACATCAACCTCGTGATAAAACACCGCCGGATGCCACCCCGGCTGCTGAAATAGGGGTTCTGCCGAGTCGAACAGGCTGAGCAACCGCAGGGGCACCAGCGAGTTGTTGGTCTCGCGGTGGGCGGCGATCGCCACCGGCACAATCGACAGCTCATCCACGGGTGCCCGCAGGGCCAGTTGGGCAAACCCTCGATGAAACGTATTGAGATTGTCGGGGGTGGTTTTATGCACCATTGGGGCCGCCCCTTCCGGGAAAATGCCCACCGCTTCCCCTTCCTTTAGCGCCTTCATAGCTCGGCGAAAGAAGGCGGTTTGGCCTTTGTCGGGGGCATCTAGGGGGAGGCAGCCCAGGGCATTAATTACCGTACGTAGGCCCGGCACCTGACTCATGTAGTGGTGGCAGGCAAACCGCACCGGACGTCCCATGGCGCTCATCACCAGGGGCGCATCCATAATGCTGCGGTGATTGCTCACCACCACCATGGGCTGGTGGGGCGGCAGGCGATCTTGGCCATGCACTGACATTCGCACCTGCGACAGGGTCAGCAACCAGTTAGACACATCTAGGGGGTTGGCCGTTAGAGATGTTAGCGGTGGTAGAGGAGCTAGGGCCATGCAAACCTACAAAGACGAAAAGGGTTTAGCCACCTTTAGCAACAGGTAGCAAAACCTTATGAATCACAACTTAACAAACTATTCAGTGTTCAGAAGCGTGGAAACCCGCCGACTTGAGCGAGATCTCCCTACCGGCATAGCCCTACCGTTGGGAGGCGCGCAGTTGCCCACAGGCGGCGTTTTCCTCTAGCCCGCGCGAATAGCGCACGGTGACGGCAATCCTGCGAGTCTCTAACTCGGCGACAAAATTGCGAATGCTCGCTTCGCTAGGGCGCTGGTAGTCGGCCTCGTCAATGGGGTTGTAGGGAATCAGATTGACGTGGCTTTGAAAGCCGCGCAGATGCTGAGCCAGTTCGGCGGCGTTGACGGGCTGGTCGTTGAGCCCCGCTAGCAAAATGTACTCAAAGGTCACCCGGCGGCCCGTCAGCTGCACGTACTCGCGGCACTCATCCAGTAGCACCTCCAAGGGGTAAGCCCCAGCGCTGGGGATTAGCTTCAGCCGCTGGGCCTGGTTCGAGGCGTGCAGGCTCACCGCCAAAGTCACCTGGAGCTGCTCCGCCGCCAGGGCGCGAATGCGGCCCGGCACCCCCACCGTAGACAGGGTCATAGCGCGCTGGCCAATGCCCACATCCCGGTTGAGGCAGCGGATGGCGGCCACGGTGTTGGCGGCGTTCAGCAGGGGTTCGCCCATGCCCATAAACACAATGTGGCTGACCCGCTGGCCAAAGTCTTCTTGAACCGTCAGCACTTGGTCGACAATTTCGTGGGTGGCCAGGTTGCGCATAAAGCCACCCTTGCCCGTGGCGCAAAAGTCGCAGGCCATGGGGCAACCCACCTGTGACGACACGCACACCGTCAGCCGCTTGGCCGAGGGAATGCCCACGGTCTCAATGATTTGACCGTCAGCTAGCTTGAGCAAATACTTGATGGTGCCGTCGCTGGCCACCACCCGATGGTGCAGGATAGAGCGGCCCAGGTCAACGTGGGCCATGGTTTGCCGCCAGGCTTTAGAGAAGACAGTGATGTCTTGGAGCGATCGCGCCCCCTGCTGATAGATCCACTGGTAGAGCTGCTTGCCCCGATAGCTCGGCTGCCCCTGGGCCTGTACCCAATCGTTCAACTCCTCCAGGGATTTCCCGAGCAATGGTGTCGGCAGAATCCCCACCGCCGGATCGTGCTCGGCGATCGCGTCTGTGAGTGAGTCAAAGGAAGACAGGGGAGAAACAGCCATGGCCACAGAAAATACACAGTCCTCTATGGTAGCGATATTTTGCCTCCAGGAGCTTACCGGCGGCGGCTGGGGAAGTCGTCTGAGTCTGTCTTCTTCGGGGAGGCGGTATCCGTGTGCATCAGCTCGACTATACCCTCGGTCAGCATTTTGGGATCCATAAAGACCACTTTGGAGTTGTCGCTCTCCCCGAGTTTTTGGTTGGCATCTACGTAGCGCTGAGCCAGCAGGTAGTTAAGAATTTCGCTAGTATCGCCGCGATCGGCCAGCGCTTTAGACAGCATTTGAATCGACTGCACCGTAGCCTCGGCCCGCTCAATGGCGGCTTTCTTGTCGCCCTCGGCTTCAAGCACCGTGGCCCGGCTTTTTAGCTCTGCGGCCTGCTGCAGCTGCATAGAGCGAATCACGTCCTCGGGGGGAATAATTTCCTGAACTTCAACCCGTGTGACCTTCACTCCCCAGGGTTCCGTGGCTTCGTCGAGTTGAGATAACAGCTGCCGATTGATCTCATCTCGGGACGAAAATGTTTTCTCAAACTCCATCTTGCCAATTTCCGATCGCAGGGTCGTCATGACCAGCTCTGTGATCGCTTTCTCGACATCTTCAATGGCATAGTAGGTCAGCTCTAGCTCTAGAATGCGCCAGTAAACCACCGCATCTACTTCTAACGACACGTTGTTTTTGGTGATTGCTCCCTGTTTGGGCACATCTAAAACCTGCTCGCGCACGGTGTCGCGCAGCACAATATAGTCGAGCACCGGCACAATAAAATTTAGCCCCGGCTTGAGCTTGCGGTTGTAGCGCCCCAGCCGCTCTACCAGAGCCTCGTTGCCCTGGTTGATGATGCGCACCGAGCCAACGGTGTAGCCGATAATGATTAACGCCAGAATCCCAATGATTGACGACACGGCCAGTTCCTGGAGCTAAAGAGTCGAGTAAGCCTGTTCTACTGACCAGTGTACCGATTTCTCTCAAAAATGAGCTAACCCTCCGCCTCATACCAAATTCTGCTTACCCTTCTAGATTGGCAGATTTCTCAGGGCAGGCCACCTGTTTAAGAATTGTCATAGGGCCAAGGGTTTTGAGCAGGTCAAACTGCTCTAAATTTTTGACCAGCAGCGACCCCGCAAACCCCAGCGAATTCACCGGAATCGACTGGTAGTGCTCCTGCTGACGAGCCACCATCATCATCCAGTCGCGAGTGACCAGCAGGTTGTAGGGAAACGCCTGGGGTGACTCACTGCCGTCAATCCCTAGGTGAGTCAAGAGGGTCTGGTAGGCTCTCAACAGCGGTTTACCGGCTGGAGACGGGGCGCTGCCCAGGGGCAAAATGGCGTGATGAAAGGGTAGCTGGGGAGAGACCACCGGGTCGAAGGAATCAGACTTGAGGGCTAGATCAGCGATTACGGTTGCCAAGGGCAGGGGGCTGCGATCGGGGCAGAGGGGCGACGGCATGATTTGAAGATGCTTATGCCGCTGGCTGGCCCCAGCCAGGCGACCACCGTTGTAAAAGGCCAGCCCGTCGATGTCGGCCATGCAGGTGGCCAATGCTTCAAAGTCGGCCAGGGTCAGCCAACTGTCTTGCTCTTCAAAGGCGCGGGTGACGATCAAAATGTGGTGATCGACCACGTTGTATTTGTTCAGCAGGCATAGGTGAGTGGCCGAGAGGTTGGCTACAAACAAATCTGGGTCATAGGGCAAAAACGGATTGGCGGGCTTGCCGCGCTGCTGCTGGCTCTGCTGGGCCAGGTCGGCTTTTTCTTTGCGGGCCAAGTTGGCCAAAATTCTGACCAAAAACCGCATGCCCTCCTGCTCTAAAAACTCGTAGCGGGTGTCGATGGGCTGAAGGGCACCACAGCGCTGGGCGTGGAGCGTCTGCTGCTGAATTTTGCTCCAGAGGGCACCGGGCGCTAGCTCGACCTCGGGGAAATGCTCCATGGGGAAGGAAATGGGGAGAGGGTTGCCTTCCCGACTGTAGCAAACGGTTACCCGAGCAGCACCACAACCCGGCTACAAAAAGCGTTTAAAAATCTTTGTGAAACTGATTTCTTTTAAAACAACAACACCCATTCTCTTGACCAAAGAACTTCCTGTTTTAGGTTGAGCCTCCGTGGAGATAAGGGACAAAATTTACGCCTCAAACAAGGATAAATCTGTCGTACTTAAGACTCCCATTTGCTACTGAAGGAAGGGTTGATTGGAGAGTTGGGTGTTGTCGCTTGAACGAGACAGATGTTTAGCTAACAGCGTTTCACTCCTTTTTCTGGGTTAACTTTTGGCTGTTTTATCTGCCAGGGAAGCTTTATCAGCTCCACATTCAATATAGCCTTTGAATCGGCTAATCTCCGCTGACGAAACGATAGTTAACAGTGGGCTAATAGCTCATACTTTTAGCGAAAATGCCCTTGGCAAGAGACTTATCAACAAATAGCTGAAGCAGCCTTTTTATTCTGCTCAAAGAATATAGGTGAGGTGCATTCTGATGCAAACGGCGCGGGGAAATCCGATGTTAAATCTGGTGAGCGGAGATAGGTCTAGCTGTCGGTCGGGTCATTGAAACCACGGGTGCTTAAGATCTGCCGACCGCGCTGGCGGGCCAGTTTTTGCAGGTCAATGCTGCGATCGGTCTCATCGACGATTTCGCCCGTCAGCACCTCTAGCACGTCTTCGAGGGTGACCACCCCCGACACGCCGCCGTACTCATCGACCACCACAGCCAGGTGCTCACGGGCGGTTTGAAAATCTTGCAGCAGTTTGTCGGCCCGTTCGGCCTCAGCCACGAAGCGCACCGGGCGAGCGACTTGGCTGAGCAACTGGTGCCCCTGGCCGCTAATGAGGGCGGTGAGCAGCTCGTTTTTGAGCACTAGCCCCACGATGCGATCGATGTCGTTGTCGCTGATCAAAATACGACTGTGCTGGGAGTTGAGAATTTGGGCTTCGGCTTCGGCGATGGTAAGGTCGCCGGGCAGGTGGGTGACGGCCACTCGGGGGGTCATGATGTTGACCGACTTCATATCGTTAAGGCGAAACACCCGCAGAATCATCTCGGCTTCGTCGGCTTCGATGATGCCTTCTTGGTGGCCAATGGTAGCTAACAACTTAATTTCGGCCTCGTCGGTGCTGGGGCGGTTGCCATCGCCTACGAGGGGGGCTGTAACTTTCTCAAGCAGCAGCACTATTGGCGTAAACAGCCAGGTTACCCACCGCACCGGCACTGCCACAGCCATAGCGACGGGGATAGCGTAGCGCTCTCCCAAAACCTTGGGGAAAATTTCCCCAAACAAGATGACGAGTAGGGTCAACACCCCGGTAAACAGCCCCAGCAGTGCATCGTTAAAGACTGTGGCGGCAATGCCCCCGGCTAGAACGCTGCCCACAATGTTGAACAGGTTGTTGAGAATCACAATAGTGGCAATGGGCCGGTTGATCTTCCGGCGAATGGCCAAAAGGGTTATGGCCGCAGGTTTTTTAGACTCAGCTAGCTGTTGGGCCTTAAGAACTGGCACCGAGAGAATCGCCGCCTCGCTACAGGAGCACAGGGCGGAGCCAATCAACATGGTCACAATGGCGAGCGCAAGGGTCAGCATGGGTGAGTTGGGGGTGAACGAAACCGGCAGGAGGGACGCTGTTATGATTCATCTACTATGATCCATTGGCGAGATTAATCAAACTTCTCTCGTAGCCGATTCAGTATGGCACTGGAGGTTTGCTCCGGGGTGACTCTGGATGAGACTGCGCGGGGGGAACACCCTGTTCTGAATCGTCTGTCTGCAAATAACCCCATGAGCGATACCATTCTCGATGTTAAGCGCCTCACCGTTCACTTTGAGGTCGATGGCCAGCTCATTCAGGCCGTGAATGATATTTCGTTTCAGGTGCAGCGGGGGCAAACCCTGGGCATTGTGGGGGAGTCGGGGTCGGGGAAGTCGGTGACATCGCTGGCGGTAATGGGGCTGGTGCCCAACCCGCCAGGCAAGGTGGTCAATGGCGAAATTTGGTTTAACTCGGGCACCGGCACCCCGGTAGATCTTACGACGCTGAGCGAGGCCCAGCTCCAGTCCTATCGGGGTGGCCAGGTATCAATGATTTTTCAGGAGCCGATGAGCTCGCTGAACCCGGTATATACCGTGGGGTTTCAGATGGTGGAGGCGATTCGTCAGCACCAGGATATTTCAAAGGAGGCGGCTCGTCAGCAGGCGATCGCGCGCCTTCAAGAGGTCAAACTGCTGCCCACCGACGCCGCCCTGGCAACCACCATCAAAACCGAAAAGCCCCGCCTCGACGATGAATCGCTGAAGGAAGAAGTCGATCGCCGTCAGCAGGCCATGCTCGATCGCTACCCCCACGAGCTGTCGGGGGGCCAGATTCAGCGGGTGATGATTGCCATGGCGATCTCCTGCAACCCGGCCTTGCTGATTGCCGACGAGCCCACCACGGCGCTGGATGTGACCGTGCAGGCGACGATTCTCGATTTGCTGCGCGAACTGCGCGATCGCCGCGGCATGTCGCTGGTTTTCATCACCCACGACCTGGGCATCATTGCCGAGATTGCCGACCAGGTGGCGGTGATGTACCAGGGCAAAATCGTTGAAGCTGGGCCAGTGTGGGATATCTTTGCTCAGCCCCAGCACCCCTACACCAAGGGGCTGCTGGCCTGCCGCCCGCAGCCCCACCAGCGGCTGCGGCTGTTGCCCACGGTGGCCGACTTTATGGCTGTGGAGTTAGCGGGCACCGAGCTCAATGCTGCCACTAACGGGGGACAGCCGGTGATAGCAGCCCCCGTCATTCGCGAGCGGGTGCCCGACGCCGAGGCCCAGGCCCGCTTTGCCCCCCTAACGGAAGAGGAGCTAACGACGCGGGCGGCAGCCCTGGCAGCCAACGGCCCCCTGCTAGCGGTGGAAAATCTCCAGGTGGGCTACCCGGTGCGAGGCGTCTTTGGCAAAACCCGCAGCCACATCATGGCGGTGCAGGATGTGTCGTTTCAAATTCAAAAGGGCGAAACCTTTGGCTTAGTGGGGGAGTCGGGCTGTGGCAAAACCACCCTGGGCCGCGCCCTGCTGCGGCTGGTGCCCACCCTGAGCGGCAAGATTTGGTTTGAGGGGCGCGACGTGCTGGGGCTGGGCGCGTCACCGCTGCGGCAGCTGCGGCGCGACATGCAGATTGTCTTTCAAGACCCCTACAGCTCACTCGACCCGCGCATGAGCATTGGGGCGGCGATCGCCGAACCGCTCAAAATCCACGGCGTGATCAAAAGCAGACGCAACCAGCAGGAGCGGGTGGCCTACCTGCTCGATCGCGTCGGTCTGCCCGCCAGCTGCATGAACCGCTATCCCCACGAGTTTTCGGGTGGGCAGCGCCAGCGGGTGTGCATCGCCCGCGCTCTGGCTCTCAACCCCAAGTTCATTATCTGCGACGAGTCGGTGTCGGCCCTAGATGTGTCGGTGCAGGCCCAGGTGCTCAACCTGCTCAAAGAACTTCAGGCGGAGTTTGACCTCACCTACATCTTTATTTCCCACGACCTGGCGGTAGTGAAGTTTATGAGTGATCGCATCATGGTGATGAACCAGGGCCGGGTCGAAGAAATTGGCCCCGCCGAGCAGGTCTACCGCCAGCCCCAGACCCCCTACACCCAAGCCCTGATCAGTGCGATTCCGGTGGGCAGCCTCGATCGCATTCAGGAGTTGCAGCGCGATCGGGCCTCGGTGGCGTAGCTTGAGCTTGCATCTTTCCGATTGAGTCCCGGAGGAAAGGCATCTCTATATGTAGAGCCGTGAAGCAAACGAGGTTAGGTATTTCTGGCCATCCTACAATGAGTCCATACCTTACCCGTTGGAACCTATGCCTGTAGAAACCGTTGGCAGCCCACCCCCCGAGGCTGATCAGGTGCGCTCTGTGCTAGAACAGCAGCTGCCAGAAATTATTGCTAGCTTTAATCAAGTGCTACGAGAGCAGTACGGGGTTGAAGGCGTTAGCGTAGGTGGGTTCACCGTGGTGCCAGAGAGTGCAGTGGCGTCTAAGGTCACCTGCGACCAAGATAGCTGCTCGATTAGCTAAGGCTATATCGGGTACGTTATGCCCCCCGTGCCAACATCCGGCAATCTGTTTGAGCTGCCCGATCCGCTACCGGCGGCGGAATTGTTTACCGCCCTGTTTGAAACACCTCACCTGCGGGTTGAGCGCATTCTCTCGACTGGGCAGATCACGCCCCCCAGCGAGTGGTACGACCAAAGCCAAGATGAGTGGGTTGTCCTGCTACAGGGAAGCGCCACCCTCACCTACGAGGATGGCGCTTCTTTAGCGATGGGGCCGGGAGACTACGTGCTGATACCAGCCCACAGGCGTCACCGGGTCGATTTTACCAGCAGCGATCCGCCCTGCGTTTGGCTGGCGATTCACAGCTTTAGGTGAGCAACCGGGTTTCTGGTTCAGGGTTTAAGGCCTGTCTTAGACCGACACCTATCCCCCCATCAACCTTAGCGAACTACTAGCCCAACTCAGTTTAGAAACCCGGTTTTTGGGTCGGTCTAGTTGTTGGCGATCGCGTCTACCGTAAGGTCAGAGCGCAGGGTGATGTCGAGATCGCTGGGGCGAATGACGACTACTGCGCTGTTAGAGGTGACCTGGTTGTCGCCGTTGATGACGGCCCCAACCACGCTGCCCAGGCCGCTGTTGCCAGTAATCCTACCTAAGATCGACTCGGCTGCACCGGTAATTAGCGCCCCTTGCAGGGTGCCGCCGCTGACGCTGCTGGTGGCCGCGATCGCGCTGGACTCGGCGTTGATGCTGTAGGTGCGCCCATTGACCGTGAGGTTGTCGGCGACAAACTTAGCGGCCGTGATCGAAGAGCCGCGAATTTCCACCGGCACAATGCGGCCTACGATGGTGCTGCCTGCAGGAACTAGCACCTGGCCCTGGCTATTGCGAATCGGCTCGGTAATTTGCAGGCTAGTGGCAACGGTTTGACCAGGAGCTACCACAATATCTACATCGGCATTGCTGTTGGGGTAGCGCACCGCTAGTGCAGTGCCGTTGGGCACTAGGCGGGGCGAGCTGGTAGTGGTGCCAGTGCCGTTACCGGTGCCAGTACCAGGGGTAGCGCCGACGATGTAGCTGTTAGCGCTTTGGCTAGATTGCAAAACTGGCATGCGGCCTTGGGCCACGAGTGCCTGGTAGATAAAGGCCGCCACATCAGCGCGGGTGGCGGTGCGCTGGGGTTGTAGGGTGTCTACGTTGGGATAGTTGACCACCAGCCGGTTCTCGGTGGCTGCCGCCACCGGGCCTTCGCCATAGCTAGGAATTTGACCGCGATCGCGGTAGACGCCCAACACTTCGTTGACAGAACCCCGAGGGCTGTAGTCGAGGCCGTTAGCCAGGGCGACTAGGGCCTGCACCCGAGGAATCTGCTGTTCAGGCTGGAAAGCGCCGTTGGGGTAGCCCGAGAGAAAGCCCTGTCCGTAGGCGTTGGCGATCGCAGCGCTGGCCCAATAGTTGCTAGAGACATCGCTAAACCGAGGAGCAGTGCGATCGAGGGGCTGGTCAAAGGCGTTGCGCACAATGGCGGCAAACTGGGCGCGGGTCACCGGCTGGTCGGGCCGAAAGCTGCCGTCGGGGAACCCAGCGATAATTTGCTCAGAGGCGAGGCTTTCAATAAACGGACGCGCCCAGTAGCTCGAACCAACATCATTAAACTCAGCGGTTTGGGCGGTGGCAGGCAGTGCCAGCCCCACAAACGCCACAGAACCCAAAGCCACAAAGGCAGTGGTCTTGGCAGACAGACTCAGTACGGTGCTCATACTCAATGATTCCTTAAAAAGCGGGGTGTTAATACAGGGTTAGTAGGGGTCAATAGAAGCGGGCGTCATCCACAGCAAAACGGCCCCAGCACTAGCTAGAGCGAGTCAGAGGCAGTGCTATGGAGGTGGCCTTCTACCCAGGCATCTTGGGTAGAACCAACAGCCTGGAGCAAATGGGGGCAAATTTATTCGCTAAACCCTGGAGTGGGGTTTGGTGTTTAGCCGAGCCAAATGGTAAATGCACAAGAACCTATGGGAGAAAAGCTGCGCTTTTAGGGATAAGACCATCAGCACCGGGCTATTGTTCCCCTTTTTCGGGCCTATTTTCCAAAAGATTCGGTAAATCAGCCTTAGGAGATAGGGCGATCGCCCTTTTCCGCCCCTTCAAGCTCAGTTTAGTCATTTCTGACTTAAAGCGCCTGTGCCAACAGAGAGGCTTTGCCAATCACCACTACAACCGATGACTGACGGCCTCTAAACCTTAGCCCCGTCTAAAACAGGCTTATCCTAATGACAGTCTCTTTGATCTGCATCTGCGCACAGCGAGCGCTCAATTCCCTATGAAAGCTGTTGCCCTGACCCATTATTTGCCCATCAGCGACCCAGAATCACTCTTCGACACTCGCCTGCCCAAGCCCAGCCCGACGGGCCGTGACCTTCTGGTGCGGGTAGAGGCGGTCTCGGTGAACCCAGTTGACGCCAAGGTGCGTGCCCCAAAAGCTCAGGTCGAAGACACACCCAAGGTACTGGGCTACGACGCCGCTGGCGTGGTCGAGAGCGTTGGCGATGCGGTGAGCCGCTTCAAGCCTGGCGACGCGGTCTATTACGCGGGCGACATCACCCGCCCCGGCTCCAACGCTGAATTTCAGCTGGTGGATGAGCGCATTGTGGGTGCCATGCCCCAAACCCTCTCCTTTGCCGAGGCCGCTGCTCTGCCCCTCACCACCCTCACCGCCTGGGAAGCCCTATTTACCCGCCTAGGCATTGACCGCAACGGGGAAAGCCAGGGTCAGTCGATTCTGATCATTGGCGGGGCCGGGGGCGTAGGGTCGATCGCCATTCAGCTGGCCAAACTGGCGGGGTTGGTAGTGATTACCACCGCCTCACGCCCTCAGTCGCAGGCCTGGGTGCGCGAGCTAGGTGCCGACCACAGCGTGGACTACAGCGATGCCCTGATCGAAGAAATGGCCCAGCTCGGCCACCGCGAGGTCGATTTTATCGCCAACTTCAGCGATACCGACGCCTACTGGGGCGTGATGGCCGAGTTGATTCGCCCCCAGGGCAAAATTGTCGGCATCGTCGGCAACACCGACCCGCTTGACCTCAACCTGCTCAAAAACAAAAGCGCCACCTTTGCCTGGGAGTTTATGTTTACCCGCTCGATGTACCAAACCGCCGACGTGGCCGACCAGGGCCACCTGCTTGACGCGGTCGCGGCGTTGATCGACGCTAAGACAATTCGCACCACCCTGGGAGAAACGCTCTCCCCCATCAACGCCGCCAACCTCCGCCAGGCCCACGCGCAGATCGAGTCGGGGCGGACGATTGGCAAGCTGGTGTTAGAGGGGTGGCGGTAGGGAGTGGATGAGTAGGGGAGTGGGCAGTGCTCAACATCCCCATCCTGCTACTTTACCGAGACGCGGCCATCGGCTTCGATGGTGATGCTGCGATCGCTTGGCTCACTGGGTGCGTTGTACAGTTCTACCCGCAAGATATTGGGGCTGGGGCGACCGAGGCAGGCGCGCACGGGTAGTCGTTCTTGTGACCAGAAGAAGAACGATGGCTTGGGCTGTCCAGCCCAATTTATCCGGGTTTCAAAGGTGCTGCCGGTGTAGAGCATGCGGGGGCCGAGCAGGGGTGGCTGCTCTAAGCTGAGGGGACGGCTGCCGACGTTGACGACTTGCACGGTGATGCGATCGCCCGGCGTGAACTGAATCTGGCCCGACCGACAGTTGACGGTGCAGGGGTCAGCTACCGCAGCGGGCACGCTCCACAGCCAGGCCGCCAGGCTAACCAAACATCCCCCAATCAAAAAATTAGCCGGCACAAGCTTCTTCACAGCAACGATCCTCACAGGAAAACGGATCTTTTGTTGTAATCGCTACCGGGGCACACTGGAACCCCGTCTACACATCTTGTAGGAATTAATGGTGATGGGATAGACACTGAGCGCCACCGAGCGTGAGACCCAAGGAGCAGGCTATGGAACGTCAGCCCTGAAATAGGACAACGGATCTTGACTAGAAGATAGGTAATTTAGGCCGCCTGTTCTGTAGCTACGGCCTTAGTGGCCAGAGAAATAACTACGGCATCGTCGGGTTGAAAGGTGAAGCTGTCCCACCGTTCCAGATATGGGGTGAAGTGATGGTCGCCCTGAGCAATGCGATCGCCCACCATCTCCCGCACCCGCAATTCCTCTGCCAAGTACTGCTCCTCGCTAAAGAACCCGGCAAACCTTGCCGCCCGCAGCCAGACCAGATAGGTACTCAGCGCATCGTACTGGCTCTGCGTCACGATCGATCGCAAGTCTCCCTCAACCCACCAATTCACCACATCATGGGGTTGCGCCCCTACCTGACCGGGAATGCCCATCGCCGCCGCCAGTTCGTGCAGAGTAGGCGTAGCAATTCCCCAGCCGCTGACAACGCTTTTCAAATCGATATGGGCGTCGCCGTGGCGACTAAAGTAGTCGCTACCCCAGCCTTTGTCAGCCCGGCGGCAAAACTCTGCCGCCGAAATGCCCGCTACCAGACCTCGCTGCAGCAAAATTGGCAAGTCAGCCGTTTGAGAATTAAAGCCCACCAGCTGAGGATGGTGTTGCCCCAGATAGCCTAGAAAAGTCGAAATCAGTTCGCCTTCATCCATTAGGCGATCGCGCTGTCTGGGCAAAGTGGTCAGACGCAGGTTGACCTCGCCGTTGGTTTGCTGCTCTCGCACCACTGCCGAGACAGCAACCACGCGACACAGTGCTGTTTTGAGATGGGGTCGAGGTTTTTCTGCCGTGGCTCCAGCCTTGGCCCACATCACCTCAAACACCTCAGCATCCGCTAGCGTTGCGGGCAGGCCGTACAAGCGCCGCCCCGATGCCGGGTCGGGCACCCACTCCAAGTCAAAGGCGCATACGTGCCGACCAACAGATTTAAACATGGCTGCTCCCTGGGCTGCGCTAAAAACTTACCCAGGCCGTTGCCCAGGCGCTGTTTCTAGCATTCCCAGCCCAATGAGATGAGCAGCTAGGGAACCTGCCAAGCCCGCTGATGGTAGTCGTCGGGTTCTGGAAAGAGATCTACGGGTTCGCCGTGATCGTGGCCGTGCCCGTGGCCGTGCCCGTGGCCGTGGCCATGATCGTCGTGAGCGTGTCCGTGGTCATGCCCGTGACCGGGCTGACTGCCCCCAGCAGCCAGGCGAAATTTGCACATTTCACAGTTCATTGCCACCTGACCCAAGTGCGTTTCAATCTCGCGATCGCGCAAAATCTGCATCAGTTGAGGGTGACTGCCCATCTCCGGCAGATAGCTCACCAGCTGTTCCGGATAGACCGCCTGCTCCTGCTCACAGATACCCATAATTTTCTTGATCAGCACCCCCGTAAAGAGGAAGTAAGGCAGCACAATAATGCGTTTTGGCTCATACATCCGGGCGCGGCGAAAGCCCTCTTCTAACCGGGGATGGGTAATGCCGATAAAGCAAATTTCCACCGTTTTATAACGGCTACCTTCCCAGACAATGCGGGCTAGCTTGTAAACATCGCCATTGGCGTCGGGATCGCTGGCTCCCCGGCCCACGAACAGCAGCACCGTGTCTTCGCGGGCAATATTGTCTGGGTTAAAGCGCGGCGTATCTAGCTCTGCCAGCCGCTCTTGCCAAAGCTGAATGATAGCCGGGGTAATACCGAAGTGGCGACCATAGTGAAATTTCACCTGGGGGTGGCGCTGGCGAGCCCGATCCAATTCGTTGGTGACATCAAACTTGTTGTGGCGAGCGGCAAATAGCAAAATTGGCAGCACCGAAATATCGGTATAGCCCTGCTCCACACATCGATCAACCCCGTCTTGAATGGTGGGTTCCGTCAGCTCTAAAAAGCAGGGAATCACCGGGCGTGAAGTGTCGAGTTTTTGGTAGGCAGCGGCGAATTCTAAAACGCGATCGCGCCCCTCCAGATCTCGGCTACCGTGGCCCACCAGCAGCAGCGGTCGCTGAGTCGGCAGCGGTGACCAGGTGCCTGTAGCGCTGGGCGAAAAGTCGTTGGGGGTAGTAATGATTGGTGCGATCGCCATAGGTACTCAAAGTGCCGCAGTGATACTAAATCTAACCCTCAAGTCCAGCCCAAAGACATCACTCGTGAAAATCTGGCCCATGGCGGCCTGAGCATAGGAGCAAACGCTAACCTAGACCCAGTTCAACCTTCAAAGCCAAATTGACCATTGGATAATCCGGAGCCTAGGGCAAGATGACTATAAAATCGCAGCCAGATAAAAATCGGTCTGCCTGGTTATCTTAGCCCAGGCCAGAGCACAGAGCCATCCTGGGGGTGGGCATTAACACTATGGAAAAACTTACCGATGAGCAGCAGAAAGCGTGGCGCGATGATCAAAGGCCGGCGCTGCGCGATCGCCTGCGCGGACACCTAGACACCACCGACACGGTGCCTGGCCGAGTGGTCAATGGCGCGATCGTGCTGCTGATCTTTATGTCGGCCGCCATTTTTGTCATCAAAAGCTACCCCATCTCTTCTGCTCTAGATGAATGGCTGGACATACTCGACTGGCTGATCGTGCTGGCGTTTACCCTCGAGTACGGTCTGCGTCTCTGGACAGCTCCGCGCCCATGGCAGTACGCCTTTAGCCTCTACGGCCTGATCGACCTGATCGCCATTCTGCCCTCTTGGATTGGCGTCTTTGACATTCGGTTTTTGCGCTTTTTTAGGTCACTGCGAATTTTGCGCCTGGTGCGAATCTTCAACGACCGGCTCTGGTTTGGCCAAGTAACCAGCACCGACAGCCTAATTTTGATTCGCATTTTGCTTACGTTAGGAACAATTATTTTCATCTACTCCGGCCTGATCTTTCAGGTCGAGCACCCCAGCAACCCTGAAGACTTTGGCACATTTTTAGACGCGCTCTATTTCGCTGTGGTCACCATGACTACCGTAGGCTATGGCGACGTTACCCCCATTTCAGAAACTGGGCGAGGGCTGACAGTGATGATGATTCTCACCGGCATTGCCCTAATCCCCGCTCAAATCAGCCGCTTGATCCGGCAGTTGGGCAAGGTCTCCCAGCCGCAGCACCTGCCCTGCCCCAGCTGCGGTCTTACCCTCCACGACGACGATGCCCAATTTTGCAAACGTTGCGGTACTCTTCTAGAACCCTAGTTAGGCGAGCCCTTCAGCCGCGCTGTCATCTCAGTGACGAAATATAACGATTATTGAAAAAACAAATATGCCTTTTGCCGGATACAGTGTTTCCGGTACAATGACCACCCAAAAGCCCCGTCAGCTCTGTCCCCGGTGCTGGCTGCGCAGTTCATACGTTTTTGTCAGCCTCACCCTTGAGTCTGTCTAGCCCATCTCAGTTAGGACGTTCCATGACTTCTGTGCTCCATCGCCCCACCGACGACGCCAAACTGTCCGATCTTCCTAAAGATGTCAGAGCTAGACTGCAAGACCGCTTCAAGCTTGTAGTGCCCGCCCGCTCCGCTGCCGACCCTTCTCCTGCCCCTGTGCTCGACGCCGCTCCCCCCAAAGAACCATCTGTTCAGCCGATCGTTTCCCTCAACAATGTTGAGAAAGTCTACGCCAACGGCAGCAAGGCGCTGGCAGGTGTCAATCTCACCGTCAATCCCGGCGACTTTCTCTTCGTCACCGGCCCGTCGGGCTCCGGTAAATCGACCCTGCTCAAACTGCTCTACGGCTACGAACGCCCCACCAGCGGCAATATTCTCGTAGGCGATGAACCCATTGCTGACCTGCGGGGCAACCGCCTAGCCATGATGCGCCGCCGCATTGGTGTCGTCTTCCAAGACTACAAACTGATTCCTAAGCGCACCGTGGCCGAGAACGTAGCCTTTGTGCTGTGGGCCCAGGGCTTCACCCGCAAAGAAATTCACCGCCGCCTCTGGCCGACCCTCAAAATGGTGGGGCTCCAGGGCAAGGCCCAATGCTTCCCCGACGAACTCTCCGGCGGTGAGCAGCAGCGAGTCAGCATCGCCCGCGCCGTAGTTAGCACCCCACCTCTGCTGTTGGCTGACGAGCCCACTGGCAACCTGGATGCCGAAAACTCCCTTCAGGTGATCAAAATTCTCAAAAAGCTCAACTCCATTGGCATTACTGTCATCGTCACCACCCACGACGAGCATCTGGTACGCATCTCTAACCATCCCGTGGTGCAGATTAAGAATGGTCGCCTGCACCACCTGCGCCGGTAGTTTACGTTCCTTAACATCAACAGGTGCGCCTTATCCAATCAATAGGATAATGATCAGAGCTAACATTCAGGCGGTTTCAACCTAGGCCGCCGAATGACTTTGGACTCTGAGAGGAACGTGCTTTGGTCAGTACAGCCCCGTTTAAAACAGCAAAATCACAAGAAATTTTCTCCGCTGCCCAAAACCTCATGCCGGGCGGCGTTAACTCTCCAGTACGGGCCTTTAAGTCGGTGGGCGGGCAGCCCATCGTATTTGATCGCGTCAAGGGTGCCTACATCTGGGATGTCGATGGTAACCAGTACATCGACTACGTCGGCACCTGGGGGCCGGCTATCTGCGGCCACGCCCACCCCGAGGTGCTGGCGGCTCTGGCGGCGGCCTTAGAAAAAGGCACCAGCTTTGGCGCGCCCTGCTACCTTGAGAACGTGCTGGCCGAAATGGTGATTCAGGCCGTGCCCAGCATCGAGATGGTGCGCTTCGTCAACTCCGGCACCGAAGCCTGTATGGCCGTGCTGCGGTTAATGCGGGCCTACACCGGGCGCAACAAAATCATTAAATTCTCGGGCTGTTACCACGGCCACGCCGATATGTTCTTGGTGCAGGCAGGCTCTGGAGTTGCCACCCTGGGCCTGCCCGACTCACCAGGGGTACCTAAATCGGCTACTATCGACACCCTTACCGCTCCCTACAATGACCTTGAGGCGGTCAAGG
>JANPIO010000189.1:0-9250 GCA_031425055.1 Phormidium sp. VAR_61_metabat_6
CCCCGCTACCTGATGGGGGTGGGCACCTATCGGGAAATGGCCCAGGCGATCGCAGCGGGCGTAGACCTATTCGACTGCGTCATCCCCACCCGGCTGGCCCGCCACGGCGCGGCGTTGGTAGCGGGCGACCGCTGGAACCTCAAAAACCAGCGCTTTCGTCGCGACTACACCCCCATCGACGACACCTGCCCCTGCTACACCTGCCAAAACTTTAGCCGCGCCTACCTCTGCCACCTGATCCACGCCAAGGAGATGCTGGCCTTCACCCTGATCTCGATCCACAACATCACCGAGCTGGTGCGCTTTACCCAGCGGATCCGAGAGGCGATCTTGGGCGATTGCTTCACCACAGAATTTGCCCACTGGCTCGCACCAAACCCGATCGCAGCCAACCTAGACGCCCCCCCGCCGTGATAAAATGCGAAGAAAATTTACCAATTCTCAGATTTCGGCCAGGGCGCTCAGGGTAAGGCTCGGCTTAGGTCTGAGGCTGGTTCCGGCTGTGTAACGAGAGGATAATCATTCAATGGAAGTCGCAATGCTGCTGGCCAAACTGCCCGAGGCTTACTCCCTGTTCGACCCCCTGGTAGATGTGCTGCCCATCATCCCTGTGTTTTTCCTGCTGCTGGCCTTTGTGTGGCAGGCTTCCGTCGGTTTCAAATAAGCCTTTTACATTTTTATTTTTCATCTAGAGTTAAGCCCCGGCGTTACCAACGTTGGGGTTTTGTTTTAAGGGCTGGGCCAAGCGGCTGTCAAGCCGCCTTAGCCTGTCGATTGCCGCCTAGGAAAGATAGGATCCCAATAACCCAGCAACTATGCCTGGACAGATTGAGGGAACGACCTAACAAAGCCGTTACCGCTAGGCATTGATATACTGAGCCAGCGCTAATCTGCTCTATGGCACCTACCGGCGATGGTCGAAAATCTTGAAGGCAACAGTTTTAGGCTTTCGATCAAGTCCCTAGAGGCTGAGGCAGACCCGAGGGTTACCCACGCCGGGGTGCAGTCGCTCTGTAGCCGCATCACCCAGTTGAGCAATCTTGATCAGACCAAGTTTGCGTTTCTTCCCAATCCGCAGTACAGCATCTTAGCCGAGGCCACGGCCCAGCCTAGAGTGGTCGAATCCAGCTTATATGCTGGGCTTCAGTGCGAGATCCCGCTGAACAAACTTAGAGTGGTCTTGCGGTGCGTGGGCAACTGGCTAGAGCGCACCGCCCACAAAACCCTTTTCGTCTTAGAAATTCCGCCCAGCCACACCATTACTATCCAGACCAACCAGGCTAAGGTGCTGGCTCAACTGCTCAACCTAGGCGAGGCCCTGCTGCCGCCCCACGAGTTTTATCGCACTCAGGCCGAGGGCTATATCGGCATCTTTGGTGAGTTGACTCCGGCGGCTAAGGCCAATTTAAGCTTGGCACAGCAGCGAGTGGGGCTATCAACCGAAGAGGCTAATGAACTCAACACCATCGCTATGGGGCCATTCAGAACTTTGGCTGAGAAATATCAGCACTTTCGCAGAGAGTTGCTGGTGTGCAAGCAGACCAGCGATCTCGATGAGGCTTTTTGGAAGGTGATGCGAGCCAAAGCTATCACCATGGGTTTGCCCGAGGCCGATGCTCAGTTTCTCAAAGACGAGCGTCTGAATGCTCTGCGCCAGGAGGCCGAGCAGACGAGTCAGCAGGCTGAAGCCAAGGCCGCCGCCGAAGCTCAGCGTCAGCGTGAGCAACAGGCGCGATCGCTGGGCTACCGCCACCAGTTTGAAGAAATGATTATCGACTTCCTCAGGCCCCAGAGCGTTGACCAAGAGAATAGTGGAACCGCTGAAAATCGACCTGATGCGGCGCTGTTTCGCCAGGGCATCATGGCCCACGTTGCTGGTTCCGATTTTAACCGGGGCCGCCTGACCCAGGCGCGGGAATTCTATCACCTCAACCCGCAAGAGGCCGAAGCCCTGGAGAAACCCGTTTTAGATGAGCTGTATTTATTATCTGACTTACTATAGGTTGCAGGGAATGAGCCGTTGGCTAAGGCCTGTCTGAGTGCGTCTGTGAGGTATTAGCTTGGCGCAAAACATTGCATGTTTGATCAAGTTTGTCGAAATTCAGCTCAAGCATGATGAGCTAGACACTGAGGTTCTCTACTTAATTGATGACCTGCGCGATCTCGATGGCATGGGCCAAACTCGCTTTGACCCCATCTTAGAAAATAGAGATGCGGCCCAAGTTAGAGTAGGCACTAAGTTTATTGCCCATTCAGATCTGCTGGTCTCTATTCTGAGACGGCTGCGCGATCGCCTCTACCACAAGCCCCTCGAAACCTGGTTCCTCTTCCAAATTTCAGACCTTAACCTGCAAATTCAAACCGATCGCGCCGACGATCTCATCGATCTGATGGCCACCGCCCAAAGCGGGCTGCTGTTCTCCCCAGAGCGCGACTATATCGCCGAAGCCGAAACCTACAGCCGTACCCAGGGCGAAATCTCTCCCACCGAACTCGACAATCTCAACCTGCTGCGCCAGCGCCTAGGCCTCTCGGTAGAACAGGCAGAACTGTTCAATGCTAGAGTCGTTGGCCCCTACAAAACCCAGGCCGAAAAACACCGCTATTTTGACGAGACCGCTGCCGCAGAGTTTGACCGTCTGCGCCACATGGATGCAGATCAACCCCTTGCCCCCAAAGACTCTTGGCCAGTGCTGCAAGAACTGGCTGAAAATTTGGCCCTGCCGATTCCTGAGGCCGAGGCCATCTACCAAAAGCACTGGCAGCGCTATAGCGACGAGGCCAAACTCAAAACCGAGCAGCAGGCCGTCACAACCGCCGAAGAAACCCGCTTAGCCACTGAAACTCAAGCCGAGGGCGATCGCCAAAATCAGGTACAGCAGGCCCGAGAGCACCTAGATCAATACCTAGCGTTCTGTCGCCAGACCATGGCCAGTCGCCTCTACCCCTCCGAGTTTGACCAGGGACGCCTCGATCAGGCCCGTAGACTGTGGGATATCTCTGTTGATGAGGCGATCGCCCTTGAGGCGAGCGTGCGCAATCAGCTGTATGGCAGCATTGAGTCTGCCGCTGGGGTTGACTACAGCCGCCTGCGCGACCTGCTGCTGCAACAGGCTTGGCAAGAGGCCGATATGGAAACGGAAGCCGTTATTCTCAAGGCCCTCGATCGCGACATGCAGCCCGTCACCGCCGCCACCGTACAGCGGCTGCCAGCGGTCGATCTAGCCACCATTGACGCCCTTTGGAGCCGCTACAGCAACAAGCGCTTTGGGTTTAAGGCCCAGCAACAGGTGCACCGGAGCCAGCAGCAAATTCAGCAGGACGATCGCCAGCAGTGGTTGGCCTTTCAGCAAGCCCTCGGCTGGTGTGAGCCGCCGTCGCTGTTTGATAAGGGCTACAGGCCCTATCATGACCTCAATTTTAGCCTCGAAGCGCCCCCGGGCCATCTACCGACCTGGCGCTGGTGCTGCCCCAGTTTGAGCGATCGCTACCGACTGAGCCTCGACGTTATGGCTGCTGTAATCCACCACCTGGGCCTATGCATGCCCTTAGCCCCAGCGCCAGCCCCAGCCGTCGACCCAACCGCCCCGACGGTGCTCACCGGAGGAGCAACCCGTGCTGTCTAACACCCTTAATAACCATTTAGAAGAAAGCCTTGACGAACTCAGTCTGCTACTCGACGAAGAAGACTGGGAGGCGGCAGATCGGCTGACGGCAGACTTGCTGCTCGACGCGGTGGTGCAGAACTACAGCGGTGAAACTGCCCTGTCGCCCGAGACTGAGCCCCGCCATCAGCATCACCTCTCGACCGAAGCTCTAGCGGGTTTGCCCTGCCAACTGCTGCACGCTCTTGACGATCGCTGGCAGAGAGCCAGCGGTGGGCATTTTGGCTTTTCGGCCCAGCTTCAAATCTATGCCGCCACTCTAGAAACCATCGACTTTGACCCCGCCCTGCGCAACTGGTCTAACCCCCACCCGTTTTTTGAAGAAGTGGGATGGCTGATGCTAATGCCGCTGCGGCCCATCGGGTTTTTGCGGTTTTACAGCTGGCTTGACTTTGACCTTGAAGCCCCCCGAGGCCATCTACCGGCCCTGTGGTACTGGCGGGTGCCGCGCATCGCGTCGCTGCAAATGGGTGGCTTGTTGACCGGCCAGGGAGGAGGGTTTGGCGATCTGGCCCGCCTCGACGCGATGCTGCTGCGGCTATCGCGCTGCCACCAGCTTGGCGGCTAAAGAGCTTTCTAGAAAAGAAGATCCCCGCTTTATCTGGCGACTGTAGCCACCGTAGGGTGGGCACTGCCCACCATTAGGGATAAAGTTCTCCAAAAGTCGCCCAAAGTCAGACGAACCGTAGACAGACTCAAGTGATGTCGTTAGCCCAAGGTGGTAGGTTGCTGGGGCTGCACCTGAATGGTGACCTCAGCCAGGTAGGGCAGTTGCTGGTGTAGGTGAGTTTTGAGATGCGATGCGATCGCATTCCCCGCCGCCACCGATAGCCCCGGCTCGACCGCCAAACTCACCTCCCCATGCAGCCGATGGCCCAACCACCGCGCTTTGATCTGAGTCACTGTGGCGGCCCCCTCAACCCCGTGCTCTATTTCCTGGCGCAGGCGATCGACCATCTCGGGCTCCACCCCGTCGAGCAGCCGGGTAAACACCGTTTGGGTTGACTGCCACACTACCCGCAGCAGCACCAGGGTAATCACCAGGCCCATCGCCGGGTCGGCCCAGGGGTAGCCCAGCCCTACGCCCAGGGCGCTCACCAGCACCGCCAGGCTCACCAGCCCATCGGCCCGCGCGTGCAGCCCATCGGCCACCAGAGCAGCACTGTTAATCGCTCGCCCCACCCGCAGCCGAAACAGGGCCACAACTTCGTTGCCAATGAAACCAATCACCGCCGCCGCCGCCAGTGCCCCCAGATGATCCAAGGGCTGAGGATGACGCAGGCGCTCAATCGATTCATAGCCGGTAATCAGGGCACTCAAGAAAATCACCGCCACGATCGCTACCCCCGCCAGATCTTCCGCTCGGCCATAGCCGTAGGCAAAGCGGGGCGAGGGCTTAGCGCGGGCCAGCACAAACGCCACCCCCAATGGCACCGAGGTCATGGCATCACCCACATTGTGAATGAGGTCGGCCATCAGGGCGACGCTGCCGGAGAGGGCAAAGACAACCGCCTGGGCGATCGCTGTGATCACCAGCCCCACAAACGACCACTTCACCGCCCATAGACCTCGCTCCGAGGTGGCAATCTCAGGATCTACTGCGCCGTGGGTGTGGCTGTGTCCGTGCCGATGGGAGTGATCGTGGCCATGGGAATGCTCGGGTTCGACCGTGGTTGCCAGGGCAATCGCGTCCTCGATCGCGTCAGAGTTGGGAACTTGAGAAGCCGGGTTAGGCATAGTGAGCAACAGCGCTACTGAAGCGTTATGGTACCTGCTTAAAACCGAGCCTTGCTACCGCAAGGTCGCAGACCCAAGCCTAATCCGCCCAAGGGTGTTTTGCCTTAAACGACAAAGTCGGGGAGGTATGGGTTGCCTCCCCGACTGCTAGTTAGCCCTAGATTAGAGGACTGCGGCGATTAACCGCGATCGGACTTCTTCACTAAGTGCGCCTCTAGGAACCACAGGCGCATGTCAATGGTGCGAGAGATCTCGGTGTAGAGGTCGGCGGTGTCGGCATCGCCCAGCTCATCGGTGGTGTCGATGGCGGCGCGCACGTGCTTACCGTAGGCGGCAAAGCGCTCAGCCAGGGCCTCAACGTGCTCAGCGCCCTCCACGGCATCAATTGGATACTCGGGCAGAATCGACTCGCTAGCGGCGATGCGAGCCGTGCCCATGGCGGTACCCCCGAGGGCAGTAACGCGCTCGGCCACCATATCGACGTAGCCTTCTAGCTCACCCGCCAGTTCGTCAAACAGCTCATGCAGCTGGTAAAAGTCCATGCCCTTGACGTTCCAGTGGGCCTGCTTGGTCTGGGTTTTGAGATCGAGGGTGGCGGCCAGGGTCTGGTTGAGCACGTCACACACCTGCGATCGCACCTCAGCCGTCATATCAATTCGGGTGGGATAAAACCCGCGCTTGGTCTTACTTTTCTCAGCGGTTGCAACCATGTGGCCTCTCTTTGTTTCTGTCAATCGAATGAATAACTAACAAACCTGTGCTGTTGCCGTCAGGCCTAGTCTTGAAATCCTACCACTATGGCCTCGGCTCTTCTAAATCATACTCGTTATGACTTCGACTTGCAACGTTTCAGCCAGAATTTTTTGTTTGAGAAAGCTTTGGCCCGAGCACAGACCCCTGTGTCCCTCCAAACAGCATAGTGAGCCACAGCGACTGTCAGCCCCACTAACGTTACCGCTGTGGCGGTGAAGCAGTCTGTATTAAAAGGCAGAATCGACAGCCAACACTAAGGGTTGGAGTGCTACCGGGCTACTGGCCAAACTCAAGGCGCACCTGTTCGACCAAATCCGCCGTCACGGCTTCGGCCTCAGTCTCGCGGGCCACATCTTCAATCCGCTTGCGGGCCTGGGCGCGCACAAAAAACGGAATATTTTTGAGCTTGGCTTGGGCATCAGCCGTCCAGGGAAGACCGTTAACCATTAGCGAAGTCTGCTCCCAATCGCAACGAATGCCCTAATCCTATAGGTCACTTCGGGTTCAATGTAAGGTTTTTGCCAAGGTGTAACGTTCCGTCAGGAATTATCCGCAGAAACGGCGTAGATTACGGTGTCGGTTAGCAATTTCCTCCCTCAGCCCAACCCCCGTAGACTCGGGCCGCCCCAAAAGCACCGCCCAGCCCCCGGAACACCAGCCACTGTTCTAAAGTCCTGGCGGTTTGGGAATACTGAAGCCAGGTTGGCAAATGGCCTGTCGGCAAAAGTTTAATACACGTTACTAGAGAACGTCATGGTAGCAACACCCCACTACAGCAAGAACGAAGCCTCCGCCCGGCCCGATCGAGAGTTCAGTCTCCCCAAGCTGGGGGATGAGGATGAGGGGGCATCCCTGTCTCTCAAAGGTTTCTCCGCTGCCGACGAGGGCGACTTTGAAGCCGATGCCGCCGAGGTGCTGAAGGGCAGTCGCACCACTGACCTAGTGCGCCTCTACCTGCAAGAAATTGGCCGGGTGCGCCTGTTAGAGCGCCATGAAGAGGTCTCTGAGGCCCAGTGCGTTCAGGGCTACATGCAGCTTTTGGCCGATCTAAACCAGGCTGCGGAGAAAACCGGCGGTATTTTGGCCATCTACAGCAAGCTGCTGCAAACCCGCGATCGCCTCTCGTCGCAGCTGGGCTATCGCCCCTCCCTAGAGCGCTGGGCCGCCGAGGCCGAGGTGCCCATTGCTGAACTCAAGCCCACCCTGGCCGAAGGCAAGCGTGCCTGGGCTGCCCTCGCCACCCTCACCGTGCCCGAGCTAGAGATGGCGATCTCTGAGGGCATTCGCGCCAAAGAGCACATGATTAAGGCCAACCTGCGCCTAGTAGTGTCGGTGGCCAAAAAGTACCAAAACCGGGGCCTGGAGCTGCTCGATCTAATTCAAGAAGGCACTCTGGGCCTAGAGCGGGCGGTGGAAAAGTTTGACCCCACCAAGGGCTACCGCTTTAGCACCTACGCCTACTGGTGGATTCGCCAGGGTATTACGCGAGCGATCGCCACCCAGAGCCGCACCATTCGCCTGCCCGTCCACATCACCGAAAAGCTCAACAAAATCAAAAAGGCCCAGCGCAAGCTATCCCAGGAGAAAGGCCGCACCCCCTCGGTCGAAGACATCGCTAAAGAGCTAGATATGACCGCCGCCCAGGTGCGAGAAGTGCTGCTGCGTGTGCCCCGCGCCGTCTCGCTCGAAACTAAGGTGGGCAAAGACCGCGACACCGAGCTGGGTGACCTGCTCGAAACCGACTGCATGTCGCCCGAAGACATGCTGATTCGCGAGTCGCTGCGCCGTGATCTGCAACAGTTGATGGCCGACCTCACCACCCGTGAGCAAGACGTAATCAACATGCGCTTTGGCCTGGGCGATGGCACCCCCTATTCCCTGGCCGAGATTGGCCGCGCCCTGGAGCTTTCCCGTGAGCGGGTGCGCCAGATTGAGTCTAAGGCGCTGCAAAAGCTGCGCCAGCCCAAGCGCCGCAACCGCGTCCGCGACTACCTCGAAGCGCTGAATTAGAGACTCTGCATAGCTACCTCAAGCCCCCTTGTTTTTAAGAAAAGCAGGGGGCTTTTTCTTGGGTGTTACCGTGGTCTGCCATGGGAGCCATCAGCGAAATCTGTTGGGTGTGGGCGTTGAAGCGAATTTTGATGGCGGCATCGTCGCAACGGTTGGTTAGCAGGGTCTCGTAGTCGTCCCAGGCTTGGTAGTGCAGGGTAACGGTGCTGCTGGGGGGTTAGCTGAATGTGCTCTGGGCTGACGGTGAGCATGGTGCTTTGGGTGAGGGGATGGTGCGATCGTAGTGCCATATCAAAGTGCCTGGGGCTTTTAGTGGGTAGGCGATCGCAGCCTGCCAGCTAAGAATAAGAAAAGAAATTGGGCACGCCTAATAACGCCCTTACAGTCTTGTTGTTGCCACTGTTCAAATTACTTAAATTACGTAGTCTCAGCAATTGGCTGAGGCATATTAAGGGCTCTCTTCCGACCGATTTAGGGAAAATACTTTACGGTGAAGTTGTGCAGGTCAGCAGACAACCTTGAATTTCAAAAAGTATCTCCTACCCGTTCGCACAAATGATTATTAGCTCGTCGTAAAGCAAACCACCTGAATAATACACCTAAGCTAAAAGTTGATTCAACTTATCAAAGAATTGATGAACATCTTCGTGAATTTCATCTGAAATCATATTAGCTGCAACTATTTCGCGGGTCAGCTCCAATACAGAAGTGGATTGTATTGATAACTCATAAGATTTAAGGCGTTGAAAAAGAGAGTCTGAGTTCTCAAATAGGAGCTTCTTCCCATTTACAACTTGAAAGATATTTGCTCTAACATCTCTCCAAGATTGTCCCGGCGGGAGAGTAAGGTTCTCACCAGCAAAGAAACTCTCAATCAATTCCCTAATTGGTGATGCAATATTATTGTCACTACCAATACCAATTTTCTGTAAGACTGCTCTAATCCAAGCATCTGAAACCAGTAAATAATTTTCAATATTTTTGCGTTTCCATTCATATAGCACTGGGTTATCTTTTTCTGGGTGGAAGGAGTTTTCTTCGTCATAATCAAACAACACAAGGCGTTTTGCATCTGGAATAATTTG
>JANPIO010000190.1:0-6933 GCA_031425055.1 Phormidium sp. VAR_61_metabat_6
GGGGGGGGGGGGGGGGGGGGGGGGGCGCCGGGGGGGGGGGGGGCGGGGGGGGGGCGGCGGGGGGGGCCCGGGGGGGGGTTATTTGCCGCCGAGGTAGAGGCCGCTTTCGGAGCAGACTCCGGCTAGGGGCTTATCCCAGACATCTTTGGGCAGGCTGGGCAGGCGGGCGTACTCAAACACAATACCTACGGTGGGAATGCTCTGCCAGGGGGGCTGACTGAGCAGGCGATCGTAGTAGCCGCCGCCGTAGCCGAGGCGATAGCCGCGCACATCGCAGGCGACGGCGGGCACGAGGATGAGATCGACTAGGGAGAGGTCTACCTGGGGCGACTTGGGGTGGGGTTCAATAATGCCGTAGGAACCTTTGCGTAGGGGCCAGCGGCTGGTGGCCGACCAGTAGTGCCAGGTCAGCTGGTTTTTATTGACGCAGCGGGGCAGCCCCCAGTGGGGATGGTGCGCCGTCAGGGGGCTGAGGTCGGGTTCTTGGCGAAAGCTGGTGTAGGCCAAGATAATGCGGCACTGGCGAAAGTAGCTCCAGTTGAGCAGGTGGGCGCAGATGCGATCGCTCTTTTGCTTCCACAGCTGGGTGGGAATGCTCTGGCGGGCGCTGATCAGGCGACGGCGCAGATCGGATTTGGCCTGATGGTTGAGCTCGGCAGCAGAGGGTTGGGTCACGGGGGGCAGAAAACGGTCAACGGATAGCCAACAGCGGCGCTAGAAATAAATCAGCAGGTTTAGCCCCGGAATGGTGCGCGAGAGCGTCCACAGGAGCAGCGCTGTGTAGAGCAGACCCAACCCCCATTGATACCACACCAAAGCGGTAATCAGCCCCGGCACATGCTCGTCTCGTAATCGAATGTCATTAAAGCCAAACTTTAGCCAATTGTTGAGACTAAAGTCTAAATAATTGAGCCAGTTCCAGCGGCGATCGAGCAGCAGGTAAGTGTAGCGATCGCGAAAAAACGGAAACTTTGGAATCACCGGCAGGCGGGCGATCAAGAGCCTGAGCTGGCGCAGGCTGCCATCTTCGACAAAATAGCTTTCTGTCATCAGGTCGTGGTAGCGGCCCCGCTTGATCAGTAGACCAATCAGCACGGCGGGCACCGGCACCAGCAGCATAGACAAAAAGCCCAGCGTGAGCAGCGGATAGTCGGCAGAGCGCAGCAGGGCATTGAGCCCTAGGCCCAGCAGCAGGCTACAGCCCCCGACCAGCCACAGCCCCTCTGCCAGCGGCGGCAGAATTGGGGTGGCCCGGCGACGGCGGTAGCGATCGACCACCCAAAACATCAGCGCAAAGGTGGGAATCGCCACCAGCCCCAGGCCAAAGGTGAGGCCAAAGCTGGTGCCGTAACGGCTCAGCACCACCAGCCCTCCCAGCCACAGCCACTGCAAAGCCAGGGTCAGCCGTCGAGTAATGGGGAAGGTATCGCGGGCAAAGATGCGATCGCGCACCTTTAGATACGCCGCCAGGTCAACCCCTGGCACGCTCAGCACCCCCTCGGTGCCGATAAACGTCTGGGTTTGGCGCTGCTCAACGACGGCGGCGGCCTGGGCTTCAGTAAAGCCCGCCCTCACCAGGGCCGCTGCCGAAGCAGTGTTGACGTTGGTGCCCAGCAGCCGCTGCTGCCAGCTTTTCAGCCGCAGGCGCTCGGCGGTGTAGGCAATTGAGTTGGCGTCGCTAATCTGCTCTTGATTGCGAAAGTTGCGCTCCAGGTTGCGCAGCAGGGTTTCGTTGCCCGCCAGCTGCGGCACCGAAAACACCCGACCAATTTTGCCGGGGGTGCCCAAAATCTGGGTTTGCTCCAGACTAAATTCTAGGCCCGCCACATTCAGGTAGGCCCCTGGCAGAAAAATCGCATCCCCTAGATCGACCTCGCCGCCGACCATGGCATTGCGCAGGTTGACCGGCTCGCCAAAGCGGGTCTGGCGCAGCACCAGCGGCGCGTCAAAGCGGGCCTCGGTAAAAAACAGCGCCTTGGCAAAATAGCTGCGCACAAAGAAGGCGCTGCTCTGCCACACCGTGCGGGCAAAGTCGGCCACCCCCTGCCACTGCACCCGGCTAAAGTTTAGATCGCCCGCCAGCACCGCCCGACTAAAATTGGCATCGGCCTTAAACTCGGCCCCCTGAAAGGTCGCACCGCTGCGAAACTGGCCCTGGTCAAACCGGGCTGGCTCAAAAAACAGACTGCCCTTGGCCTGCAATCGCTGGCGAAAGTCAGCCCCCGAAAAATTTGCCGCTCGGTTGAAGCGCGCCCCGCCCACTGAGAGCCCCTGATCAAACACCGCCCCGCTGGCCAGCACCCGGCCCAAAAAGAACGTATCGCCCCCCAGCACCTGGCCCATAAAGCGGGTCTGCACCGCCACCAGCGGGGCTTTAAATAGATAGATCTGCTGGTTGCTACCCTGGCCTTGAATGAGCAATGACTGGGAGAGGCGGCTGAGCTGGAGTAAGCGCTGGCGATCGCGCCTCAGCTGAGCCCGTCCGGCATCGCTCAGCAGCGGGGAGAGGTTGTCGCCATAGAGGGGTTCGCGCTGACCTAGGCGCTGCAAGTCGAGATCGCCCTGCACCACGGCATAGCTCAGGTCGAGGGCCGGAGCCGTCGCCGGTTTTTGCAGCCCGCTGCTCAGCAGTCGGTAAAAGCTATCGGTCAGGGGACTATCAGGCCGCAGATCAATAGTGTAGTAGCGCAGGTCGATGACTGGCCTGCCCTCTCGCTGCACCGGGGCGGCTAACCGCTGGCGCAACAGGTCTAGCGTCAGCGGTGGATGGCTATCAACCGCCAAAGCCGACAGTGGCTGGGCGATCGCCACTCCCACCAGCAAAACTACAAGTCCCAACCAGGCTATGCACCGCTGCCAGGGGCAAGGCACCGAACCTTACAAAGCCGCCTGCTGGCCAACATACATGGCCCGCAGCACCAAAGCCGGGTCAACCCAGTTGTCTTGGTACTTGAGGCCCCAGTGCAGGTGCGGCCCGGTGGTGCGGCCCGTCATGCCTACCCGGCCAATGCGCGCCCCTGCCGGGATGGGTTGGCCCGCCCGTAACTGAATGCCGCCGTCGCGATCGACCATGACTTTGTTCTGTCCACTGCCCTCCACATGGCCCTGCATGTGGCAGTAGATGTGGGTCCATTCCCCCGATTTAATCGCCATGGACGTACCGCAGGCACCGTCGCCTTCGACCCACAGCACTTCGCCTGCCCACCAGTTGCGAATGTAGCTGCCGTTGGGGGCTGCTAGGTCGAGGCCGTAATGAAAACGAGAGCCACCGTTGTAGGGGTCACTGCGGTAGCCAAAGGGGGAGGTATAGGTTTGAAAGTTTTCGACTGGGAAGGATGCCCGAGTCCAGAGTGCGGCGGTCAGGTCTTGGGCATTGGCCACCGATACCGAGCGGGGCAGCACTAGCGAGACCAAAAATGCAGTGGCTACCCCCAGTCCGAGCAGGGCTCGGCGGCGAGGCCTCTGCCCCCAACCGCCCACCCAACTACGAACTAAAGTCTTAACCATGCTGGGTTTGAATTGAGCAGCAGAGATCAGTCTGGGGAGATTGCAGAGTCGCCAATTCATGGTTTAAATCGCGATCGGAGGGAGCAGCGAACGTCGCCAATTAGCTTATCCCAGATTTTAGAACTAGGACACTTTTTGAATTGGTTTTTTGCCCGCCCCCGCGAAACCCTGAGCTGTGAACAAATCAGCTTGCTTTCAACTGCCGAAATTCTGCCAGCGCCAAATTGAAGATGACCATGGTGTTCCTAAGCTTCAAACAAGGGTGTTGGCCCTTATATCTCCCGCCCACTGGGCTTTTGGGATATTCAAACACTGGCTGCCGCTACACCGGGTGAACCCCACCTAACTCAAGAATGAGGCCGACTAAGTTGCAATAAGCTTTGTTGCAACTTAACTACATTGGTTAAGTATAAATTCTTAGGGGCGCTGCCGCCGGGGCAACTATGACCCTGGCGTTGGCTAAGAATTCTCATAGACAGTGGGTGAGTTTCTCAATCAGGCGATCGCACTCTTCCAGCGTGTTGTAGTGCACCATGCTGACCCGCACCACGCCCTGCTGGGGCAACAACCCCAAATCTTCGATCAGCCGCAGCGCGTAGAAATGGCCGTAGCGAATGCCAATGTTGTGGGCATCGAGCTGGGGCGGAATTTGGTCGCTGCTCACCCCCTCCACCACAAAGGAAATGGTTGAAACCCGCTCCGTCGGGTCAGCGGTGTCTCGACCGATAATGCGGACTCCGGGCCGACTTTGCAGAAACGAGAGTAGCCGTTCGTTGAGCGCTCCTTCGTGCTGCTGAATTAGGCTAAAGGCCTGGTCGATGGAGTTCCCCTCGTTAGCCTCTCCATGGTGCTGAGCCAGGGCTGTGAAATAGTCGGTAATCGCCGTGAGGCTGTAGCTCAGCTCGTAGCTGCTGCCCCCGGGCTGAAATTTGTAGGGGATGGCCGTGTCGTCAATGAAGTAGTGGTTGTAGCCGGGCAGGGCCAGCAGCAGCTCTTTTTTGCCGTAGAGCAGCGCCAGGTGGGGGCCATACACCTTATAGAGACTAAAGGTGTAGAAATCGACATCTAGGGCCTGCACATCGACGCGGCGGTGGGGGGCAAAGGCGACCCCATCGACGCAGAGTAGCGCCCCGTGGGCGTGGACGAGATCGGCGATCGCCCGCACCGGATGAATGCTGCCCAACACATTTGACGTATGGGTGACGGCAACTAAGCGAGTTTGCGGCGTCAGCAGGGCCTCCAAATCCGCCAGATCGAGCTCAAAGGTGGTCGGGTTCACCCGCCAAAATTTGATCACAATACCCTCGCGCTCTAGCTCCACCCAGGGGCTAATGTTGGCCTCGTGGTCGGCGTTGGTGACGATAATTTCGTCGCCCGGTGCGAGGGTGGGCCGAAAGCACTGGGCCAGCATCCGCAACAGCGCCGAGGTGCTGGGGCCGAGCACCACCTCCGTCGGGTCATCAGCGTTGATTAGCGTGGCCATGGCTTTGGCTCCCGCTGCCACCCGCTCCGTTGCTAGCTGCGACACGGCATAGCTCGCCCCTAGCTGCACGTTCGACTCGTAGAGAAAATTGGTGATGCGATCGACCACGGGCTTGAGAATTTGCGAGCCGCCCGCGTTGTCAAAAAAGACCCAGTCGCCTGCCAACGCGGGGAACTGCTGCCGAACGAAATCAAGATCGAGCGTGGCGGGGGGATGGTGAGTAAGGGGCAAGATTGACCTCAACTGTTCTTGAAAGGAGGGTTTGACGCTATGGGAGGCGTTTTAATTGCCTCTCAAGCTCCCCAATTCTAAAGAGATCTATAGCCAGCGTGGGGCTTGAGCGATTCTAGGCGTGAGGAATCGGTGACAAGCTTGGGGAGCGGATTGACTTGAAGCAACCAACTTTGACAATGGATGATTATGCCCAACTAGTAGTTTCCATCGTCGGGTGTTATTGATGAGGCGGCGATCGCTCACCCCATTCATGCCGGGTTCAAATCCGGGGAGATTCTATAAACCAACCGGCTCCGGTAATATTTTGAGATGACTGAAACCCCATCCCTTCCCCAGATCCCCTCCCAGGCGTGGCAGCGACCCCTCGGCCAGCCCTGGGAGCACCACTATATAGTGCGCTACGCCAGCAACCTCGACGATGGCCCCAACCACGGAGCACCCTTGGGCGGGCTGGGGGCAGGCTGTGTGGGGCGATCGCCCAACGGCGATTTTAACCTCTGGCACATGGATGGCGGTGAGCATGTCTTTGGCAGCTTTTCAGGGTGCCAGTTCAGCCTTTGGGAACAGGGAGGCGGCAGAACCCAAGCCTACGCCCTCAGCACCCAGCCGCCCGAGGACGGTACCTTATCGTCGTGGTCGTGGTATCCCGCCGCCACCAAAGCCCGCGCCACCGGCAGCTACCACGCCCTCTACCCCCGCAGCTGGTACCGCTACGAAAACGTGTTTCGCGCTCAGATCACCTGCGAACAGATTTCGCCCATCTGGCCCGACAACTATCAAGAGGCCAGCTACCCGGTGGTGGCCTTTGAGTGGACGGCCCACAACCCCACCACCACCCCGATCACCCTGAGCATCATGGTGAGCTGGCAGAATATGGTGGGCTGGTTCACCAACACGCAAAAATCGCCTGAGGTGCTGCTGCGCGACGACGGCAGCCCCTACTACGACTACGTGCCTGCGATCGCCCAAAGCATCGGCAACTTCAACCAGTTCATCAACGCTGACGGCCTCAAGGCGCTGGTGATGGATGGAGCCTGGCAGGGCGACCCCAAAGAAGGCAACGGCCAGTGGTGCATTGCCACCTTAGACGACCCTGGTGTGGAAGTTTCCTGCGACCTGCGGTGGAACCCGGCGGGCGACGGGCGCGACCTGTGGGACTCGTTTGCCAAGCTAGGGCGGCTGATGAATTTGTTGGATACCTCCCCAGCAGAGGAAGGAGAGCAGATCGGCGGTGCAATCGCCCTGCGCTTCACCCTGCAACCCGGCGAAACCCGCCACATCCCCGTCGCTCTGGCGTGGGATCTGCCCGTCACCGAATTCGCTGCTGGGGTGGTGAACTATCGTCGCTACACCGACTTTTTTGGCCGTAGCGGGCGGAATGCCAGGGCGATCGCCTTCGATGCTCTGACCGAATACAAAACCTGGCAGCGGGCGATCGCCGCCTGGCAGCAGCCGATTCTCGATCGCGCTGACCTGCCCGACGCTTTCAAAATGGCTCTATTTAACGAGCTGTATGACCTGGCCAGCGGCGTCACCCTGTGGAGCGCCGCCACCGAGGCCGACCCCGTGGGACAGTTTGCGGTGCTAGAGTGCATCGACTACCGCTGGTACGAAAGCCTCGACGTGCGTCTCTACGGCGGTTTCGCCACCCTGCTGCTGTGGCCCGAGCTAGAGAAAGCCGTGCTGCGCGCCTTTGCCCGCGCCATCCC
>JANPIO010000191.1:0-12378 GCA_031425055.1 Phormidium sp. VAR_61_metabat_6
ACTCGCACTACGGAAATACTGGCAGCACTGGAAGACCTTACTGCACTTACGCCGGGTGTGCCATTGATCGCACTCTCTATCGGCAATGTGACTAATGATTCCACTTCTTCGGGTGCAAGTCCGGGGGCTTCGGTTTGAATCTCTACTTGTGGTGGGGCAAAGGTGGGAAATACATCTAAGGGCATTTGGGCGATCGTTCGAAAAATCCAAATGGTTAAGATCATTGCACCAAGAATTACCAACCAACGCCGCGCGATCGCCCATTTAATAATCGAATTCAGCATAATAATCGAAGAGTGTCTTGCGTAGGATGAAGCACGCTAGCGCATTGTCTTTAGCTACAGCTGCGCTAGAAGATCAGCTAACGCACCTGACAAATTCGAAAAGGTTTACCCGTCGGCATCGGGGTAATGAGGCTCTGTTCTCGACAGAGCCGGCTCATGCCCTGCTTGGCTCACTGCTAGCGGTCGATTATGCGGATCCTCAAGATGTTCTAACTGGTAGATGGTGGATTCGAGGCGTTGGCGAGACCGACGACCAGACCAAAAAGCCCCAGCGGTAAAGGTGCCAATCGCTAACAATCCCCCCCCCATAGCGGTAACCCACAAAGGTAATCCGGCCCCCGTAGCACCAGCAGCTTCCGTCGCTTCCGTCGCGGCGGCATCCGCTGGTTCAGCACCCCCGCCCCGCAAAGACTGGGCATAGAGCTGGTTAGCCCGCTGGGTGACGACTTCATCGCCCTCAAACAGGCCGCTAAGCACTTCGACTTGATCGCCCGCCGTTCGCCCCAGGGTGACCTCAACCGGTTCAAAGGCGTTGCCATTGCGCACAAACACCAGGGTTTGGCCGTTGGCGTCTACCAACGCCGTCTGGGGGATGGCCATCACTGCCTGTGGAGTGCTCTCGGTGAGCACCTCCAAGGACGCAAACATGCCGGGCTTGAGGGTGCCTTGAGCATTGTCTAGCTCAGCCTGCACAGGTACAACCCGCGTTTCGACATCAACTACCGAACCAACTGTGGTAACTTGCCCCTCAAAGAGTTGATCGGGCAGGCTAGCCACGGTGATCCGCACCCGTTGCCCAGGGGATACCTGGGAGAGATCTTTTTCAAAAATGTTTGCAGTGGCCAACACCGTGCGATTGTCTACGATGGTCATCAGCACCGCACCCGCATCTTCTGACGATTGCCCTAGGGTCACGTCGCGGTCGGCAATGGTGCCCGCAATGGGCGCTTTGATGGTGATAGTGCCGTCTGGGTTAGCTGTGGCCCCAAGCTGCTGCAACCGGGTTTGGTAGGTTTCTGTACTTAACTGAGCGCGAGATTGCGCCACATTCAAGGCAGTCTGCGATTGCGTTACCTCGGTGCGAGCATTCAACACTTCTAATCGACTTTCGGCTTCTGCCAGGGAGCTTCTGGCATCGGCTAAGGCTGCCTCTGAAGCCAGGACATCCCGGCGAGCAAGCGCTCCCTCTTGGGCTAGTTCTGAGTCGCGATCATACCGCTCTTGGGCTACCCGAAAGTCTGTCTGAGCAGCTTCTATGGCCCTTAGGGCAATCTGCTGCTGTTGGGCGTAGGTCTGCCGCGCCAGCTGTACATCGGCCTGGGCTAGCTGCACATCTCCCTGCCGCTCAGCGGAGTTTTCTAAGGCGGTCACCCGCAATTCTGCTAGCTCTCCACTGGTGATGATGGCTAATGCCTGCCCTGCGTCTACTCGCTGCCCTGGCTCCACCAGCAGCTTAGTCACCGTACCGCCGACTGGATTGGTTACCGATACCTGTCGCCCCGGCGATGCTTCAATTTGCCCCGTCGCCTTCACTCCAAACGCCAACACCTGACGTTTTACCGGCTCAACAATCAGACCAATGCGGTCAGCAACCTCTGCATCAACCTTAACGCCTGCTGGGTGTGCTCCGGCTCCACCCCCCTGAAACTCATCCCCGTGGCCAGCATGGGCCAACACCTCGCCAGCCGGGGCTAGCAGGAGTATTAACAAAGCCAGCTGGGGGAGCGATCGCCCTCTGACTACAACACACAAGCGATCAGAGATAGCTGTCATAGGCGTGCCCTTGCTCCACTCAATTACAGTCTTCGGAGAAAAATGCCATTAGCCTCTCAAACATCCCACAGAAAAATGAAATCAGAATGAAATTGCAGGTTTAATTGGGTAATTTATTTAAGGCGTGCAGAAAAAAATCTCCCAAAAGTTTAGCTGAATCGCGCTAAAAATACGTCAAAGTGAAGATTACACGGAGAAAAATCAGGCTGTTAGGCTCTTTGAATGAGCTTAAAATTTTGCAAAATCCTAAATGATGAAATGCACTCTAATTTTTCTAATGAAATTCTCATTACTAGCTTAGGCAACTATCAGTAAATCAGCTGAAATAAGATCTAACATGATAAAAGTTCCGCCAATAACCAAGCGCGGATTTTTAGCAGTTCTCAAGGATAAGACAATGAAAAGATATGCTTTTTCTATGTTGGCGATCGCATTAGCCTCAGCGGCAATCGCCCCAGTAGCTAGCGCTTCAGGGCAGACCAGCTTACGAGACTTATCTGCCGATATGAACGGTGATGGCGTTGTGACCCTCGGCGAACTTAAACAACACAACATGGACGCTAGACAGAGCTAGTCAGCAAATACCTCTGGAGAGATTAGCCTCTTCAGAGGTAATCAATATATCCCTTACCTCACTCGGATACACTGCGAACCCCACCACAAATTAATTTGCGGTGGGGTTTTATTGTTGACTTAGCCTAACAAAAAATAGTCAAGCCATCGACATAGTCTACAGAGATACTCTAGACATTCTATTTTAATTGGGTTGTGCGGGCAAAGCAGTGTTCGCCATCGGATAGCAAATAGTTGAAGATGCCGTGGGGGGCGATCGCCGCCGTGATCGCTTGCAGGGCCAGGGTTAGTGGCTAATCGACCCACGTTCGGTGAATCACGCGGCTATTCAGCGCAAAGGGATGGCGGGCACCCTCATCTTCATCTGCCAGTCACGGGCAACCACTTCACCTGTGGGTAAGGTTTCGACGGCATCCACCGCCTCTCGATAGAAGGCTCAGCCTATGGGCACTAGCACCAGGACTGTTCTTCGGGCGGGTTGTGCAGTAATTCTCGAATGTTGGCTTCGATCACGCGGTAGCCAACATTGCCGTTGAGTCGTTGCCGACCTTCATTAAAGATCAAGGTTGGGCTAACAGTAACAGCGTGCTCTTTAACCAATTCCAAGTCTTTTGAGAGCAAAGCGTAGGCCTCGCCGCTGTCAATTTGCTGCTCAAGAGCGGCGATCGGTAGGTCTAATTCTTCAGCTAGGGCAAACTGTACGGTGCGATCGCTGATGTTGGCAAGTTTAGTAAAAAAGGCTTCGCGAAATGACCAAACTGCTTTTTCAAAAATTTTCTCTGATTTAGGAATCATGCCTTTGGTTTCTAACAACTGAATGCCGTGGAGAAACAGATGGCAGGATGTCGATGATGGCGGCGTAACCCCCGTCCAAATGTCGGGATCAACGACGATGTGATCAAACTTCTGGACGGCTTCGAGTACGTGGTTGCTATAGCCTTTTAATCCTCCTTTTTCTCGCCATCGGTTCTCTAATTTTTCACGGGCATTACCAAACACAGGTACGAAATGGTATTCGATCGCAACCTGATCCTGAAAGACCGTTGTCAACTCATCTAGACGTATTTGAGCGATGTAAGCCCAGACGCAGAGAATATCGGAAAAATAGGAAATCTGAATGGGTTCCATGGGTGCCAAGAGCGAGATTAGGGGGAGGAACGCGAGATAAAAGCGATGTCAGTAGGCGTCATTTCACCATATCGCTATTTTGCCCACCCGTTTGCGATCTCTCTTTTTGAACCGATCGGGTGGCCACAGCTCATGCCAACCTGGTATAACCATAGAAACGGCGATGGAGCTCGCCAAAACCGCCCTACGCGAGTCAGTTTTGATGGCGTAAGGGCTGATGGCTCCTACTTATTCCGGCTTGGGGCGGAAGGGTAGGGGCTTTGTAGTCTTTTCACAACTTCTGCCACAGGCCGCGCAACCAGTTCAACTTTGGCGTGGCGACATGTTAGAAAGCATAATTTGGATTTTGCTGATGGGCTTTTTCGTTGGGCAGATCGCCCGGCGGCTCAAGATTCCAGCCCTATTGGGCATGGTGCTAGTGGGCATTGTCCTTGGCCCCCAGGTGGGCAATGTGATTAACCCAGGGGTGTTGGCGGCGGCAGACGGGCTGCGCACTATTGCCGTGATGGTGATTTTGATGAAGGCGGGGCTGGGCCTCGATCGCGAAAAACTGGCCCAGCAGGGGTCGGTGGCGCTGCGGCTGGGGTTTTTACCCGCCGCCTGTGAGGCGATCGCTATTGCTGTTGCCGCCATGGGGCTGTTTCAGTTTGATTTTGCCACTGGGCTGCTGTTGGGCTGCGTCATCGGGGCCGAGTCACCGGCGGTGATTGTGCCCGCCATGCTGCGGCTCAAAAGCCTGGGCTGGGGGGTTGAAAAAGGGATTCCCGATGCGATTTTGACGGGCAGCGCCCTCTCCGATGTGCTGCTGCTGCTGGTGTTTAGCCTGCTGCTGGCGTTTCTTAGCCAGAGTGCAGCCACCGTTACCCTACCTGGCGGCGTCACGCTGAGCCCGCTGCAACTGCTGCCGCTGCAAGTTGTTGCCCAAATTGCCCTGGGGATTTTGCTGGGGTGGCTGACGGCCCGCCTGCTAGTGTCGCTGCTGAGCCGGCAAAACTGGACTCAAAATGCGGTGCAAGATGCCCTGGTGGCGGCCAGCTTGGCCCTGTTGCTGGTGGTGGTGGCCGCAGATTTTCCGGTGTTTTCAGGCTATTTGGCGGTGATGGTGACGGGGTTCTTTTTGATTGAGCTCGACGCCCCACTGGCGCGACGGCTGCGGGGCGGCTTCGACAGCCTGTGGACGATCGCCCAGATCATTTTATTTGTGCTGCTGGGGGCGAGCATTCAGCTTAGCGTGCTGGGCGATACGCTGGGTCTAGGACTGCTGGTGCTGGCGATTGGCACCCTGATAGGGCGATCGCTGGGCTGGTATCTGTCTACGGTGGGCAGCAACTGGACGTGGCAGGAGCGGCTGTTTTTGCTGCCGGGCAATTCGGCAAAGGCTACGGTGCAGGCGGCGATCGGCGCAATTCCTTTGGCTCAAGGCATCGAGGGCGGCGAGATTATTTTGGCGCTATCGGCCCTCTCGATTTTGGTCACGGCTCCCCTGGGGGCCTGGGCGATTCCTTCCTTTGCGCCAAAGCTGCTAGAGCGCGGTGAGATTGACCCGACCAAGGTGGCCGTTGCCCGCGAGATTGTGCTGCTGGCAGCGGTGGATAGCTCGCCGCTGGCAACGGTTGTACTGACCAAAGCGGCTGAACTGGCCCGCCGCAGCGATGCCGCCGTGGTGGTGTTACACGTGGTGCGGGTGAACGATCCGGCGACGGTGGAGGAGTTGCGCCAGCGGGTGCAGCAGTGCTTGGCTGACATTCGCCATCGGTTTGTCACCACCTCAGGCTCGGTGCCGGAGGAGATTGGGCGGGTGGCCCAAGAGTATGGCGCGGCTGAGATTGTGGTGGGCAAGCGCGGCCACCGCTCCTTAGACGGCTTGCTAGTAGGGTCGGTTTCCCAAGCGGTGTTGGAGACCAGCGAGCTGCCGGTCATTGTGGTTGAATCTCAAAAATATTGAAAGCGTACTGGAACTGTGGCATATCTTTGCTTCTCGGGTGGCCACCCTAGGGTTTATCTATCTGGAGCTAGTAGATTTTGGCCTGGGTTCGCTGTTAAGTGTGGGGATATTCTCAGGCGCGTTTTTGGGAGGCCGGGTGGTGCTGCGCCTGCCTAAACACTGGCTCCGCCGCATCTAGGTTACTGCCGTGATTGCCTTGGCCCTAAGACTGGTGCTCAGCCCATGATCGACATCAACATCCTTGGTTGTCGCCACCTTCAGCTGGCTGATCTAGTTTTTCTCATGGGTGACCTGCTCACCAATCTCAACGCCGTGCTGCCCAGCTGGCTCATGACCTAAATTTCGGCTAAGTTAATTTTTATTCAAATGGAACAGTCTGCTCGCTCCTCAGCCCCCAGCCCCCTCTGGCTGGGAGTGATTTTACCGCTGCTGGCCCTGGTGATTTTGATTGGCCTGGGGCTGCTGGTGGCGGCCTACCCGGCCCTACCCGCTTGGGATGCGGCCTTTTTGCTGCGTCTGCACCGCTACGCCACCCCAGCGCTAAACCGAGACGTGGCGATCGCCACCGACCTGGGCACATTTTGGGGCGTGCTGCCCGCTTCCCTAGGATTGATGGCCCTGGGCCTGTGGCGGCGGCGCTGGCAACCAGCTAGCTATTTGGCTTTTGTGATGGCGGGCAGCGCTGGGCTCAACCAGGTTGCCAAGGCGCTCTGGCATCGGGTGCGCCCCGCCCTGTGGGAAGGCATTCCGCCCCACGCCGACTTTAGCTTTCCTAGCGGCCACGCGACCTACTCGATGGCCTTTGTGCTGGCCCTAATTTTGCTCAACTGGGATAGCCCTAAGCGTCCTTGGCTATTGGGGTTGGGCGGTCTCTTTGTGCTCTACGTTGGAGCTAGCCGGGTTTACCTGGGGGTGCATTTCCCCAGCGATATTTTGGGGGGCTGGCTGCTTGCGATCGCCTGGGCGCTGAGCCTGCATCAGGCTATGTTTCGCTGGCGATCGCTGCTACCAGGGTTAAAGCCCGAAGCCAAAGAGCAGCCCGTTCAACACCGCTAGTGCAGGCGTTACTCACCCGTCTACTCGCTGCGATCGCCAGGCCAAAAATGCCTCAACGGCGGGAAAGTAGCCGACCCCAACGACGGTCGCGCCTCTATATCTCTCTCAAACGAGGGGCTAGTCTGAGTTTAGTTTCTGCCCTTAGAGCGAAGGAGATATCCGATTGTTCTCCTAGGCTGAAATCATATTCGACCTGCATATTTCCGGAACGCTAAGACCTTATTATCAGCTGCGGTAACTCAACCTCAAGCCAGCTGCTGAATTCCTCAAATTTGCCTCTTTTTTTGCTGGTGGGCAAATAAAATCAAGTCTTCAAAATATTGGATAGTGCCATGCTTTCACTTTTTCGTCTTCCTTTTTCGACCAAGTTTTATCGCCCGCTCTCTGGCTTTTTAGCGCAGCTGGGCTTAAGCTTTCAAGCTAGGCAAATGGGTCGCCTATCTACCCAAACCGTTGTTGTCAGCGTGCTAGCTATAGCTTTGTGGGTGGGCTCCATCGGCACCTATACCCAGGTCGCTCAGGCGGGCGACAATCTCGATGCCAGACCCTACGAAGCCGAGGCCGTACGCCAAGCTCGTACTCCGGGTAGCCGCCAAAATGTCTCTGGCAGCGATCAACCCGTAGCAGCTCCGAGCGGGCTTTCTGAGGCACCAGAAGATCAGGCTCAGGGTGTACTTACCAACGTTAAAGATGCGGTTCAAAGCATATTGCCCGGGAATAGCGGCGATGGGGTTGGTCAAAATGCCTACAACCCAAACACCAACCCAGATACTAATCCCAACACCCACGCCAACACTAATCCAGCCTCTACTAAGCGTTAGACCAGATAACTCGTAACCCCTCCACTATTTTTTCCCTAGGACGTGATTGAGATTGGCGACAATCAATGTGTTAAACACTTTAGAAAGCACCCTTTGATCGCGTCGTCTAAGCTCTAGTTGCCCACCAACTCTATCGGGTTGGTGGGTATATTTTATTTAGAGTAGATATCAGCAGCCGAGCGACCTACTTTATTCTTTCGCCCATGCAAGTTCGCCTTGGGTTCAGCTTGAGTATTCCTGCGCTCTCAGTGATTCCCTATGCCTTAGCGGTGCGTTGGGCGATCGCGGCTGTCAAAGATGGTTGCTCTAACAGACTCCCAGCAGTGAGCTGCCCCTTTGAGAAATCTAGGGCCAGACTATAGGCAGTTCGCTAGGCAACTTCAACCATATAGTCAGCTATTGTGGTTATTACGGTTTATGGTCTCGCCCATGGCTTGCAGGGGCTAGAGCCAAACCATAGACAATCCTTTAGATTAGAACGTGCCATGCCGACCTATCGCTCTAAAACCTCCACCCATGGACGCAATATGGCCGGAGCCCGTGCCCTCTGGCGCGCCACCGGCATGCAAACCGAGGATTTTGAGAAGCCCATCATTGCGGTGGCCAACTCCTTCACCCAGTTTGTGCCCGGCCACGTGCATCTAAAGGATCTGGGTCAGCTGGTGTGCCGCGAGATTGAGGCCGCTGGCGGCGTTGCCAAAGAATTCAACACCATTGCTGTGGATGACGGCATCGCCATGGGCCACGACGGCATGCTCTATAGCTTGCCCTCGCGGGAGATTATCGCCGACTCAGTCGAGTATATGGCTAACGCCCACTGCGCCGATGCTCTGGTCTGCATCTCTAACTGCGACAAGATCACCCCCGGCATGCTGATGGCGGCCCTGCGGCTCAATATTCCCGCCGTGTTTGTCTCCGGCGGCCCGATGGAAGCGGGCAAAACCAAGCTCTCGGAGCACAAGCTCGACCTGGTCGATGCCATGGTGGCCGCCGCCAGCGATGCCATGAGCGACGAAGATGTCGAAGAATACGAGCGCTCCGCCTGCCCTACCTGCGGCTCTTGCTCGGGCATGTTTACCGCGAACTCGATGAACTGCCTCACCGAGGCGATCGGCCTGTCACTGCCGGGTAACGGCACTACCCTGGCCACCCACTTCGACCGCAAAGACCTATTTCTCACCGCCGCCCGCACCATTGTCGAGATCACCCGCCGCTACTACGAGCAGGGCGACGAGTCGGTACTGCCCCGCTCGATCGCCAGCTTCAAAGCCTTTGAGAATGCCATGATGCTGGATATCGCCATGGGCGGCTCCACCAACACGATTTTGCACCTGCTGGCGGCGGCCCAAGAGGCCGAGGTCGATTTCACCATGGCCGACATCGATCGCCTGTCGCAGCGAGTGCCCCAGCTGTGTAAGGTGGCCCCCAACATCCCCGACTACCACGTGGAAGATGTCCACCGAGCCGGGGGCATTCCCGCCATTCTCGGTGAGCTAGACCGAGCCGGACTGCTGCACACCGAGGTGCCCACGGTGCACAGCCCCACCCTGAAAGCATCGCTGGATCGCTGGGATGTATGCCGCACCGACGACAAGGCCGTCCACACCTTCTTCAAAGCTGGCCCGGCGGGCATCCCCACCCAGCAGGCTTTTAGCCAGGACACACGCTGGCCTGCGCTCGATCTGGACCGGCAGTCGGGCTGCATCCGCAGTGTGGAGCATGCCTATTCGCAAGTCGGTGGCCTGGCCGTGCTCTACGGCAACCTGGCCGTCGATGGCTGCGTCGTCAAGACCGCAGGCATCGATGAAAGTATGTTCGAGGCGGAGCAGTTGCGCTACACCACCAGCGTCCCGACCTCGACCCTGCGGGTGTTTGAAGGGCCTGCGCGCATCTTTGAAAGCCAGGATGCCGCCGTCACAGCCATTCTCAACGACCGGGTGCAGGCGGGAGACGTGGTGATCATTCGCTACGAGGGGCCGAAGGGTGGGCCGGGCATGCAGGAAATGCTCTACCCCACCAGCTACCTCAAATCTAAGGGCTTGGGCAAGGTCTGCGCCTTGCTAACGGACGGTCGCTTCTCAGGCGGCACCTCGGGCCTCTCTATCGGCCATGTCTCGCCAGAGGCGGGGGCGGGCGGCAATATTGCTCTGGTAGAAGAGGGCGATCGCATCGTGATCGACATTCCCAACCGCACTATCAACGTCGACCTGTCGGCGGCGGAGTTGGCCAACCGCCGGGTGGCGATGGAAGCCAAGGGCAAAGCCGCCTGGAAACCCGCCCAGCCCCGCCAGCGGCGGGTGACTGCGGCCCTCAAGGCCTATGCCCTGCTGGCCACCAGCGCTGACCGGGGCGGGGTGCGCAACTTGGAGATGTTGGAGTAACAGCGGCTCGGTCAGCTTTCGTTCTTTGCGACAGCGTCAATTGCCCAAACTGGGTTGCCCTTGCCCTTGGTGAAACACTCGGTAGCGATCGCGCCCCTGCTGCTTGGCCAGGTAAAGTGCCGCATCGGCTTGGTCGATCAGGGTTTGAGCCTGCTGCCCCTGGTTGGGAACTAGGCTGGCAATGCCCAGACTGAGAGTGATGCGCTGACCCAGGGGTGAAGCGCCGTGAAACAGGGCTAGCTCGCTCAAAGCCTGCTGAATGGCGCGGGCGATCGCCTCGGCTCCGGCCTGGTCGGTGTCGGGCAGCACCAGGGCAAACTCCTCGCCGCCGTAGCGGGCCACCAGGTCAGCAGGGCGCTGAGCCGCCTGCTCTAGGGCCTGGGCCACCCGCTGCAGGCACACATCCCCCGCCGGGTGGCCGTAGGTGTCGTTGTACTGCTTGAAGTGGTCAATGTCGCACAAAATCAGGCTCAGGGGAGCCTGGGTGCGCAGCAGACGGCCCCACTCCTGCTGGAGATAGGTGTCAAAGCTGCGGCGGTTGGCCACCTGGGTGAGGCCGTCGTGGGTGGCCAGGTGTTCGAGTTGGCGGTTGACGGTCTGAATGTGCTGGTAGAGCTGCGACTGCTGAATGGCGATCGCCAGCTGGGTGGCCAGTCGCTTGAGCACATCTAGCTCAGAGGCTTCCCAGGGGTGGGGGCTTTGGCCGTGGTAGGCCAGCAGCATACCCCACAGGCTATTGCCCTGCACAATCGGCACAATCACCTTGGCCTGGGCTTGGGCGAGAGAGTCCATATCGCAAGGAATCGCCTCTTCGGCTTCGATATCGGCAAAGGCTCTGATATCGCCCCGCAGATAACTCGCCAGGTGAGTCTCGTTGACGGCGGTTTGGATTCGTTGATTCAGTAGAGAGGGCAACCCCGGCGTCGCGGCCTCGGCAATCACCGTGCCGCTGCCATCGCCCCCGAACCGATAGATCATCACCCGGTCGGTGCGCAGAAACTGCCGCACCTCGGTCACTGTGGTGGTAAGAATAGCCTCCAGGTCGAGGGTCTGGCGAATGCGCCGGGCAATCTCGCTGAGCAGCCGCTCCTGCTCGGCCCGCCGCCGCAGGGCCGCCACTTCCGAGCGCCTGAATTCGGTAATATCCGTAAACGACAGCACTACGGCGTAGGGTAGGGAGTCATCTGGATGCAGCAGGGGTCGAGTATTGCAGGAAATCCAGGTAGTACCGTGGGGCTTAACCAGGCCCAGCACCCAATTGTCGAAGGGCTGCCCGGTTCGCAGGGTGATCCAGGCTGGGTGGTCGTCGTCGGGGCAGGGAGCACCATCGTCTTGAATGAAGGTTAGATTCATATCGGCCAGCGATCGCCCCACGATCTGCCCGCTTTGCAGCCCCACGATCTTGGCGGCGCTGGCGTTGCAGGTCAGCAGGGTGCCATCGGCTTGCACCACGGCCACCCCCTCAGACAGCGCTGCCACCACCGAACGATAGCGCTCTTCACTGTCTTGCAGGTCTTGTAGCAGAGTTATTTTTACCTCAAACTCTCTGGCTAGGTGCAGGCTGGCCGCCAGGAAACCAGCCATCAACTGGAGGGTTTGCTGGTCAGACCCCGTAAACGCATTGGGCCGGAGTGAGAAGATCTTAATCACGCCGACCTGTTCTGCCTGGTAGGTCAGCGGGACTACCACCACCGATCGCAGCCCCAAATCCTGAAGAATAGGAGAGTTGACCCACCTATCGTTCTCTACATCGGCGCAGTACAAGACTCGGCCCTCAGTAAGGCACTGCCCGCCTGAGCTGTTGACCAAGGGCAATCGGCAGCCTAGATAGTCTTGGGCAATGCCGCTGACGGCCTGGCACACCAGCTCGGTGCCTTCTAGTAGCTCAACAGCAGTGCCATCCGCCTGGGTCAAAGACAGCGCACCTTCTGCGATCACCGTCATCACCTGCTCTAGATAGGGGTTGACTAGGGCAACCTTTTGCTGGGTATCCACCACTTTAGACAGGCGCTCTAATTCTTGCTGTAGGGCAATTTCAGCCTGCTTGCGCTCAGCCTCAAGCCGTACCCTTTCGCTAATGTCTTTCATAAAGCAGTAGTGACCGTGGCGCTGCTGCTGGTCGTTGTAGGCCGTCACCATAAAGAGCTGCTTATAAAAAATTGAGCCATCTTTACGGACTCCTCGAGCTTCGACATTCACGTTGCCCTCGGCTAGCATCTGCTCGTAGGCCACGATGACTCGCTCTAGATCGTCAGGGTGAACGGTAATTTGCCAGTCTTGACCCACCAGTTCTTCTGGGCTGTAGCCGACCATGGCGGCGTAGGCCTGGTTGACGCTGACGTAGCGCCCGGCGTTGTCTAAGCGAGAGATGCCTTCGACGGCGTGGGCCAGGGCGGTGCTCATTTCCCGCAACTCAC
>JANPIO010000192.1:0-4137 GCA_031425055.1 Phormidium sp. VAR_61_metabat_6
CGCACCCCAGTCGGAGCGAAAGCCATGAGTGACCTTGCGAAAGACCACACTCCAGCGCAGCGCCTGTTCACTGGAATTGTTGGTCGGCGGCACCGTTTCATCGTCGAGGAACAGCAGCAGATGCGCTCGGATCTTTTGGTAGCGCTTGAGCAATCGCTGCCCCTCAGGCGATTTGGGCTTCAGATTCAAGATCTCCCGCAAGGTGCCTCGGAATCGAGAGTGGTATTGCTGAAACGTGGATTCGGCCAGCTGATGTCGCCGTCGGTTCACCGCAATCGCGCGCAATAACAGCCGCTTCATCCGGGGGGCAAACAGGTCATCGCCGGCATCAATGGCATACTGACAATCCCTAAGTTGATGAGCCAGACAGACTGGCCAACGCTCGGCAGGGTGGGCCTTTTGTGCGCTGAATAAGTCAGAGACCCAGACCTGAGGGCGATGGCCCGCCATCGTCTCGTCAATCACGGCTTTCCCCCGACTGGGGCGAATCACATGCAGGCACACCTGCTCATTTTGGAACACCCACTCCCACTGGTTCTGGCCGTTGAGCCGGGCACTGGTTTCATCGCTGCACACCAGACGCGCACGGCGAAGCCGCTCGACAATCCGCGCCACCGGGGTCGCTAACTGGGTTTGAACCCGCTGGAGCAGGTTCGCAATCGCTCCTTCGGAAATCGTGACCCCGTACAACTCCCCCATCAGTTGGCTGAGGCGCTGATAGCTCACCGCATGGTGATACCTCAGATACGTCACCACACTGGCGATACTCTGTCCAAAGGGCGACCCGGGCTCTAACCCAACCGGCACGGGGGCTTCATAGCGCTGCTGACAGCACGGGCATTGCCCACCGTAGCGTTCGACACGAGTCACCTGGGGCTGAACCCGTGGCAGTTCAATCCGCTCATACACGGCTTTGAGTTGTTGACTAGCACGCGCTACCTCGTTGCCGCAGTGAGGGCAATGGTTCACTTGCGCGACCACCACTTGGTCGGGCGAGGCGCTCAGCTCTCGTCCACCGCCTGCTCGGCCAACACTCGCGGTTCGCTCGCTTGGGCTGGGCTTTGCAGACTCTGAGTTTGGCTTAAATCCTTGCGCGGGTGGCACACTCGAATTGCGCGGTGTTTTCTTGATACCTTTGCGCTTCCCCGCTTCCGCCTCCGCACGTAACGCTTGCACCACCTGCCACAGCTCTCGTATCAGAGCATCTTTCTCCTCAGAACTGAGGCCTTCTAAGGGCGGCAGGTCTTTCATGCCAAAAGTCTACCACCCTCGCTCATTACCCGGTACCCGTCAACCCAGTTGAGCAATTACTATCTTCCTTCCACCGCCATATTGTTCGGAGATAAATCCCATCGAAACCCAACAGGCCCCAAAGTAGCGAAGCTGCGATTTGGGGCCATTTAGTTCTCTTGTATTGTCGGAATAGCTGCGCGTCAGGCAACCCTTCAACAGAGAAATGAGGGTTTCAGACTCTAAAAACAATGAAAAAGCCGGTGTACTACTCAGGTTTCAATGAAAGTCAGTCCATTGTGAGTCCAGGGGTGTACTACCTAGATCCCTTGTCATATCAGGGGCTGAGGGGTAACTGGGCCGAAATAGCAGCTTCGCCAGTTTAAGGCCTTGAAGCAATCTTCTCGATGACCACCGAGTGCACAGAGCCTGAGTTCACTAATCTCAAAGAAGAATTAGAAGAGTTAGAAGAGTTAGGTTATAGGCTGAACGTAGTAGACGGCTGCACAAAAGAGCATCAGGATGCGAGACAACGTGCTCTCAAGGATGCAATGACCACTGCTTAAGTAGGAGAGATCACATGCAGATCGAATTTCCCGACCATTTAGTGCCCACCGTAGGTAAGTCAGTGAAGGCTTTGAGTGACCAAGCCTTTTTATCAAGTGAGGACCGAACAGTACTTGTCCTGCTTCGAGAACTGCAGCAAGCCATTAGTTTTAGCAAGAGCAAAGAGGAGTAATGGCTAAAATTATGCCCCGATGGAAGACTTTCTCGTACGATGTCTTGGGCAACAAGGCCCTAAACTGGCGAAGCTGCGATTTGGGGCAACTTACCGAGCAATCCCTTAAGCAGCGGGGAATTCAAGTAGTACACCACCTGGACTAGGGATGAACTAATTTTCTTCAAAAATTAGTAGTACACCGGCTTCTTTCATTGTTTTTAGAGTCTGAAACCCTCATTTCTCCGTTGAAGGGTTGCCTGACGCGCAGCTATCCAGCAATACAAAGGAACTAAATTGCCCCAAATCGCAGCTTCGCTACTTTGATGCCGGGTAGTGGGGAGCAGCAGCAGGGGCAGGATGCGATCGGCCATGTGGCTTAGGTGAGCTCACACCCCAAATACTGCTCTACTGCATTCTGCACGCCGCCGGGGAAGTGCTCTCCAAGCATGGCACTGATTTGTCCATCCCAGCAAAATTGCAAGCGCATGTTGTCAAATTGGAAAATCAAATTCTCAGTCCCCTCACGCTCCTGGTGAAACTTCCATTGCCAAAGCATCTGCATCACCATGTCGGCCAATCGCTCATCGCCTGGTGTGGAATGCAGCTGCACGTAACAAGGGCGATCGCACGAAATGTCATTCAGGGCTGAGAAGAAATCGCCCGACAGATTTACCAAGTGGGTCGCAAAGGTTTCACTTTGATTAGGCATCGCTTTCATCTCCCAAGATTTTGCTCTGCTTGACCGAGTACCGGGCCAGCGGGCCGTTGACGTTGCGCAGGTAAACAATACCCCGCTTCTCTTCTGAGTCCACCCGCGACGGCTGCTGAAAGACAAAGCCCATGCGATCGCAGTAGTCGGCATTGAGCATCGTCTCTTGTGGGGTAACAATCATCGATTCAAAGAACCATCGCGATTTGATTTGTTTATGGATTGATTCACTGTGATTCCACCATCAACAGTCAAAAATTAACTCACTGTATATCCGCCATTGAGCGCTAAGGATTGTCCCGTAATGTAGCTAGTACCGGATGGCACAATTAACACCACTATTCAGGTCGCAGAACTTCAAGCTGACTGGGCTGTCCGTGAGCTGACTGGTTGGGATATTTACGCCCTGGAGTACTAGCAGCATTAGAGGAGAGAAGGACAACTGCTTGAGCAACTTATCCTGCCCTCCCCCGCAGACAGGCCCACCGATTGCAGCAGCAATCGCTCACTGTGGTAAAGTCTAGCCCGCTCAATTACCGCTGGGGTGACAATTTGCCCCGGTGCTGCCAAAATTGCCCCCGCTTCGTTGCGCACCAGGTGCTGCGAGCGCCTGCCCTCGGCCTGATCGACTGTGATACCGCCGCCGCCAGCCCGGTCCCCAGCACCGTCCAACTGCCCCCTACCGCCCGGTAGAGGTCGTCTAAAATGCCCAGACTCTGGGCGGCGGCGGCCAGTTCGTGGGTGATGGGCTGCCCCTGGAGGGCAAACAGACTGCCCGTGGGGGTGATCACCTCACGGTTGGCAACTTTGCCGGTGACAAAGTCCTTTTGTGCTGTCGGGTCAATGATGGCATGAGTCATTGCCGTCGCCGCAGCGCGGCCCAGCCCGTGCTGGGGCTGGGCCAGGTCTTGAGCCGTTTCGCTGTCGAAGTGCCCAAGACTCTGGAGGCGCTCATTGGTGAGTTGGGTACCGTCCTGGCAGTGATCGCTAGCGAACTGACCCATTTCCTCCAGGGTCTCGCCCATAAACGGAGCGGTTTGCTGACGCTGGTCGCTGGCACTCTGGTTAAAGATCAAATCTTCCACCACATCGATTTGGTTCCCAGCGTTGTCGGAGACAACGGCTTTGCCGGTCACATCTCTACCTTTAGACATGGTGTAGAAGTCCTTAACTTTAGACGGGTTTTAATTAAACGAGATCTGCCCCTTTTTTAAGGGGAGAATCAACCTTATCCAGGTTTAGAAGTGAAGTCCTGACTGTAAAAAAAAACTACAGATTCCGAGCTGAGCCTGGTATATTTAGTAGCAGCTGTGTAAAGTATGCCGCAACGGTGTTTGAACTACTGTTGCAGCCAGGTTTAAAATCCTCTCAATTGATTTAAACATTAGGCGATCAGGTCTCATCTGCCGGGTTGGCTGTACGAATCAATCGTTGGCTTTGCTAGTTTTTCGCAGGGAATCATGTCAGACAAAATTGA
>JANPIO010000193.1:0-13605 GCA_031425055.1 Phormidium sp. VAR_61_metabat_6
GACCCAGGTCAGTACCGGCCTCTTCGCACGACTGATAGACGCCCTCAGTGGGGGTGTCTGTAATGCGAAGGGGCACACAAGACTGCATTAGCTCTAGATCTTGAAAGGTATTGGCGAGGGGATCGATTGGCTCATCGTCGCCCCCGTAGGATTCGTATAGCCCAATGGTTTGCTTGCCGTGCACCGCCGCCAAAATGGTGCCCAGGGTAGTCTGGGTTTCTCTGGCCCCGACCCCAGAAGCGGGGGGCATGCCGACGACTAATCCCTTGGCCCGAGCCACCAGTTCCGTCACCTCCTGGGGATCGGCGGAGCGCATATCCATCATTTCGACGGCAACGCCGGTTTTGGTAATGCCGCGAGCAATGGATTGGGAGAGGCGATCGCTATACCCGTAATCCGATACGTAGAACACCGCCACCAAATCTTCGGCCTTGGTTTTCTCCTGGCTCCAGCGCTGGTAGCGGCCAGTCAGCTCGGCCACGTTGTAGCGCAGCAGAGGGCCGTGCCCCGTGGCCACCATCTGCACCGGAGGTAGGGCTGCCATGCGCTTCATTGCGCCGAGCACCGATCGCGCGTTAGGGGCCATCAGGCATTCGTAGTAAAAGCGAAAATCGGGGGAAATTAGCTCTAAATTTTCGTCGTAGGGGGCATCGCTGCAAAAGTGCAGGCCGAAGGCGTCGCAGGTAAACAGCACGCCAGTTTTGTGGTCGTAGGTAAAGATCGTGTCGGGCCAGTGCAGGTTGGGAGCGCTAATAAACTCCAGGGTGTGGCCATTGCCCAGCTCCAGGGTGTCGCCGTTTTTCACGATCAGGCGCTCAAAGGGGCGGTGCACCAGGTCTTCGAGAAAGGCGATCGCCACCTTAGCCCCCACCACCACCGCCTGGGGAGCCAGCTCTAGCACGTCGCGCACTAGGCCGCTGTGGTCGGGTTCGGTGTGGCTGATGATCAAGTAATCGATGGTCTTGGGATCGATTTCGCCGGTCAGGGTCTTGAGATATAGCTCGCGAAACTTGGCGTGGGAGGTATCTACTAGGGCTACTTTCTCGCCGCGAACGATAAAGGAGTTGTAGGTGGTGCCGTTTTGCAGCCCAAACTCGATGTCGAAGCGATCGCGATCCCAATCCAGTGAGCGAATGGTGGTGGTGTCGTCAGCCACCCCTTCGACCTGAATGGTGAGGCGCTTTTGCGCTGGTGCCGCTACAACCATGGAGAACCTCTGCAAAATCTAGGTGCTGCCAACCCGGAGTGCAAGTCAGGGGTTTAGCAACTAAAACGTTTCTTAACTATAGGTATTCTCGCTTAAAACCGCGAGGCTGAGGGTCAAAATCCCTTATCGCTTTGATTGCGATCGGTAACCATTGGCAATGGGGGAGGGCAGGTTTTGAGTACCCTAGAGTTAAGCCAGTGGATAGTTATCGACGCCACCGACCTGGCCAGTTTGGTCTTAGCCCCAACCCTGACCGTGCTAGATGTCTGCTACGGGCTGGGCCACAACAACTGTCCCAAATTGTGGACGGTGGAGTTTACTGAGCAGGTATCGGCCTGTCTGCACCCTAATGGTCGCCTGGTCACCTATGGTGCTGCTGCGGTGCGGGTAGCCTCGGGCTCTCTATTGGGCCAGTGAGTGCTGTTGGCCACCGCTGGTCGGGTACTCTGGCTTAAGTAAACCCTGAGGGCTTAATGCCGCTGTCGCCGCAAGTGCAAGAGCATTTGCTGACTCGTGCCGCAGTCCTCTACCGCGACCCTACCCTGAGCGCCAGCGCCGATGCTATTCGGCAGCGCCGCCAGCAGGAACAGGCTGTGTCAGACCCTGTACCAACGTCGCGCTGGCGCAAGCAGTGGCTGCCCCCATATGAGAAAAGCTGTTCCCCCGATAGGCTGTAGGTTCCCTCCGTTGCTCGGTCGTTGACATTTCTAAGGTTCTTGCTGTGCCCTACCGAAACCCTCTGCCACCCCGTGTGCTTGTGGTCGACGACCACGCCCCCAGTCGCATGGCTGCCGTAGCGCTGTTGTCCATAGATGGCTATCAGGTGGAGCAGGCCAGTTGCGGGCAGAGCGCCCTGAGACGAGTCTTGCAGCACGAGCCCGACTTGATCTTGCTGGATGTGATGATGCCCGGCCTCGATGGGTTTGAGGTGTGCCGCCAGCTCAAGGAGAACGACAACACGCGGCTGATTCCGGTGGTGTTTGTCACGGCCTTGGGCGATCGCGAAGCCCGGCTGCAAGGCATTGAAGCGGGCGGCGACGATTTTTTAACGAAGCCCTTCGACCAGCTCGAACTTTCTGCCCGAGTCAAGTCGTTAATTCACCAAAAGCGCCTCAACGAAGATCTCGACCATGCTGAAAAGGTGTTGTTCTCCATTGCCCGCACCATCGAGAGCCGTGACCCAAACACGGGAGATCACTGCGATCGCCTAGTTAGCCTCGGGCGCACCTTTGGCGAATACCTGGGGCTTTGCCCAACCCAAATTCGCGATCTCGCCTGGGCGGGCTACCTCCACGACATCGGCAAGGTGGGCATCCCCGATGCTGTGCTGCTTAAAACCGGCCCCCTCACCGTGGCCGAACGCGCCATTATGGAGCAGCATGTCGCCATCGGTGAGACCATCTGCCGCCCCCTGCGCACCATGCAGGGGGTACTGCCGATCATTCGCCACCACCACGAGCGCTGGAATGGCAGCGGTTACCCCGATGGTTTGGCCGGGGTGGCTATTCCGCGCTTAGCCCAGATTTTTCAGCTGATCGACATTTTTGACGCGCTCACCCACGATCGCCCCTACAAACCCGCCTTCTCCATTGAAGAATCGCTTCACATCATCCGCCAGGAAGTAGAGCGAGGCTGGCGCGATCCAGCCCTAGTTGATCAGTTTGAAACCTTTATTTGCACTTACCATCCTGATGCCGTTTTGGGCATTAACCTTTCCGCTCACCCTGGCGAACGGCCCCAGCCCGTCAAACAGCGCTACGCTTAACAGGCGCTAGGTGAGAGCTGTCTACTAAAAACCACGGTCTCTGACGCCTCATTCTCTACAAATCTTTTGATTATGTAGCGCGTTTGTCTTTTTTGAGAGACAAACCGCCCGTACATTTATTTGAATAGTCCTGATTACGCCACCTGAACTTCGTTTGGGGCTGCGATTCTACCAAAAATCGCTTTGCGGATCGCCAGGGTGTTGACTTTTAAAGAGCCCCAGCAAACCGATTTTGAAATCGGCTAGCATCTAGCCTGCCCCAGCTAGACGCTAGCCGAGACGGCCAGAACAGGGCTTTTTTGACCCTGATACTTGGTACCTAGCCTGAACCGAGGCAAGCCTAACCAAGACTTAAAGATTAATTTGGACGCACGTTTAGGGGATTTTACACACCGTGGATGCACCGCAGAAGCTGGCTTTTATTGTTCAATCCAACCGCTTGCAGGGGCTGATGTGGCAAGCGCTCCTAAAGTCCCAAAAGCTGGCCGTCATTCTAGAACCTGCCAAGTGCGACCTAGCCGACTGCATTAGCCAGATTGCCAGCGCTGGGCTGACCCTGCCCGATGTTATTGTGCTAGACGCCGAAGCTGCGGAGCTTAACCCCTATGAGTTTTGCCGGTGGTGCCGGGCTACCTTCCCCACTATGCAGATTTTTCTGACCCGTTGTCGGCAGTTACACATCACTGACACTGAGCGGCGCTGGGCCAAGCAACAGGGAGCAACCGACTTTCTCTGCGGGTTTGACCGCGACACCCTAATGAGCGGTGCCACCAACAATGTCAAACGCATCTTGACCACCCTTGACTACCCTTTTCTCAACGAGAAGGCGCTACTCACGGTGCTGCTCAATATTCGTCGTCAGTTGGGTACCACCCAGGCCACCAAAGCCCCCGCCAGCCGCCCAGAGCGCGCTCAAGCTAAAGGTGCTGGACTCACCCTAGCTAGTGCTAAGCCGTCTCCAGATGCGCCCGCTACTCCAGCGAGCCAGCCTGGGACCCCTGATCCACTAAACGATGTTGACTGGGTGACGTCTGGTCTCCGCTCCTTAGGCAATGGGCTGGCGCGTAAGGCTGCCAAAGAGTCGTTTACACCCCCGCCAGCGGTTAAGTCGAGTGCGCTACCTAAACCCTTGCCTACCGATGAGAAACTAGCTGATGGTAGTACTGTGCGCCGCTACCGTGGAGTGGTTTACTAGCGCTAGTAACGATGGCTAAGGTTGCAATTGCAGACGGCTCAGGGAATTTTGATCAGATCTTCAGCTTGAAAATGATTGCACTGACCGTTGAAGATTGCCGTAGTCGGAACTAATGTCAACTTAAACAACACTGGCGGAAATGAGCATATCTCCGCCAGTGTTATTCAGCTCATCTACTTGTCTCAACTAAGCGTCGGTCTCAGGAGAAGGGTCTGCTTTTTTAGCCGCAGACTTGGTAGTTGATTTTCGGGTTGTAGTCTTTGAGGTTGCGGCTTTTTTCGTGCCCGTGGACGACTTGGCGGTGGTGGCTTTAGTCGTTTTTTTAGCCCCGCTGGCCTTGCTGGCCGCCGCTGTCTTGGTGGTGCGCGAGGTGGTTGATTTGCCCTTGCCGCCCTTGCCTTTTTTGGTCGAGGCCTTGGCGTTAATCCAGCTGAGGGCCTCCTCTAGGGTGACGGCATCGACCTCGACCCCTTCGGGCACTGAGGCATTGACCTTGCCGTGCTTGACGTAAAGGCCGTAGGGGCCATTGAACACCGCCACCTGCTCGTTGTCGTCGGGGTGAGCACCCAGCTCTTTGAGTGGATCGACCTTCTTGCGACCGCGCCCAGCCTTGGGCTGGGCCAGCAGTTCTAAAGCCCGCTCTAGGGTAACGGTGAGCACGTCGTCATCGCCCTTGAGAGAGCGATAGTCACGGCCTTCTTTGCCCTGGTCATGGACGATGTAGGGGCCAAACCGTCCCTGCCCAGCCTTGATGGACTTGCCCGTTTCTGGGTGGGCACCCAGGTTACGGGGAAGCTGCAGCAGCCCCACCGCCATTTCCAGAGTGACGGCCTCAAGCTGTGTGCCTTTGGGCAGGGAAGCCCGCTTGGGGTTGGGGTTGTCGTCAGAGGGTTCGCCGAGCTGCACGTAGGGGCCGTAGGGGCCGATGCGCAAGAAGATCGGTTCCCCAGTATCGGGGTGCAGGCCCACCTTATCGGGGCCTTCCACCTTTTGCTTGATGATGCGCTCAATTTGCTCGCCATCGAGGTCAGCGGGGGGCACATCAGCGGGAATGGAGGCCTTGACTGACTCTTCGCCAGTGCCGATTTCAACATAGGGGCCGTAGCGGCCAATGCGAATTTTGGCTTCGAGATCGTCGAGCAGCACCGTGCGGGCTGCGGTGGGGTCAATTTGAGTTTCGCGCTCCTGCACCAAGGTTTCTAGGCCCTTGTCACCGGAGTAAAACGCCTTGAGGTAGGGCAGCCATTCGACTTCGCCGGTGGAGATGTCGTCGAGGGTCTGCTCCATGCGGGCGGTAAAGTGCACATCCACTAGGTCGGGGAAGTTTTGCTCTAGCAGCTCGGTCACGGCAAAGGCCGTGAAAGTGGGGATCAGGCTGTTGTTGACCAGGTTGACGTAGCCGCGATCGATGATTGTGCTGATCACGGTGGCGTAGGTGCTGGGGCGGCCAATGCCTTCGCTCTCTAGGGTTTTGACCAGGGTGGCCTCGGTGTAGCGGGCGGGGGGCTGGGTTTCGTGACCGATCGCATCCAAACCGGTACAGCTCAGGGCGTCGCCCTGGGCCAGGGCGGGCAGCAGCACCTCCTGATCTTCGATCGCCGCATCGGGGTCGTCAGAACCTTCCACATAGGCTCGGAAGAAGCCGGCGAAGTCGATGCGCTTGCCGGTGGCGCGAAAGAGGGCGTTTTCGACCTCGATGGAGGCGGTGATGTTGGTTTGGCGGGCCTCGGCCATCTGGCTGGCCACGGTGCGCTTCCAGATCAGGTCGTAGAGGGAGGCTTCGCGCCCGGTTAGCCCGGTTTCTTTAGGGGTTCTAAAGGTGCTGCCGGCAGGGCGAATGGCCTCGTGGGCCTCCTGGGCACCCTTCGACTTGGTGGCGTACTGGCGGGGCTTGGGGCTGAGGTAGTCGGTGCCGTACTTGGTGGTGACGCAGGCACGGGCGGCGGCGATCGCCTGCTCTGACAGGTGCACCGAGTCGGTACGCATGTAGGTGATGTAGCCCTGCTCGTAGAGGTTTTGGGCCACCCGCATGGTGTCGCGGGCCGAGAGCCTAAGCTTGCGGTTAGCCTCCTGCTGGAGGGTAGAGGTGGTAAACGGTGGAGCGGGCTTGCGGTTGTTGGGTCGCTCTTCCAGGTTGCTGACCGTCCATAGACCCGCTTGCAGGCGGGTTTGCAGCTCGCGGGCTTGGGTTTCGTCAAGCAGCACCACGTCGCGGCCCTCGGCTACGCGGCCGGTGGCCTCGTCGAAGTCGCTGCCGTTGGCCAAACGGGTGCCGCCTAGGGAGTAGAGCTTGGCCTCAAAGGCATTCTTATCCTTGAGCAGGCTGGCCTTGAGATCCCAGTAGGAGCCTCGGCGGAAGGCGCGGCGCTCTTGCTCGCGCTTGACTACCACCTTGACCGCCACCGACTGCACCCGGCCTGCCGATAGGCCGCCAGCAATCTTCTTCCACAGCAGGGGCGAGAGGGTATAGCCCACCAGGCGGTCTAAAATGCGGCGGGTCTCCTGGGCATGAACCAGCTGGCTGTCGATGTCGCGGCAGTTGTTGAGGGAGGCCTGAATCGCCTCCTGGGTGATTTCGTGGAACACCATGCGCCGGGTCGGCACCTTGGGGTTGAGCACCTGGAGGAGGTGCCAGCTAATGCTTTCGCCTTCGCGGTCTTCGTCAGTGGCCAACAGCAGTTCGTCAGCGTTCTTGAGAGCGTCTTTGAGGGTTTTGACCACCTTTTTTTTGTCGCTGGGCACGATGTACAGCGGCGCAAAGTCGTCATCTGGATTGACGCCGAGCTGAGCCCACTTCTCGCCCTTAACATTGGCGGGAATCTCGCTGGCCGATCGCGGCAGGTCGCGCACGTGCCCCATAGACGCCTCAACCCGATACCCCGACGGCAGGTAGTTGCGAATCGTTTTAGCCTTGGTGGGTGACTCGACAATAACAAGGGTTGACATAGGTCTGCTGGCGCTTCGGTGGTAATCGTTAGCAATCGCGGGCGGGCTCAGTAACCTACAGCTTTATAGCGGGTTTTGGCAAACCTAATTCATATAGTTTGCAGCGCAGGTGTAGTGGCCAGATGATCAACACTGTACTGCACACGTACCGAACTGCTGGGGTCTTTAGCCATGAAAACTTAATCATTGTCAGCCCTCAGCAGGGCTTAGGGTTGGGCGAATCAACCATAAGTTACATAAATAGATCATTCTGTTAGCTATCGTCCAGCCCTGCCCAAACTGAAGCTCAGAGTAGGGCGAGGGAAAAGTTCTCTGGTCGGAGGGCTGCGATCGCGTTACTATCGGCCCAGGGCATGCATCAATTCCCTGCTCATGTTGAGTGGAATTGAGGTGATAGGCGATCGTCAACCTGAGGATGATCATTGAGTCTTAGCCCCTGGTCACCGTACGGTTGACCTGGTACGGTAAAAAATAATCTTGCGGGAAAAAGAACCCATGGATCTCGTCAACCTCGGGGCACAGCTCAACGCTGGCACTATCTGGCCAGAGGCCGTTCTGGTAGTCACGATCTTGGTGATTTTGGTCGGCGATCTGATCCAGGGTCGCTCCTCGTCCTCCTGGACGCCGTATGCGGCCATGGCCGGAGGGTTGGGGGCCACCGTTGCCCTCGTGTTGCAGTGGTCGATGGTCAATCCCGTGGGCTTCATGGGAGCCTTCAACGCTGACGATTTGAGCATTGCGTTTCGCGGCATTATCGCTCTGTCGGCGGTGGTGACGGTGCCGATGGCGATTCGCTACGTCGAGCAGTCGGGCACCTCTCTAGCCGAATTTTTGGTGATTTTGCTCACCGCTACTCTGGGAGGTATGTTTCTCTCGGGGGCCAGCGAGCTGGTAATGATTTTTGTCGCCCTAGAGACCCTCAGTATTTCGTCTTATCTGCTGACCGGCTACATGAAGCGCGACCCCCGCTCTAACGAGGCGGCGCTCAAGTACCTGCTAATTGGGGCAGCGAGTTCGGCGATTTTTCTCTACGGGTCGTCGCTGCTGTATGGCCTATCGGGGGGTGAGACTCGCTTAGCTGCGATCGCCGCTAACATCGTCGGCGACGGCACCCAGGCCCCCATCGGCCTAGTGGTTGCTCTGGTGTTCGTGATTGCTGGCATTGCCTTCAAAATCGCCGCCGTCCCCTTCCACCAGTGGACTCCCGACGTTTATGAAGGCTCCCCGACCCCAGTGGTCGCGTTCCTGTCGGTGGGCTCTAAAACCGCTGGCTTTGCCCTCGCCATCCGTCTACTAGTCACCGCCTTTCCCCTGGTGTCGGAGCAGTGGCACTTTGTCTTCACCGCCCTAGCGATTCTCAGCATGCTGCTGGGCAACGTGGTGGCCCTGGCTCAAACCAGCATGAAGCGCTTGCTGGCCTACTCCTCCATCGGCCAGGCCGGATTTTTGATGATTGGTCTGGTGGTAGACACCGACGCAGGCTACGCCAGCATGCTCTACTACCTGCTGGTCTACCTGTTCATGAACCTGGGCGGCTTCACCTGCGTGATCTTGTTCTCGCTGCGCACGGGCACTGACCAAATCAGTGAGTACGCTGGCCTGTATCAAAAAGATCCCCTGCTCACTCTAGGTCTCAGCATTTGCCTTCTCTCCCTGGGTGGCATTCCGCCCATGGCCGGGTTCTTTGGCAAAATCTACATCTTCTGGGCTGGTTGGCAGGCCGGTGCCTATGGTCTGGTGCTGGTAGGCTTAGTGACGAGCGTGATCTCCATTTACTACTACATCCGCGTCATCAAGATGATGGTGGTCAAAGAACCCCAGGAAATGTCTGACGCGGTGAAAAACTACCCCGCTATCCGTTGGGATCTGCCTGGTCTGCGTCCCATGCAAGTGAGTCTGATTTTGGCGGTAGTGGCCACGTCTCTGGCTGGCATTTTGTCGAATCCCCTGTTTACCATCGCCAACAATGCGGTCATTCAGACCCCCATGTTGCAAAACCATGGCGCGCAGGTAGCTGTGAGCCCGATCGCCGACACCGCGCAGAACTAAGGTTTGTAAGGTTATAGAGGGCAAGGATATGTCCTATCCTTGCCCCCTGAGCTTTAAATCCTCAAGCATTCCTGGCGATCGGTTTGTCTCGACACCAAGCTTCGGTAGTAGCGCTACCGGTTGTAAATCTTCCGCTTTTAAGGACAAGGATATCGTTCTACCAGGTATCCATTACGCACCCAATTTTGTCGAATTAGTATCAGGCTGGACTTATGAAGTTAGCTTCTGTGGGCGTCGCTAAACTGAGCTGAGGCTTGGGTTTGTGCTGATCCACATTGGCGGCGAGCGGCAGCAGCAATCGACTGTGGGTGCGACCGTCATCAAGGATTGAAAAGCTAATTTCGCCCCCTAGCTGAGTGATTAGCAGTTTGCAGATGGCCAGATGCAGCCCCGGTGGGCCGTCTAGAGCCGAGGGAGCTAGCACGTCGGCAGGGTGGCTTTGGTTGAGTTCTTCGAGCAGATGCGGTGAGCACTGGCCGTCATCGGTTACCGACAGCTCGACCCAATCGAGGTTGAGCACCCGGCACCAGAGGTCAATGCGCCCCCCCACTGGGGAACGGTTGCAGGCGGCCGTCATCACCTCGTAGAGAATCAGCTCTAGCTTGGGCATGTCGCCGCCCAGCACGACGTTGCTCTCGTTGTGCACCTTAGACCAGAGCTGACGGGCCTCTAAAATTGGGTTGACCCGCTCAACCAGGCGGTTAAGCAGACTAATTAATGGCATGGTCTGGTGCTGCTGGTGCAGCTGCCAGCGTTCGCCGACTAGAACGGTTTCGGCGTTTTCCATCGCGGCGGCAAGCTGATCGTGGAGCAGCTGAAGCTCACCTGCGATCGCTGTATCTTTAGCCTGGAGCTGAGCTAGATTTTGGGCCGTCTGCCCTAGCACTCTGCAAAGATCCTCTAGGTGGTGGTGTTTGTACCAGTTGAGATTTTCGAGATCCTGGCGCTGCTGAGTCAGCATGGTCGTCATGGCCAGGTGTCGTCGCGACCAGGCCAGCTGGCTGGTGAGCAGCTTAAAGATAGTGAGGTGGTGGTTGGCCCACTGTCGGTGAGCGGGCGAGATGGCGACTACTACGCCGGTAACCACGTGGGACGGAGCCGTTCTCAAGGCGGTAATGAGCAGGCGACTGCCCAAAGGTGCGATCAACCAGTCGGTCGTCTCGGTGGGCAGTTCATTGACCGTCAAGGGCAACAGGCCGTCGGTCTGCTGCGCCCAATTGATCACAGCGTCAGACCCTACCGGAATTGGATGGTTGCTTTTAACGCTAACGCTGGTATCTTGGCTGACAAATTGGGTGACGGCAGCGGTAGAGCTACCGGGCTGCCAGCTCAGCAGCAGCACTGCCGACCCGTGCAGCAGCTGCATGACGTGCTGGAGGGTGGTTTGCTCTAGCTGGTCAGGGTGTAGCCCTTTGTGCAGCGCCTGCAGGCCCCACTGAATTGATTCGTAGATGTGCTGTTGCTGGTCGAGCTGGCGCTGGAGCTGCCACTGGTGCAAAATCACACCGATTTGCCGAGCTACGGCCTCAAATAGCGACTGCTCAGTAGTAGTCCACTGGCGGCTCATGGTGTCGCAGATCAGCACCATGCCTTCGGGGGCGTTGCCGGGTGCCACATTGCCCACCAGCACCGCCTGGGCACCTAGCTCTAGCAGGGAAGGTCGCCAAGCCATGAGCTTGAGATCGTGGGAGAGGTTGTCGATGCTGATGGCCGAGGGGCTGCGTTCGAGCATTTGCCAGTCAATATCGTCGAGGCAGGGCCACAGCATCGGCACCCCCCGAGGGCGGCTGGCCTGGCTCTGAAAGCAGAGGTCATAACCGTTGCGATCGGGGTTAAACAGCAGCACAAAAAACTGCTGAATGCTCAGCCGGTCTTGCAGCACCTCAAAGCAGGTCTGTAGGGTGTGGTGCCAATCAACATCGCCATGGATGCCCTGGATGACGCCGGTGGTGAGGTGCTGATCGAGCTCAGTTTGACGCACGGTTTCTTGGGCGGTGGCGGCGGGTAGTGCCACGGTGAGCAATTGCGCCGCGCCAATTAAAAACTGCTTTTCGGGCTCTTTCCAAATGCGAGGGGTGGTGCCTTCTACTGAGACAAAGCCCATCAGGTCGCCCTGGCGGCTAATGGGGGCAATCATCAGAGACTCGGCCTTGAGCTGCTGCATCAGGCGATCGGAGATGATGGTTTTGAGGGCACCCCGACTTTCGCCCACGACCACGAGCTGCTGGTTACAAAGGGCCTGGTAGAGGCCGCGCACCTCATCGACGGCAATGTGCAGCGATCGCTCTTCCTCAATGGACACAGGGTGGATGGCTAGCCCGGGCGTGCGCTGCCAAAAGTAGTTGCCCTTGGGCTCAAACCAAAAGACGCGGGTGCGCTGGGGCGCAACAAACCGCTGGGTTTCGCGCACCACCTCTTTGAGCTGGCTATCGACATCAGTCAAAGTGCCTAGGCGGCCAATCAGAGCCAGCAGAGGTTGCTCCAGGCGTTTGGTCCGCTGCCGCTGCTGCTCAGACTCAAACTGGTGCAGTGCCTCGGCCAGTTCCCCCATGACAATGGCCAGGTAGGATCGTTCCCCTAGGGAGGCGCTCTTGCCCCACTCAGAAGATGCCAGCACCAGCAGGCCAAAGCACACATCCTGACGTTTGATGGGGAAGATAATGGCGCTTTGCAGGGCTAGCTGCTTGGCGATCGTGCCCCATTCCCCAGCGCGGATTTCATTTTGCAGGTCGGCCACAATTAGGGGGCGCTGCTGCACCACTACCTGCTCCATCACATCCCCAGGGGTGAGGTTGATCATGGTGCGAATCGATCGCACCTGCCGGGGGCTGTGGCAGCCCTTGGTGACCAGGCGATGGTTGATGCGATCGTACAGACCGACCCAGGCCACTTCAAAATCCATTTCCTGGCGCACATGGTCGAGGGCCAGGGTTACCGCTTCTTCGGCGGTGTTGCTGCCCCGCAGCGTCTTGAGAATGCGCGACAGGGCCATAATTTGATGGTCGTGCCGGTCAGAGGAAGAATCGTGGGGTTGGGATTGCGCCATGGGCGTCAACAATCTCCTCGGTTGCAGGAAAGGGGGTTAGAAACAGATATCTGGCCTACCAGGCCGATCCCTAGATGCCCAGGGAGCTAACCGAGTCGCCGGGCTACCCCTCGGCCAGGATACTGGCTAGAGCCATAACCTGCCGAGTGCAGTGACTTAATCTCTGTAGACTCCACCCAGATCTGCCAATTAGTCTTAGCGGCCGTCCAGGGCTGCTTTAATGGGGAAAGCCAACCACAGACGACGCGGTGCTGCTAACCCAAAGACCGTTGACCATGTGCTCCTAGCGTGTTCCGTGATGCGCAGGCTGTAAACATCACCAGTCACCCCTAGCCAGAATATTAGTCTACCCGCCCTCTATTTGCATACCACTGCCGTTTGTGAAAGATCCCTACCGTCAGCTTGTGCGTCCACTGTTGTTTCACGCAGTAACGCTCGACCCAGAGTTTCTGCATCACCGCATCATGGAGTTGCTGTCCTGGTTAGGGCAGCCCAGCGGGGGCGTGATGCGGGCTCAGGTGCATCCCTGGCTACAGCAGCAATTTTGTCTGGCTGATCCGCGCCTGGAGCAGACCTGCTGGGGCCTGAGCTTTACCAATCCCTTGGGTCTGGCGGCAGGCTTTGATAAAGACGGTTCAGCGGCGCGGGCCTGGGCCCAACTCGGCTTTGGCTTGGCCGAACTAGGCACCGTCACCCGCCACCCCCAGCCGGGCAATCCCCAGCCCCGCCTGTTTCGCCTAGTAAAGGATGAGGCGGTGCTCAACCGCATGGGCTTCAACAATCAGGGGGCAGTGGCTCTAGCCGATCGCCTCGAATCCTACTGGAGCACCCAGCGACCTACAATTCCCATCGGCATTAACCTGGGTAAGTCGAAGGTGACTGAGCTGGCCAATGCCGCTGAAGACTATCGGTTTAGCTTTCGGCAGCTCTACTCCTACGGCGACTATTTTGTGGTGAATGTGTCGTCACCGAATACGCCGGGGCTCAGGTCGCTCCAGGCCGCCGACCAGCTCGGTCCCATTTTGGCGGCCCTACAGGAGGAGAACCGTGAGCACAAACCGCTGCTCGTCAAAATTGCCCCTGACCTGGCCTGGCCCGATGTTGATGCTGTCATTGAGTTGGCCCAGGCCCACGAATTGGCGGGCATTATCGCCACCAACACCACGATCGCAAAGGAGAGCCTCAAAACCCAGACCCTGCTCCAAACCGGCAACGCCGTCGTAGACGAGGCGGGGGGAATTAGCGGTGCGCCGCTCAGGTCGCGATCGACCGAGGTGATTCGCTATATCTACCAGCGCACTGGGGGCACCCTGCCGATTGTGGGTGTGGGAGGTATTTTTACCGCCGCCGATGCCTGGGAGAAAATCACCGCCGGAGCTACGCTGCTCCAGGTTTAC
>JANPIO010000194.1:0-4358 GCA_031425055.1 Phormidium sp. VAR_61_metabat_6
GGCTCTGCTCGCTATCTTAAATGCGGGTCGAATTATTCGGAACCCTCAAAGGGTTGCTGCACAAACTGAGCTGCTGTAACGGTTAGGCAGCTAGTGATTGAGCTGTGTTTCGCCGAGGGCCCTCGGCGGTCCCGTTAAAACAGCTCAATCACTAGCTGCCTAACCGTTACAGCAGCTCAGTTTGTGCAGCAACCCTTTGAGGGTTCCGAATAATTCGACCCGCATTTAAGATAGCGAGCAGAGCCACGCCCACATCGGCAAACACTGCCTCCCAAAGGGTCGCGATGCCCAACGTGCCAAGAACAATAAAAGCAGCTTTTGCCACCATGGCAAAAATGATGTTTTGCCAGACCACCCGCCGGGTTTTGTGGGCGATTTGAATGGCTTCGGCTACCTTTGATGGCGCGTCAGTCATAATCACCACGTCAGCGGTTTCAATCGCCGCATCGGAGCCCAGCCCGCCCATAGCGATGCCCACATCGGCTCTGGCGATAACTGGGGCATCGTTAATGCCATCGCCGACAAAAGCGACTTTGCCCTTGGTTTGCTTGGCTTGATGTAGAAATGCCTCCAATGCTTCTACTTTGTCTTCGGGCAGCAGTTCGGCTCGATACTGGTCGAGGCCCAGCTCTTTGGCGATGCTGTCGGCCACCGACTGACTGTCGCCAGTTAGCATAGCGGTGCCAATGCCCTGGGCATGCAGCGCCCGGATAGCCTCAACGGCATCCTCTTTCAGCTCATCGGCAATGATAATGCGGCCACTATATTCGCCATCTACCGCCAGGTGAGCCACGGTGCCGTTTACCACACAGACATCGTGGGGAATGGCTTCGCGGTGCAGCAGCCGATCATTGCCCGCCAAGACAGTCCGACCGTTCACCGTGGCGCGAATGCCGTGACCGGCAATTTCTTCGTAGTCTTGCACGCTGGAGGTATCGACGGTCTGCCCGTAGGCTTGACGAATCGACTGCGCCACCGGATGGTTGGAGTGCGACTCGACCTGGGCGGCTAACTCCAGTAGTTGGTGCTTCTTCAAGCCGTTGTGAGTTACCACATCCGTCACGCGAAAGTTGCCCTGGGTGAGGGTGCCGGTCTTGTCGAACACAACTGTTTTTACCTGGGCCAGGGTGTCTAAATAAGTGGAGCCTTTGACCAAAATGCCGCGCTTGGCGGCCCCACCGACCCCGCCAAAGTAGCCCAGGGGAATGCTAATCACTAACCCGCAGGGGCAGGAGATCACCAGCAGCACCAGCGCCCGGTAGGTCCACACAGCCTGGGTGGCCCCCTCAATAAATAGGGGCGGCAGAATTGCTACAGCGAGGGACAGAAACACCACCACCGGGGTATAGTAGCGGGCAAAGCGGGTGATGAATTTTTCAGTGTCGGCTTTTTTGCTGCTGGCGTTTTCGACCAGGTCTAAAATTCTGGCAATTGACGATTCCCCAAAGAGCTTGGTGACCCGTACCGTTAGCACCCCTGACTGATTAATCATGCCTGCCAGTACGGTATCGCCCGTCGCCACGGTGCGTGGTATCGATTCTCCGGTCAGGGCTGAGGTATCCACCAAAGACTTGCCCTCCAGAATGTCGCCATCGAGGGGCACCTTTTCGCCGGGGCGGACCAAAATCACCTCACCCACGCTGATCGATTCAGGAGAAACCTCCCGCACCTCCCCGTCTATCTTCAGGTTGGCGGTGTCGGGCCGCACTTCTAGCAGCGCTTTGCTCGAGCGGCGCGATCGCCCCACCGAGTAGCCCTGAAACAGTTCTCCCACCTGAAAGAACAGCATGACCGCCACGGCTTCGGGAATTTCGTGGATAGCGATCGCCCCCAGAGTTGCGATCGTCATCAGAAAGTTTTCGTCAAAGATGCGCCCCCGCACAATGTTGCGCCCCGCCGTGGTCAACACGCTCCAGCCGCTGATTAGATAAGCCGGAATCAACACCGCGCACTCGGCAATGGCGTAGAGGGTGTTGTGCAGCCGCTCATGAAAGATTAGCCCGGTGAGGAAGAGAACGGCAGCGATCGCAATCGGCGTCAACTCTTGCCGCAGGTTGAAGTCATTTGAATCGTGGCCGTGGCCAGACCCACAGCAGTCGTCCTGGGCGGCCACCTCAGCCTTGAGGATTGGGGCGGGGCTGTCGCAACAAGTATGAGTGTGAGAGTCTGACATAGCGGTACCTGGCAAATGACTACTGAACGCCTGAAGTATTGTTCAGATAATACATGGTGTGCTCTATCAAATCACTATTGCTGCTTGCAGCAGTCGAAGGGTCTAAGACACTAACCCTCACCTCCACTAAATGCTGAACGATGGCAACTGGGTTGACCCTGGGTTGGTGATCAGGGCCATGTATGACACCCATCGCGCGGGTTGAACTGGCACCTTTGGCATGATTCAACTGCAGAAGCTGGTTCGCTATCCTGCCCCAGTAAGGATTTTCTGCTTTCTGCTATTGCTAGTGCTGGTTTGGGTGCCTATTGCCTAGCCTCTCTACGCGTGGCTGGGCGATGGGCATCCTTAGCGTTATTCCCTTAGTTTTGCTCTACATCTTGTTTATGGCTTGGCTGGTGCCATGGGGTCGCGTGCAGGTATTAGGTACGTCCCAGGCGCTTCCCGATGGCGAGATGTTAGTTAACTATTGTTAGAAGCCGTTTGAGAAGTCCTGCGATTGGTAGTGAATGGCTGAGTCCCCACACTAGCCCATTGCGAGTCAAACACGTCTAACTTTACTAGCGTTTAACTGCTGTAGGCTACTTGGTAGGGTTTGGCATTTCTGCTGCATTAAAGATTCACCATGGAAAACCGTTCGGCTCGGTTTTACACGCTGCTCTCTGTTGGGGCTGCTGTTTTAACGATTTTGCTGAAAACAACGGCCTATAGGTTGACGGGCTCGGTAGGGCTACTGTCTGATGCTGCTGAATCGGTGGTGAACCTGGTGGCTGCGATCGTCGCGACCTGGGCGGTAACGTTTGCGGCTAAACCGCCCGATGACGAGCATGCCTTTGGGCATTTCAAAGCGGAATATTTTTCTAGCGGTGTCGAGGCGGTGTTGATTTTGGTAGCGGCGGGCAGCATTGCCTTTGCCGCCTGGGGTCGCCTGTTTGACCCTCAACCCCTGGAGCAGGTGGGCATTGGCTTAGTCCTATCGCTGGTGGCAACGGCGATCAATGGGGCACTGGCTTTCGTTATGCTGCGGGCCAGTCGGCGGTTGCGCTCCATTACACTGCGGGCAGATGCACATCATCTGCTAACCGATGTCTGGACATCAGTGGGAGTAGGAATGGGGGTGATTCTGATTCCCATTACGGGTTGGCTAATTCTTGACCCGATTATTGCCTTAGCTGTCGCGGCAAATATTGTTTGGGCGGGGCTGAGATTGCTGCGCGAAACGGGGAGGGGCCTGTTAGATACGGCCTTACCGGCTGAGGAGCGTCAAACTGTTGCCGATGCGTTGCAGCCTTTTGAGGCTGAGGGAATTCAATTTCACGCGTTAAGAACTCGGGTGGCTGGTGCCCGGCGGTTTGTCTCGCTACATGTGTTGGTGCCAGGTAGTTGGACAGTTAAGCAGGGGCATGACCTCTGTGAAGCGATTGAACTAGAGATCGCCCGATCGCTACCCGGCACGTTTGTGTTTACCCATTTAGAACCTTTAGAAGATCCGGCATCTTGGGCCGACCAAGCCTTAGAACGCCCGCTACCTTGAGCCTACTTGGGGCTTGACCAACCTCATTAGGGGCCAGTTGCGTCACTCATCCAGATGTTCGGCCACTTCCCGGTAGAGGGACATGATGTGGTCGTCAGCGAGGCCATAGTAGACGTTGCGGCCTTGGCGACGGTAGGTGACTAGACGCTGAGATCGCAGCACCCGCAGCTGGTGGGACACCGCCGATTCACCCATCTTTACCGCAGCGGCCAGATCGCACACGCAAAGTTCTTGCTGGGCCAGGGCCGACAGTAGCTTGAGCCGATGGGGGTCAGAGAGAGCGCTAAAAAACTCTGCCATCCGCTGGGCCTTCTCAGTGCTCAGCACCTCGGGTTGTACCTGGCGCACATTGTCTAAATGCACCAGCGATGCGTCACAGCCGGGGGCGTCAGCCGCTTCAAGCGGGGAGGGTTCTGGAGAACGAGAATTAGCCATTGATCAGGTTGCCTGGCTTTTTCTCTATGATACTGAGAATCGTTACCACTGAACATCTGTTCAGTGGAGCGAGGGCACTGACCTTACGGAGCTTGCTCGCTTCCCTGCTGCACCTGCTGCATGAAGTACAGGGTTTGCTGATAGCCTTGGCTATCGCCCTGGGCCTGAAACAGCGCCGCCGCCTGGCGGAAATCGGCCATGGCGGCTTGAGGATCG
>JANPIO010000195.1:0-4996 GCA_031425055.1 Phormidium sp. VAR_61_metabat_6
GAAGCTGAACACCGCCAGCGTAGGACTTCAGAGCTACATCCACGACCGTAGCCAAGGCTGTAGCACCACCTACCCCAGAAGCACCAATAGGGTAGTTGTAATAATTGGGGGAGGAAGGAATACCAATGGCCAAGTCCACAAAATTAGGCGCGAACGCAGAGTTTTCTAAGCGATAGGCTTGCTGACCTCGGTTCATAGAACCGATGTAGGTTTTGGCTTCAGACTGACGAGCTTTGTTGGCCTGGTTGAGGAAAGAAGGTAGCGCGATCGCAGCTAGAATACCGATGATGATGATAACCACCAGCAGTTCAATTAGGGTGAAGCCGCCTTCTTCTTTCTTAGCAATGAAGTGCTTAAGCAGGTTGGCTTTAAGAGATGCTTTCATAGGTATAGTCTCCTTGGGTTTAGGCGGCGGTAGAGGTGTTGTTTGCGCCTGAGTCTAACTTACCCACGTGCCTCGACCGAGCGATCACACCCGACTAAAAAAGTTTTTGGGCAGTGCAGGCGAGGGTGTAATTTCAAAGCGGTTGTTGACGGCACTGGGTAAGTTAAGCTGCTCGGTTTGAATCGCATCTATAGTTTGATCTAGCGCCACAAACTCCCTGGGCAACTCGCCAAACAGCCCAAGCAGGCGGGGGATAACCCACTGCTCCATTCCCTCTATGGGGGCAATAAAGTTGATGCCCTGGGCATATCGGTTGCGATAGGTGAGCCCTAGCAGGCTGCGGCCAGTTAACTCAGCTGGTTCTACCATAGACGTCAACCACGATCGCGCATCCCGAAATTGCCCCAGCGATTTGGCCAGCAATGCCTTCTCAGGCGCGGGGAGATCAGCTTGGGCAAAGTAGGTTTGGGTAGCGGCAGGCGAAAGCCATGCCCGCAGCAGCAGCAAAGCCTGATCCTGGGGAGTGTCTTCTAGCGCTTGATTGACGATGGCTAGAGCTGCTTCAAGGCTTTGGTCTGTAGCCAAAAGCGCCTGGGTGATCGGTCTTAGACCATCCCGGCTGGAGGAAAGCAAAGGTTGTCTCTGCCACCAGCGGATCAGCGCTGTTTGGTCATAGAAGGTGGAATATCCTGGCATCTCTGGCGATAGCCCCTTAAGCAGAGACTCGTAGTAAGCCAACGCTTGCTCTAAAACCTGCTGTTTAATTGGGGCTAGGGGCCCTTGCTCCCACAGAGGCAGGGTCAAAAATTCGGGCTGGCCCAAGCCTTGAAGGCTAAATGCGGTTACGGCTGCTTCGGTTTGTCCCTGGGCTAGGTAGGTTTGCCCTAGCACATAGCGGCTCAAGGCACTTTTTCTGGGGAGTAGCTGCACGGCACGGCGGCTATAGTCCGCTGCTGCTGCTGGGTCTTGGGGTAACAGCAGCACCGCCATGTTGTAATTAAACCAGGCATCGTTGGGGGCGATCGCAGCAGCACTATACAAGTTGGCCAGGGCGTCTCGGCGCACGGCAGCTTGCTCAGCGGGGGGCACTAGCGGCAGCAGTTGATAGATGTTTTGCCCAGCCAAAGCGGGATAGGTGGGGTCCCAAGGCACAAAGGCGGCGGCGGCAGAAAGCTGCTGTAAAGAGCCGGCTACATCTCCTTGTTCTGCTCGGCTGAGGGCGCGGTGGGCAAAAAAGAAGCCTAGGTCAGTTATGAACCACAGATAGCTTGCGATCGCCAACCAGGCTACCAGCGCCAAACTGAGATAGCGGCGCATATCCCCACCGAGGGGAGTTGGCGGGGGCAATTCTGTTTGATTCGCCAGGCTGAGCAACAGAGCCAACAGGGCCACCAGCACCATAGAAATGCCAATATTTTCAAGCTGGTAGTCGGTGAGGCTAGATACCCCATAGGCCAAGAAGCTACCACCTACGCCATACAGCAGCCATTGATTACCCTGATCATTCACAGTTCGGTACAGCCGTAGCCAGAGTGCTGCAATGAGCACCAGCCAGACCAGGTACAGCCCAAGACCCAGTAGCCCCATCTCTCCTAAAAGCTGAAACGGAGTGCTGTGGAGCTGCTGAGAGTGGTCTAGACCCAGGCCTGTTTCTATGGGGCGATATAGATTTGAGACGCGGCTCATCACCCCTGGGCCTACGCCCACTAAGGGTCGATGACGCAGGATATTGATGGCGGTTTTAAACATAAAGTAACGGTCTAACAGTGGCCCATCTTGCACCGCAAAGCCAGAGGGGTGGTTGAAATCTAGGCCGCCAAATAAGCTGCGAACCCTTGAGTTGCTGGCTAGAACACCGATCGCGACAGCTAATCCCAGCCCGCCCAACAGCCAGCGCTGGATTTTACCCTTTGCGGTGGGGTTGACTACAAATGCAACGACAATTACAAGCAACCACACCAAAATCCCCAACAGCGCCCCCCGCGACCCACTGACATAGAGGGCGATCGCAGCCAAGACCGAGGCTGCGATCGCCAATCCCCGCAGCCGTCCCTTAAAGGCCACAGCACAAGCTGCAACAAACGGCAGCGCCAGGGTAAAGTAGCCGCCCACAAAATTGTGGTGGCCAAAAGGCATAGCGTTGCGCAGAGCGGTAGAAAAACTGTCATCTAGCTCTGCCCCTGACGCAGGTCGCCATAGCAGAAGGGAAATTAGGGCGGTGCCCAGCATAGTGGTGGCGATCGCAGCAGCTATCTGAGTGGCTTTGAGCTGCGCGTGTTTTACCCAATTGACACCGCAGTACAACGCAAAAAAGTAGTACGTTGCTAAAACCACATTCCACAGAGCCACCGTTTTGAAGTCGCTGGTCAGGCTGCTAACAATTAAGCTAGCGCCTGTGCCTGCTACGGCCCAATCGAGCCCGTAGCCCAGAGGACGAAACGGCACGTGAAACTGGCGCAGCAGCCAGACCAGCCAGCCGCCAAAGGCCAGAAACCCCAGCTGCCACACCAAAGCCCAGGGCCAGCTCACCATGCGCAGGTAGCTGTGGGGTAGCCAGGTCATCACGACAGCAGCCAACAGGCCGACCCCTCCTAGCCACCAACCTTTAAAAGCAGCATCGAGTTGTTGAGAAGTGGTTTGGGCCATGGGAGATGCCATAAGGTTACAGAGTTGCTGCGGGAATGAGGAGGCTGAATTGAAGCGTCTCAATTGCGATCGCAGCCACAGTGGGTAGACTTATTCTAGAACCACCCCCAAACCTGAAACCCGCTCTACAGGTTTCTTACCCTTGCGCCAACACCATGCCGCTCTCTCCAAGCAAACGCCGCTCGCCCCTGCTCTGGGCTAAACAACTGGCAATTTGGGGCCTACCCGTTGCCCTGCTGCTGGCCTTGGTGCCCCTACAACAGCAGCGTCTGGCTAACCTACAAGACAGCAGCATCACCGATCAAGGTCTTGACCAGCAAGACCAATCGACGGCTGCGACCTTAGCGCTGGCGCAAAAAATGCCCACCTTTGGGTTCGACAATCTGGTAGCCGACTGGTTTTTTCTAAGGTTTTTGCAGTACTTTGGCGACGACGAGGCCCGCGCCAAAACGGGTTACGACCTCAGCCCAGAGTTCTTTCGGGTTGTCATCCCCAAAGACCCGTATTATCGAATGTTCTATTTATTTTTGTCGGGCAGTACCAGCAATTTCGCCGCCCAGCCTGAGCAAAGCGTTGCGATTACCGCTCAGGGGCTAGAGCGGTTGACCCCAACTCTACCCCCTGACGGATTTTATATCTGGCGCTATCGCGGCGTGGATGAGCTACTCTATCTGGGCGATGGCAAGGCGGCCCAACAGTCCTTTCAAACTGCCGCCGACTGGGGACGGCAATCGCCTGAGGCAGAGGCCCCAATCATTGCCGAAAACTCTCAGCGAACAGCGGATTTCTTAGCCAACAACCCCCTGAGCAAGCAGGCCCAGGTCAATGCCTGGGCCAGTGTTTTGGCCAATGCCTTTGACGATGCAACTCGCCAAAAAGCCATTGACAGAATTGAAGCCCTCGGTGGCAGCGTCATAATTAGCGAAACCGGCGAGATTAGTCTACGGTTTCCCCCCGACGATTAGCGTCTTACAGTTGGCCGCAGTCGGCAATCACTACCGGCTCAGAGGTTTGGCCGCTGCGGCTGCCCACCTGCTCTATGGTGCTGACCACATCCATGCCCTCGACGACGCTGCCAAAGACGACGTGCTTGCCGTCAAGCCAGGGGGTCGCCACAGTGGTCAAAAAGAACTGCGATCCGTTGGTGTTGGGGCCAGCATTAGCCATGCTCAGCAGGCCGGGGGTGGTGTGCTTGAGGGTAAAGTTTTCGTCGGCGAACTTCATGCCGTAGATCGACTCACCGCCGGTGCCGTTGCCACGAGTGAAGTCGCCGCCCTGGCACATGAACTCGGTGATGACGCGATGAAAGCTAGAGCCTTTGAAGTGCAAGGGCACGCCGGAGGTACCCATGCCTTTTTCGCCGGTACACAGGGCGCGGAAGTTTTCGGCGGTTTTGGGGGTGACATCGGCCCGCAGCTCCATGACGATGCGGCCTGCGGGAGTGCCGCCGATGGTGATGTCAAAAAATACTCTGGGGTTGGTTGCTTCAGTCATAGCTAATTCTTAAGGTGCAAGACACGGGGGTTGACCTTGCCATTAACCCATAGTTTGGGCTTGGTGAATACATCCCTGGCGGGTGAGAAGAAACCCGGTTTCTCATAGAAACTGGGTTTCTTGTCTAAATTAATCCACGCCTTCAATCGGGGCAAAGCCCTGGCGTTGGACGTTTTCGCTGACGTGGCGAGGCTCTAGGAATTGCAGCAGGTAATCTGGGCCACCCGCCTTGGAGCCAACGCCAGACATCTTAAAGCCACCGAAGGGCTGACGGGAGACGATCGCCCCCGTAATTCCCCGGTTGATGTAGATGTTGCCGACCGCAAACTCGTTCTGCACCCGCTCAATGTGGGAGGGGGTGCGGGAGTAGAGACCGCCGGTCAACCCGTAGTCGGTATCATTGGCGATGCGCAGGGCATCGTCAAAGTCTTGGGCTTTGATCACGGCTAGAACCGGGCCAAAGATTTCTTC
>JANPIO010000196.1:0-4541 GCA_031425055.1 Phormidium sp. VAR_61_metabat_6
CTAGAATAGCGATCGCAGATTCTATATCCTCCATCAAGCTGGTTTCAGTAAGCTCTAGTTCTAAGCAGTTTGGGTCAAACTGAGTTTGGTTTAAGATCTGGGAAATAGTTCGCACTAAACCTTCTTGTCTCAACTGAAATACTGATAAATTTACAGATACCTTTAGGGGAATTGGGTGAAGATTCTGCCATATCTTAGTTTGAGCACAAACGGCTTCTAAGACCCAGTTACCAATTTCAATAATATGGCCTGTTTTTTCTGCGATCGGGATAAAGATATTTGGGTCAACCATCCCTAACTCAGGATGATGCCATCGCAATAGGGCTTCGGCCCCCATGATGCGTCCAGTAATTAAGTTTATTTTAGGCTGATAAAATATCTGGAATTCAGAATTCTCTAGAGCACTATTTAATCCCTTTTCTATTAAACTATTTTGCTCCGTCTTGGCTCCCATTTCCACTTCATAAAAATGATAGCTTTCCTTTCGAGACTGCTTAGCAAAACCCATAGCCATTTCGGCATGGCTCAGCAATTTGCCAAAGTCACTTTGATCATCGGGGTAAAGAGCAATGCCAATTTTAGCCTGCGTCTGAATTTTATGATCATTCAGCCAGTAGGGATCCGCGAGATTGCTTAAAATGGCTTTGACCTGATTTTCAACAGCTTTCTTATCTAAGACGTTGACTAAAATTATGCTAAACACATCAGCATTGATTCGAGCTAATATATTTTCCTGGCCTAAAAGTTTGGTCAACCGTTCGGCTACAGCTTGAAGCAACAGATCTCCTGTTGAGTATCCAAACGTATCGTTGACGGTTTTAAACTGGTGTAGATTTATGCATAAAACTGCCATCATTTGTTGACGACGTTTTGCTGTTGATAGAGCCTGCTGAAATTTTTGATATAGCAGAATACGATTTGGCAGCTTAGTTAGTTGATCCTGATACGCTAAAGCACTAATTTGCTCAGTTGCACTCTTCATTTCTGCGATGTAAGGATCAACAATCGCATTTTTTTTGTGTAGCCGACTGGTAATTGCATCTGCCAGTTCAGTCGTTGTGAATGGCTTAGCGAGATAGTCGTCTGCGCCTAAGTTCATTCCTTTGCGAATATCTGATCGGTCAGTCTTAGCTGACAAGAAAATGAATGGAATGACCATCATTTCTGGATCTTGATGCAAAATTTTATAAACTTGATAACCGTCTATCTCTGGCATCATAATGTCGCACACGATCAGGTCTGGAAAATGCATTTTTGCTAGCTGAACTCCAGCCTTGCCATTCTCCGCTCCAATTGTTTCAAAACCGAGGTAGCTTAAAGACTGGACAATGCCTTCTCGAAGATCCTGAGTATCTTCAATGACTAGAATTTTTGCCATGATTATATCTTCTCCTCCGCATTTTAACGGCCCCTAATGACAAATTAAAGTTGTAGATTGTGCCACCAATGGGCAACGTGCTCATTGAACCAAAGAAATTTTTATGGCAATTTTGTCATTGCACTCAAACCCACTAAACTGTTCTGAACCCTAGAACAAAACGGCAACCAGTTAACAGCAGATAACCTGAACATCGAGAAACTCTATGTTTTGATTAAATGAAGTGTTAAGTCAGTAAGTCTACTGACAAATCCTAGAGTACCCAGGCAATCAGGATAAACTCCTACAACTGCGGGCGATTGTTCAGTAATGTAACTAACGCTATTAAGATAGTTAAAGGGAAAAAGTTTTTGTGGAGATTATGGCGCACTTATACTAAACCCTGCTTGGTCACCCTAAATTTCACTAGGTGCATGCCATAGAGCCTCTAGCTCGGCCACGCCTATACCCCTATGGCTTGGCTGTTGGGAATCGGAGTTATATGATTCGAGTTTAGTGTTATGTCGACACAAGCCCAAAGGCATCAAACGCAGACCAAGCCCTTGCTCTAGATGCCCCTATTCCCTTTGGCATCTAAGCCGAACTGACTGCATGATTTAAGTCAAGGCGGAGGTATTTAAGCTCCTGTCTTGTCAACAGTCGCAGTCCGCCACCAAGTGAAGGCGGGTTCATTTTTTGACAACTTTGGTCACAATGTAGATTCATCTAGGGCAGCTACCACCTGGTCGTAGATCTCGCGGGCGTGATTGGGGCTCGTGCCAATGCAGGTGAGGCCTACCTTGCCATACTCCGACAGGCAGCCCATGAGGTGGAAGGTTGCGCCCACCCCACTAATGGAGTTGAAGTGTAGCTGCTTGGTGACAATAATATCCATCAGATCACTGGGCAGCAGACCTTGGTAGTGGGGCTTTTGCAGGTTGTCGGAGGCGCGGTAGTAGCGCACCTGCTCCTGCTTGGTATAAAACAGCCCATCAGCTCGGTGAAAGCGACCCTCAGTCAGCATTTTCATTGCCATGAGGGGATGGGTAGTGCCGCCTTTGCGCAGGTTGATCTCGATCGCCTGGAGATCCCACTGGGGGGCTTTGGGGTCACCCTTGGCGACGGCAATAAAGTCGACGCCGTAGCGCTCTAGGGCACCCTGGCGGGCTAGTTCTTCGCCAATGCGTTGGCCCATTTCTTGAATCTCAAGGCGATAGTCGGGCCGGGCCGGAAAGGAGCAGCCGAGAAAGATTTGCCCATCGGGACCGCCCAGTTCTTGGTCGTGGGTAGAGAGAATTTCGACTTCGCCCAGGGGAGTAATACGGCCCTGCACGCTGGGGGATTCTTTGTGGTCACCTTCGACGAAGGCTTCGGCGATTGCCCCAAGCACCGGAATTTTGGCCGAAAAGTGCTCCCAGGTTTCGATATCACTCTGAAAGCTCAGGGTGTGGAAGGCTTCGCTCAAAGCTCGAACGCGATCGCCATGATCCACACTTCCCGGCGCAGCGGCCGACAGTTTCCGCAGATCTAGAATCGCATTGCCTTCTCCCGAAAAGCCCTCGTTGAGCTTGATCACCATGCGCTTGAGGCTGGGGTCTTGCTCCCACACCTCGGCGGTGACCTGGGCCAGAGACAATTCATCGAACACCAACTCACTGCCGATGGGGTGGGGAATGCCGCAGCGTCTAAAAATTTCGCGACTGCCACTTTTGGTGCCCCAGTGCAGTAGATCGGGGTCGAGGGCCAGCAGGGGCAGCCCCAGCGCCAGGGACAAATCGCGCTCCCAGGCGGTGGAGTTATAGCAGGTCATATAGGCGCGATCGGGATCGATCGCTTTACGAATGCGTTTGAGCAGGCGGGGGCGCTCCAGCAGTTTTTGGCTAAGGGGCTTGCCCGAACTATCGTAGGCCGACAGCAAGGTGAGGCGATCGCGCGCATGGGAACTGGGAATGCCTGGCAGCAGCTCTAGATAGTAATCGACAATGCTGGGGTGCAGGGGCTGAGAGGTGACATAGACCAGGTGCGTATTGGGGTTGCGCAGCCGAATCAGCGAAAACAGCAGCCGCTCTTCGTAGTGGTTTACCCCCTCAATTTTCTGCAGCTCTTCCTGATCGAGGCTGAGCGAGGGCACCACCACTATATGCCGCTCTTGGGTGTCAAATTCATCGGTTGAACACCAGCGATCGCGCAGCGTCTGCTGTAGTTGCTGAAAGCTGGGCACAGCCTGCAAGCGCATCGGTTCTGTAGCCATAGCCGCCTCGTTCGCCGTCACCATACTGACTACCCTCGCGATCGCTCGATCGTTTTTGAAATGAAAGATCTGCAATGAAATGAGTATAGACGAAAGCTCCCGTCAGCCTGTCTAGGCCCATCTACCAGCGCGTTTACTCACCCCAGACCAATATTTTCACACCAATGTTGAGCCCCTGATATCCTCACTAAGGCATAGGATCCGAAGCACTAACTAGTGTTCCCTAGGCGATCGCTCAACCGACTGCCGCCAGGGGTTAACAGCCTGATCTAAGCTGCGCCACCAACAGCAGCAGTTGGTCAATCTTTTCCCGTAGAACGCTGGCGTGCTGGTTTGAGTGGTTGATCACGATGCTAAACACCAGGGGTTCGTAGTTGGGCGGCTGCACGTAGCCCGACAGCGCTACGTTGCCGGTCAGTGCCCCCGACTTTCCCTGCAAGCGCCCTTCTAGCGCTGTGCCCCGCAACCGATTGCTTAGGGTACCAGTCTGGCCTGCGATCGCCAGCGAATCTCGAAACACGTCGCCTTGGGGATGGGTGGTCATCACCTGGAGGGTCTCGACCAGCGCGATCGGCGACACCAGGTTGTGCCGCGACAGTCCAGAGCCATCTGCCAACCGCAGGGCTGACGCATCCACCCCAATTTCTGCCAGGGCCGTCTTGACCACCTCGCCCCCGGCCTGACTGGCCTCAGTGACCGTGCCCCCCGCCGTTACTCCTAGGGTTTTGAATAGGGCCTCGGCGTAGAGGTTATCGCTATTGCGATTGGCCAAGACCATCAGCTCCCGGACGGAGGGAGACTCGACCGCCGCCAATTCTGGATCTGCGATCGGGGCTGGGGTTTGCACAATCACCGTTTGTTCTACCGTCACTGACTGCCGCCGCAGGGCCTGCTCCATCGCCGCCGCAAACTGCTGGGCGGGGTTGAGCACCG
>JANPIO010000197.1:0-13573 GCA_031425055.1 Phormidium sp. VAR_61_metabat_6
CGAGAGAAGGCTACAAGAAGACTCTGCAACAGTAGGAGGGCTCAACTTCCCCACACACACCCATCACCCCATCACTCCCCACTCCTCTACCGATACTCCTGCCGCTGGACATCTCGCAGCCGGGCTTCGGGGCGCACAAAGCGATCCATCTGGGCCTCAAAGAATTGGCGGTTGGCCATCAGGTGGCGAGGGTTTTGGTCGTCTAGGGGGTAGAGCAGGGCGGCCCGCAGGGCTTGGATTACCGCTGAGGTGACGTTGTACATCGATCGCTGAAAGGTAATCCCCAGCTGAATCAGCATGTCGTCTTCGCCGCGACAGTGCTGTTGGTAATACTCCAGCAGGTAGGGCGGTAAAAAGTGGAGCATGTCCTGCATCAGCAGGGTAGGGGGAATGCCCGCGCTGCCCACGGGGAAGACATCGGCGTAGAGAATACCGTAGTGGAAGTCGTTTTGATCCTGGGGCACTTGCCCAGCTTGGGCGTTGTAGGATTTGGTGCCCCGGAAGGGGGCGGTGCGGTAGAACACGGCTTCGACGTAGGGTAAAGCCGCCTCGTACAGCCAGGTGAACCCGCAGGATTTGGGCACCAGCTCGAAGCATTCGTCACCGACGTAGACGTGGTGGTAGATGGGCCGACCGGCCACGGCAAAAATGCCGTTGACCAAGAAGTCCATGGCGTCGGGCACGCCCGCAAAGCCGCCTTCGTCGTAGATGTCCGACATTTCAAAGAAAACCGGGGCCATCACTTCCCAGAACAGGCCCAGGTTGGAGTAGTAGGAGAGTTCGCGGCACTTTTCATAGAACATCTCGGGGAAGAGTTTGTGCAGGCCCAGCATGGCGGGGTTGCCCTTGAAGTAGGCGCGGATGGCGCGATCGCACGCCCCTTTATACTCCTCGGTATACAAATAGTCGTTGAACCGCCCGCCCATATCCTGGTGCCAGAGCATCGCCCGCATGCAGGCTTCGGCAAACTCCATGTTGACGCGATCGTGCCACAGGTGGTGGAACAGCTTGGGCAGTTTGCGCTTCAGCTCGCCCTTGGCCATAAATTCCAGCAGTTCTGGGTGGGCCGTAGCTTCCCCCCGCCAAATTCGCAGGTCGGCGGTGTCGCCCGCGTAGTGGTTGGGCAGATCCAGATATTCCTGGGGCAAAAAATACTTAAAGGCCGGTACCGGGTTCAAAAACACCCGCTCGGCAATGTAGAGCAGGTCGCGCCAGTAGAAATCCATCGGCACGGCGTAGGCCTTATAGATGCCGATGATCTGCATCAGGTTTTCTGGCGTGTCGGGCAGCATTGAGCCGCCAGCCTCTAGCCGGTGAACCACGTCAGAGTGGGGGTGGGTGGAGGGGGGGATCAGGGTTTTGGGTGTTTCGGTGAGGGTGGGCATAGGGGTGGATGGGTAGGGGAGTTATGAATGCTGAGTTTTGAGTTTTGAATTAGAAGTAGGGTGGGCATTGCCCACCATCCAGACTGCTGTAGGCTAAATTCGTTCAATTGGGAGTTTCACGATGGGCAAAAAAGCGCGAATTCGGCCAATTTCGATCTGTTTGCTGCGGCGGGGCGACGAGATTTTGGTGCATGAGAGCTACGACTCGGTGAAAGAGCGGGGCTTTGCGCGACCCCTGGGGGGCGGCATTGACGTTGGAGAAACCAGCGCCGAGGCGGCGATTCGCGAAATCAAAGAGGAGCTGGGGGCCGACATTGCCGAGGTGGAGCTGTTGGGCATCGTGGAAAACATCTTTGTCTACGAGGGCGAGCCAGGGCACGAAATCGTGTTTGTTTACGACGGGCGATTTGTGGATGAATCGCGCTACGGGCAGGAGAGCCTAGATGTGGTGGAGGGGAAGCGGCAGTTTAAGGCGGTTTGGCGATCGCCCGCCGACCTCCGCCATGGCCCCCACCGCCTAGTTCCCGAACAAATCTGGGATTTACTCTAATTTCCACCGCTCGCCCGTAGGGTGCATTAGGCGCGGATTCCCTGTGCTGTTGTCATCTAATCTGGCCCTGCCGTAATGCACCATTACGAGAATTTAGGGGTTGTCCCAGGGGATGGTGCATCGCTGCGCGGATACACCCTACAGGAATGGATCATGGCAGGGTGGGGAGAGTAGCGATGGGCAGGGCAATCGCGGCATCGGTTTGAACCTCGATCCCTTGAATTACCTCGTCGGCAACGACCTCGGTAGTGAAGATCGGAATGTTAGCTACCATCAGGCTGGCGGTCGGTTCGCCCCACTTCACCAGCCAGTTGGGCTGAATGCCGAGGAAGAGAATCAGACTCGCCAGCACATAGGCGGGCAGCTTTTCGGAGAAGGTGACCTTAGGGAAGTAGGCGATCGCATTGTCTAGCCGCCCAAAGCAGGTGCGATTGAGCAAAATCACGAAGTACACCGCCGTCAAGCCCGTGCCGATCACCCCCAGCAGGGTCTGCACGGGGTAGGCCGCGTAGCTGCCCTGGAACACCAGAAACTCGGTCACAAACCCCACCAGTCCAGGAATGCCGGCGCTGGCCATGCCGCCCAGCACCAGCAGGGCGCTGACCATGGGCAGCCCCCGCACCGGATTCATCAGCCCGTTCAGCACGTCCAGCTCGCGGGTGCCGACCTTGGTTTCGATCACCCCGACCAGATGGAAGAGCAGGGCCAAAATGATGCCGTGGGAAACCATTTGGCTGACGGCTCCAGTGAGGGCCAGGTCGGTCATCGCCGCGCCGCCCAGCAGCACATAGCCCATGTGACCAATCGAGCTGTAGGCCACCATGCGCTTGATGTCTTATTGGGCGATCGCCGTCACCGCCCCGTAGAGCACGCTCACTGCCGCCCACCCCGCCAGGTAGGGCGAAAACTGTGCCCAGGCATCGGGAAACAGCCCCAGGCCAAAGCGAAACAGTCCATAGGTGCCCAGCTTGGCCAGCACCCCGCCCAGCATCATCGCCACGGGGGTCGAGGCCGACACGTAGGTATCGGGGAGCCAAGTGTGAAACGGCACCAGGGGAATTTTGATGCCAAAGGCCACCAGCAGCAGCCCCAGCAGCACGCCCTGCCACACCATCGGCAGGTCATGGCCCATCACAGCGTAGTAGGTAAAGTCTTTCGCGCCGCTGAGCCAAACCGTGCCCAAAAATCCGGCCAGCATCAGCGCCCCCGACAGCGCCGTATAGAGCAAAAACTTGGTAGCCGCATAGGCTTTCTTCTCGCCGCCCCAGATGGCGATCAGCAGGTATAGCGGCACCAGCTCAATTTCGTAGAGCAAGAAGAACAGCATCAGGTTTTGGGCCACAAAGGCCCCCGCCACCCCGCTGCTCACCAGCAGCAGCAGGCTGTAAAACAGCCGGGGCCGCTCAATTTGTGGGTCACTGCTCCAGATCGCGATCCAGGTGATCAGACTGTTGAGCGCCACCATCAGTAGCGACAGCCCATCCAGGCTGAGTTCGTAGTTAAGCCCCAGGGCGGGCAGCCAGGGCAAAAATTCGTGGAACTGAAAACCGCCAAAGGCCAGGTCAAACTGGGTGAACAGATAGAGAGTCCACAGCAGGGCGGCACCGGAGGCAATCAGGGCACCGTAGCGAGCCTGCTGGCTAGAGAGGCCGGGCCAGAGCGAGATGGCGATCGCGCCGAGGAGAGGAAGTAAGAGCAGGGGGGTGAGCATGGGGGTGGATGGGTAGGGGAGTGGGCGGGTAGGGGGTGGATGGGTAGGGGGTGATGGGTGACGAGGGATTAAACTCCCTTATTCCCCTACCCCCCTACTCCACATCTATCTAAAACAGCGCCGCTAGCGCCTGCCAGTTCATCAAAATCCCCAGTCCGGCGACACCGAGGGCAATGGTGAGCACGTAGAACTGAAGCTGCCCGGTGTTGCCGTATTTCAGGGTTTCGCCACCAAAGAGCGAAGCCAGACCCACGGCATTGACTAGGCCATCGACCACGTAGCGATCGAGCCAGTCGGTCATACGCGACAGCACATCTACCCCCAACACAAAGGTGTTGCGGTAGAGCTTGGGGGTGTAAAAGTCATAGGCCAGCAGGTTTTGCAGGGGCTTTTGAATCAGCTTGCCTGGGTTTTCAACCATGCGGTTGACGTAGAGCAGAGTGCCAACCGCCGCACCGAGAATACTCGACCAGGTGAGCAGCAAAGCCATGTCTTGGCTGACCTCAGCCCAGGCAGGCAGCAGGTTGAACTGGGCCATGACCAACGGCAGGTGCAGGGCGAAACCCGCAACGATCGCCAGCGGCAGCACAATGAACCAGATCGGCTCGGGCGATCGTATCGTCATCTGCTGGGTCTTGCCCGCAAAGATCAGCCCCAGCAGCCGAGCTAGGCTAAAGGCCATCAGCCAGTTCACCAGCAGCACGATCGCCACCAGTAAACCGCGATCGCCATCCCAGAGGCCCGACACCAGCGAGAGCATGGCCCAAAACCCACCCAGGGGTGGCAGAGCCACCAGACTAGCGGCCCCCGTAATCATGGCGATCGCGGTGACAGGGCGGCGACCCCACAGCCCCCCCATTTGGGTCAGATCTTGGGTGGTGATATTGATAATGACCGAGCCTGCACCCATAACCAGCGCCGCCATGCCCAGGGCATAGATCAGGGCCAGCAGCAGGGCAGCACCGGGTTGGTGAGTGCCGAGGGCGATAAACATCAGCCCCATGTAGGCACTGCTGAGGTACGAGAGCACTCGCTTAATGTCGATTTGGGCCGCCGAGATCAGAGTCGCACCGATCGCCGTCACCGCCCCCACCGCGATCGCAAAGGCCGAGGCCATCGGCGACAGGGCAATCACAGGCTCCATCTCCACCAGCACCCAGATGCCGGTCGTGACGATCACCGAGTTGCGCAAAATGGTGCTGGGCAGCGGGCCTTCCATCGCCTCATCCAGCCACAGGTGCAAAGGGAACTGAGCACATTTGCTCATTGGGCCAGCAATCAGGCCAATACCAATTAGCGTGATCAACCCAGGATCTACATTTGCGGTTTGGGCCCAGGCCGCTAGCTCCCGAAAGTCCCAGGTGTGGGCCAGGGGATAGATGGCCAGCACCGCCATCAGCAGCACCAAGTCGCCGACTCGTTTCGTCAAAAACGCGTCGCGCGCCCCGGTCACCACTAGGGATTGGTTGTACCAAAAGCCCACCAGCAGGTAGGTGCCCAGGGTCAAAATCTCCAGCAGCATGTAGGCAAACAGCAGCGAGTTGCACAGCACTAGGGCGCACAGTCCCGCCTGAAACAGCGACATCATGGCGAAAAAGCGGCCCCAGCCCCAGTCCATCTCCAGGTAGCCCACAGCATAGATCTGGGCCAGCAGATTCAGCGTGATGATCAGCACGCAGGCCCCTAGGGTGATCAGCGACGCCTCTAGGGGAATAGCCAGATTCAGCCCCGCCACATTCAGCCATGGGGCAAAGAAAAACTGAGGTGACGACTTCCCCCAGAGGGCCAAAAACGCCAGCAGGGTGTGAACCAGGGCCAAAGCCGTCATTACAATATTGATGTACCCGGACGGGCGCGGCCCAGTGCGACGAATAAAGGCCGGCGACCAGGGAATAGTCAGCAGTGCTCCCATCAAGGGATACAGGGGAATGAGCCAGCTCGTTTGGGCAATAATTGGAGTCATAGACGAGGCATCCTCGGGCAAAAGGAGAGCGAAAGCATTACCTGGCAGGGGTTGGCGGCGGTTTTAACCCGGGACTGGGTGCCCAGGGCAGGATTGACCATTATCAATCAAATCGCTAGCTGAATAGACTTGAACCTATTTTCAATAGAGTTTAGCCAATGCCTGACCCAAAAAGAAAGAGGTAGATTGATTAAATGCTATTTGATTTTTGTTACTGATTGATAAATTTCAATAATGCTTATCTGTTTACCGCTGCCCCCCAGCTTTTTGCCAAAACTATCCTGACGTCGCGATCGCCCCCCGAAGAGTAAACCAGTAGCGATGCAGCCCCCTGACGCCCCCTCAGGCATCGCCACGCCTCAGCGGTTTTAGTCATCAGGGGAAACAACGTGGCCGATAATCATTGGTTGACCAGGGCCGAACGCGCCCTAGTCGTCGGGTCTGGCGTCGGTGCCGTGGCGTCGATTGCTGCCCAAAACATTGCACTGGCCTCGGCACCGCTCACAGTGCTGGCGGCGGTTGGGCTACTCAACCGCAACCGAGTTGAGCAGCAGCTCGAAGAAGCTCAGGAAAAGCTCGCCCGCCAGCACCGCCAAACCGGGCACCGCCTCACCAACCTGACCAAACAGGTGACGGCCATGCCTTCGCCCGAGGCGCTGACCAACTTTCAGAGGGCAGTGATGGAGCGCAACAACCATTCTTTCATCCGCCTTGCTAAGCAGATCAACGGCCTCAAAGCCCACGTTGACCAGCGCCTTGAGGCGCTGCCTGTCCCCGACCTGACTAGCGTCAACCAGCAGATTGCCCAGCTCCAGGAGCAGTCGGCTGCGGCCCAGATGAGCTTCGAAAACCTCAGCACGTACATGCAGCGGCTGGTCACCAACCCTCGGGTAGAGGCCGCCGAAAACAAGCTCTCCCAAGTCAAAACCGACCTGATGCAGACCCGGGTGAGCCTAGAAAACCTGCGTTCAGAAACCCGCATTTTGGTCACCAACCTACAAGACGCCCTGGGGCAAATCGATCGCCGCTGGCAGGAGTTTCCCCAAACCAGTGCCCCTGGCCAGTACCGATCTGAAATGGGGGAAGTGGTCAAGGCCATGGCTGCCCTGGTGCCCCAGTCAGAATTTGGCCGACTAGTAGACCACGTCAAAGACCTGACTCGCCAGCAAACTCGCCTAGAGCAGGCCCTGACCAAAATTCCGGTGGGCACGGTAAACGGGTTTCCGGCGGCACCGCCCAGCACCGCCGAGCTAGAGCGACTGACCGCTGAGGTGCAGCATTTGCAGCAGCAGGTCAGCCGCCAGGAAACCGCTGGCCACACCCAGGAACAGGTGCAGCAGGTGGTGTCGCAATATCTGGGGCAGGTAAAGGCTCAGGTAGCTCAGCTGGAGGGGGTGACGCGATCGCTCTCCGAACGGCAGCAGCAGCTCACTAGCCAGCTGGTCACCGCCCCCGATGACACCGCCAACCGCAAAGCCCTAATGCAGTTGGCCCGACGAGTGCAGCAGACTGAAGCCGAGCTTAAAACCTCGCGCCAAGAGCCCACGGCTAAGCCGCTGCCCTTGCCCCAGCCCGACTGGATCATTGACTTCCCCGTGGCTAGCGCCATCGAACCCCAAGCCATGGCCAGCCGCCATGCCCTTGAGACTGCCCTCAGAACCGCCACGCGGCGGGTGCTGCTGGTGTGGCCCTGGGCGAGCTACGTCACGATCGACGACAGCCTGCTAGATCAATTTCGCCAGCTGCTCGATCGGGGCGGTCAGCTCGAAATTGGCTGGTGCCACCGGGGCGATCAGCACGATGGCCGCCTGACCTGGCGCATCAGCCAGCGCTGGGGCACTGAGTCGAGCCAACTCCAGCTGCTCAAGGCCTCCCTCAATCAGCTCCTACCTCTGCGCGAAAACTACCCCGATCGCTTCAAGTTCAGAATTATGGGCACCGCTGAGAGCTATCTGGTCTGCGACAGCGGCAGCAGCGCCCCCACCGACAACACCTTGGGGAACACTTACGCCATTGTCAGCCTTAAGGCACTGCCCACCCAGAGCGCCGTCATCCCTGACCTAGACGCCAAGCTGCGCACCGCCGAACCCGCTGTCATCCATGCCCTCATGCAGCGCTTCCACGACCCGGCCATTCCCCCTGGGGACACCGTGGCCTTCTTTAACCGGGGCACGACCCGCCACGACCTGCGCGACCAACCCGGCGCGATTAGCGACTACAGCCAGGTGATTAACCTCCAGCCTGACCACGCCATTGCCCTCAACAACCGGGGGGTAGCCCAGCTCGAACTCAACCAGATCGATGCCGCTGAGGCCGATCTGAGCGAGGCAATTCTGCAAAACGGCAAACTGTTTGCCCCCCACTGCAACCGGGGTTGGCTGCGCCTAGAGCAGCGTCGCTACGCGGCGGCGATCGCCGACTTTACCCAAGCCGTTACCCTCAAACCCCACCTGCCCATGGCCTACGTGTACCGAGGTAGTGCCCTGCAAAAGCTGGGCGACCTCAAAGGCGCGGTGCGCGATTACAGCGATGCGATTGCCTGCGGCGACCCGATTGCGCTGCCCTACTGCTACCGCAGCGCTGCCTACCAGAGCCAGGGCGATCAGGCCAGAGCGATCGCCGATCTGGAGCGAGCCAGCGCCTATCTCGAAGCCCAGGGCGATCGCCAGGGTCTATCCTCGGTACAGCGCACCCTGAGCCGGTTGCAGAGTATGACGGCGTAGGGGAGTGAGGGGTGAGGGGTAGGGGGGGTAAGGTAAGGAAGGAGAGTTTTGAGCGCTTAATTTTAAGTTTTGAGTTTAAGTTGTACACGAAGCACTCAAAATTCAAAACCTAAAACTCTTCCCCATCTCCCTCATCCTCCCCATCTCCCTCATCACTCCATCACTCCCTCTGTAGCCGGCCTCAGCGCCAAATACAAACAAGCGCCTACCAGCGGCAGTGCCAACACCGCCGCCGGCACCCAGGGCTGACTCAGACCCCGGCGGGCCATATCGTCGCGCAGCAGCACCGGGAACAACAGCCACAGGGCAACAAAGTCCAGCGACATAACGTGGATAAAGCGGCTGGTCTGCCACTGCTGCCCAAAATCGAGCCAGTCTCCTGTAAGTAATGCAAAGGCGGCTAGGGCGATCGCCCCTGCGGCCAGCACTGCCCCCAGCCAGCGAGACTCCAACAGGCGCAGCAGCGAACTTTTGGGGCCGTCAAAGCTGGGGTTAGGCTGGCGCAGAGCCAAGTAGGGCAGCAGCGCAAAGGCTCCTACCGCAAACGACACCAGTACAAAGGGCCAGGCTCGCTGCTTTTGCCCGTGGCCGTCTACCAGGGCCACGGCGGCATAGACCAGGGGCCAGATTCCCATCGCGTTGAACAGCGCCACAATGACAGGGTTGATGCCATCCCACTGGCCTGTAGAGAGCCGCAGAATTAAATCAGCGGTGTCAGGGCGATCGGGGGGAGCAAGTATAAATGAATACAGAACAAACCCGAGCCAAATGCCCCAAAAAATGAATCGATTCATGTCCTGTCGAGTGCTAAGTTTCTCACCAAATTATCAAACAAAAGCAACGAAGTCTGCCAGGCTGGAAGAAAGCAAATAAGCTGTATTCAAGCCACGCAGCCCCCATATATGGCGATTGTAAAAAAATAATCAAACATATTGTGAACTGTGAATTTATGTTCCTGAGTCTTAGTTAAAGAAGCGTTAACCTCACTCATAAATCTTTTATTTAAAGGTCATTTTTCATACTCTCTTCACAGCCTGTATGCCCCCATTTTGGGAACCTGTCGTGCCATTAGTCGCCCCCCGTGAGTCTGGCGCGTCCCCAGCTCACCACAGAAGCATTATGCACATTAAATATTTCCTTGAGCTTTATGAAGCTGGCTACCGCGACTTCACCGGCATTAGCTTGGCCGGCGGTGACTTCAGTCATCACATTTTGGTAGACGTTGACCTCAGTCGCGCCAATCTCAAAGGTGCCAACCTCAGCCGCTCCTTTCTCACCCAGGCCAACCTTGACTACGCCACCCTCAATTGGGCAAATTTGAGCTTTGCCAAAATGAGCGAAACTCACCTGAACCAGGCCGACCTGACCAAGGCCAACCTGCGTGGATCATTCCTAGTGCGAGCTGACCTGCGCAATGCCAAACTCAGCGGCTGCGACCTGTGCCATGCCAACCTGCGCAATGCCGATTTGCGGGGGGCCAACCTCTGTGGCGCTAATTTAACTGGGGCCAACTTGCGTGGCGCGAACCTGAGTGGGGCCAACCTATCCTGGGCGCATCTCACGGGGGCTCGACTCAGTGGGGCCGACCTAGAGCGCACCTGCATGGATGCCGTTAACTTAGAAGGAGCCTGGCTCAACGGCGTAGACCTGCACGGCATGAATTTGGCCGGGGCAAACCTCAAGGAGGCCAAACTCAACGGGGCCAACCTCGACCACGCCAATCTCAGCTCGGCTAATCTCGCCCACACCACCATGCGCGGGGTGAGCCTGATGGGGGCTAACCTCAGCGGCTCTGACCTGACCGGGGCCGTACTGTGGAACGGCATACTTGACGGCGTAGATCTATCGCGGGCTGACCTCACCCGCGCCCACTTGGGGGAGGCATCTCTCAAGGATGCCGTAGTGGTGGGTACTGAGTTCACCGAGTCGGTGCTGCCCGCCGAAGCCCGTGCCTACCTCTACGAAACGGTGCAGGGTGAAACCCGTTGGACTCACCGCCCAGCTCGGGAAACCCTGAACCAGTCGCAGTTTGTCGATCGCATTCCCCAGCAGTGATGTCGCCCCCATCGTTAGGAGTTGTGCTGGTTACCGCTGGCTCTGAGGCCGAGGCCGAGAGCCTGGCTCGCCATCTAGTAGAGACGCGACTAGCCGCCTGCGTTAGCGTGTTGCCGGTGCGCTCTGTTTACCGGTGGCAGGACAAAATTCACGCCGAGCCCGAGTGGCAGCTGATCGTCAAAGCCGACCTCAGCCAGTTTGAGGCGATCGCCCAGGTCATTACCCAGCACCACAGCTATGAGGTGCCCGAGATTATTGCCCTACCGATTGTGGCGGGTCTACCCGATTACCTAAGCTGGCTCCAGGCCCAAGTGCAGCCGTCCTGAGAGCAAAAAAAGGACTGACCAACGGCCAGCCCTCGATTCAGCTACTCAAGGAGATTTACAACCACAGTCAAACCGCTCTAGCGCCGGTAGGCCAAGGCCACCTCACTCTCAATCTCAGCTGGCTCAGACACCAAAACCGTCTCAGTCTCGGTAATCAGGCCTAGGTCAACTTCATCATCGAGGGCTGCCGCCGCTTGGGCTTGCCAGTGCTGGCGCATTAGCAGAGTGCCACCGGATAGCAAAGCAACAATTGCCCCTAAACCGCCCAGAGCTACACCCAAAGCATTGCTGTCAGTCGAAGCCACCCAAAAGCCACTTAGCCCGGCGTCTGATGTTGAAATTCCAGCATCACCCCAGTTGGACAGGGCACAGCCAGAATAAGCAGTACCTGGGCCGACAGTAGCGAGAAGACCAGCCATAACCACAGAAGCCACCAGGGCAGGGCGAGACAAAAGTTTCATAGCCAAATGGAGAGAACGTCATAACACAACGCCATTGTTGCGGCACTTGCTCAATTCCACAGCTTCAGGGGCTACAGAATTTCAGAAAGATTACGGAAGGCGGTGAGGGAGATGGGGAAGGTGTGAGGGGAAGATCGATTGCGGTTCCCCCGGTCACCTTTCCCTCAAGCCCCATCAAAATCATGGGCTAAACAGACTAAATTCTGCACCTGGGGTGGCTACCAACCGCTAAAGGTCAGGAATTCCTTGCTTTTAGGCTTCACACCTAAAGAAAACCTTTGGGAGCGTGGCCATCTTGAAAAAGTTGTTTAGGCTGTTGACAGTTTTGAGGCCAGCGGCATTGCATTCACCTCCCATTGACCCGCTCACCCCAGAGTTTTCGTAGGAAACCCGTCTTAGACCGTCGATCGAACCGTTACCGAGAATATTGATATGGCACAGAGTTTTGGTGTAATTGGGCTCGCCGTTATGGGCGAGAACCTGGCGCTTAATGTCGAGAGCAAGGGCTTCCCGGTGGCCGTGTACAACCGCACGGCCGCCGTAACCGAGCGTTTTATGGAAAAGCGCACTCAGGGCAAAAACGTCAAGGCCACCTACAGCCTTGAAGAGTTTGTGCAGTCCCTAGAGCGGCCTCGGCGCATTTTGGTCATGGTCAAGGCCGGGGCTCCGGTAGATGCTGTGATCGACCAGCTGCGCCCCCTGCTGGATGACGGCGACATGATTATGGACGGCGGCAACTCCCTCTACGAAGACACCGAGCGCCGCACGAAGGATCTAGAATCCACCGGCCTGCGATTTATCGGTATGGGGGTCAGCGGCGGCGAAGAGGGAGCACTGCTCGGCCCTAGCCTCATGCCCGGCGGCACCCGCGCGGCCTACGACTCAATTGAGCCAATCGTTAAAAAAATTGCGGCTCAGGTGGATGACGGGCCCTGCGTCACCTACGTTGGTCCTCGCGGCGCGGGTCACTACGTCAAAATGGTGCACAACGGCATTGAGTATGGCGACATGCAGCTGATTGCCGAAGCCTACGACCTGATGAAGAGTGTGCTGGGGCTGAACCACAACCAGCTCTTTGACGTGTTTGCCGAATGGAATCTCACCGACGAGCTGAATTCCTTTTTGATCGAAATTACCGCCGATATTTTCACCAACGTCGATGCCGAAACCGGTGAACCCCTGGTGGAACTGATTCTAGATGCGGCTGGCCAAAAGGGTACGGGTCGCTGGACAGTGATGAGCGCCCTGGAGTTGGGCGTGGGGATTCCCACTATTACCGCGGCGGTGAATGCGCGGATTATGTCGTCGATTAAAGAAGAGCGGGTGGCGGCGTCAAAGGAGCTGAGTGGCCCCACGGCTAGTTTTGACGGCGATGTCAAAACCATGGTCAACAAGATCCGCGATGCGCTGTACTGCTCGAAGATTTGTTCCTACGCCCAGGGCATGGCGCTAATTGGCGCTGCTTCTAAGCACTACGAGTACGACATTAACCTGGGCGAAATGGCCCGAATTTGGAAGGGGGGCTGCATTATTCGGGCAGGCTTTTTGAACAAGATTAAGCATGCCTACGATGAGAACCCCAGCCTGCCTAACCTGCTGCTGGCCCCTGAGTTTAAGCAGACGATTCTCGATCGCCAGACGGCCTGGCGGGAAGTGATCGCCATGGCGGCGACGTTTGGCATCCCGGTGCCGGCGTTTAGTGCGTCGCTGGATTATTTTGACAGCTACCGGCGCGATCGCCTGCCGCAGAACCTGACCCAGGCCCAGCGCGACTACTTTGGAGCCCACACCTATGTGCGGGTCGATAAAGAGGGCACGTTCCACACGGAGTGGACAAAGGCTCCGGCTCGGGTGTAAGGGTTTCTTGCGTTAAATACCTCACTACACGCTGTTGCCGTCGATTCCGCTAGGGTCGGCGGCATTTTTTGCCTGTAGGGGCGAATGGTTATTCGCCCAATGCAACATCCATGGTTTCAATCGGGTAAAACGTTGTCTCACATCAATCGCCCTATGAAAAGCGTTGACCAGTGCGGCGCACAATTTGGGACAAAAGCCAGATCTGCCGCTGGGGCCATTTCGCAGGCCCCAGACCCCCGGCTGCGCACGTCCTGCGGCCTACGAGAAGGACGTTCCGTCGTCCTTCACCTCACGGAAAGGATGGGTTGATCATCGGTTTAAACCTCTGTGTTGCGAACTGGCTTTTAGGCAACCCTGGCGGGCTTTGGCGGCTCGTAGGGTGAATCCGCGCAGCGATGCACCGCCAAAGGTTCTTTATAGTAAAGACATCTCCTCACGCAAGGTTTCTATGGCTGGTCTCCCGCCGGGTTTGCTGATTCGCACCGCTAAGCAGATTTGGACAACGCTGTGGCAAACCATGATGGGTCAAATGGCTCCCAGCA